>JAPLPD010000131.1 GCA_026400395.1 Alphaproteobacteria bacterium | reverse complement strand
TTCATAACATCGGAGCGGATTGGGGCGCGGCTGCGGCGATGAAATTGCGCCTTTGCGGCAATGCGCGTCAGGGCTTGGGTCAGGATTTAGCGGCAAACTCCACGAAGCGGCCGATGTCGTCCTCGTGGGTGGCGAAGGAGGTCACCAGCCGGACCAAACACTGGTCCGGCTTCAGCGGCGCGGCAAGACTGTCGCTCCGCCGCACGTAATAGCGCGCACCGGCGGCCTTCAGGCGCGCCTCTAAGTTTTGCGGAATGACGATGAAGACGAGATTGGCCTCGACCGGCCAGGCCGGGGCAAACCCTGCGGCTGTCAGGCGCGCGGCCAGCAGATCGGCCATATTGTTGGCGTGGCGGGCGAGGCGCAGCCAGCAGTCGTCCCGCAGGAATGCTTCGTACTGCAGCGCCAGGAAGCGATGCTTGGATAGCAACTGCCCTGCGCGCTTGCGGCGTTCGGCCATGTTCGCGGCCAGCGCGCGGTCAAAGAACACCACCGCCTCCGCCGCCATCGCGCCCGCCTTGGTGGCGCCGAAGCAAAGCACATCGACGCCGGCCTTCCACGTCGCTTCGGCCGGACTCGCGTTCATCCGCACCAGCGCGTTGGCGAAACGCGCGCCGTCCATGTGCACCTTCATGCCGTGCGCGTGCGCCAGCTTGGCCAGCGCCGCGATCTCGTCCGGCCGGTAGATGGTGCCGGCCTCGCTTGCCTGCGCAAACGAGAATGCGGCGGGCACCACCTGATGCGGCGTGTGGCCTTCGTAATGCGACACCGCCTCGGCCAGCGTAGGCGGAGTCACCTTGCAGCCGATGCCCGGCATGCCGACGAGTTTCAAACCGCCGCCGTAGAATTCCGGCGCGCCGCATTCGTCGGTCAGGATGTGCGCCTCCGAATGGGCGAACACCGCGCCCCATGGCGGGCTGACATGCGCCAGCGCCAGCGCATTCGCCGCGGTGCCGGTCGGCACCAGGAACACCGCCACGTCGCGCTCGAAGATTTCGCCGATCCGCTGCTCGACCGCGCGGGAGGCATCGTCGTTGCCGTAACCCAGGGCGAAGCCGTCATTGCCGGCGACGATCGCCTGCAGGATTTCCGGAGCGATGCCGGCGGTGTTGTCGCTTGCGAAGTTCATGGTGTGCAAAGTTCATGTTCGGGAAAAGTTCATGGGAGAGCCTTGGCAATCTGTTCGCATCGCTGCCGCAACCGAGGCACCAGCGCGTCGAGGAAGGCGCGCAACTTGGGCGGCGGATGCCGACCATCTGGGTAAACCACATTGACCGGGATGTCGTCACCCTCGTGATCGCGCAAGAGCCGGAGCAGCGACCTATCCGCCAGCGCATCCACCGCCTGATAGCTCAGCACACGGGTGATGCCGAAGCCGGACAGTGCCGCGTCGATCGCCGCTTCCGCGGTGTTGACGATCAGCCGCGGCTTGATCGGCGCTTCGGCGCCGCCGGCAAACCTCCAGCGCTCGACGCCCTCCAAACCCGAGAAGGCGATGACATCATGGCCGGCGAGATCGCCGGGCCGCTTCGGCTGGCCTCGTTGCTTGAGATAGGCCGGCGCCGCCACCACGGTCCTGCGCAGAGCGCCGACCCGCGTTGCGATCGCCGACGTATCGCCCAGCGCGCCAATGCGGATCGCAGCGTCGAGCCCCTCCTCGACCAGATCGGCCGGCCGGTCGAGCAACGCGAGCCGCACGCTGACCTCGGGAAATTGCGCCAGAAAATCCGTCACCAGCGGCATCACATGGCGGCGTCCGAACACGATGGGCGCCGTCACCCGCAACTCGCCGCGCGGCGCACTGCCCTGCCCGATCGCCGCCTGTTCGATCTCCGCCAGATCGGCCAGCACGCGGCGTGCCCCGGCCAGGAAGCGCTGGCCTGGTTCGGTCACGCTGACCGCCCGCGTGGTCCGATTGAGAAGCCGCACGCCAAGCCGCGCTTCAAGCTCAGCGACGGCGCGGGTGATCGCCGCCGGCGACCGATTCAGATGCCGCGCGGCGTCCGCGAAGCTGCCGCGTTCGGCCACCTCGGTAAAAACGGCCACGCTGTCGATCCGATCCATTGTTTCAATATATGCAATAATTGATTGCCAATAAAGCTGATTATCACTTTCGGCAGAAAGCGGGAGAAACATGCATCCAAACCGAGCCACACCGGCTCACAACCCACGGAGCCTGCCATGTCCATTCTCACCGCGATCGACCCCGCCTCCGCCGAGCCCAAGGCCAAAGCCTTGCTCGACGGCGTCCAGAAGAAGCTCGGCGTGACGCCGAACATGATGCGCGTCCTGGCCGTCAATCCGGCCGTGCTGGGGGCCTATCTCGGCTTCGGCGGCGCACTGGCCGGCGGCAAGCTCGGCGCCAAGCTGCACGAGCAGATCGCGCTGACCGTCGCCGAACAGAATGGCTGCGACTACTGCCTCGCCGCCCACAGCCTGCTCGGCAAGGGCGCCGGCCTGTCGCCGTCCGACATCCTGTCGGCCCGCTCCGGCGAAGCGACCGATCTACGCGCGGCCGCCGCGCTCGAGTTCGCCCGCAAGCTGGTCGCCAACCGCGGCGCCTCGCGCGACGATGTCGAGACTGCGCGGGCCGGTTCGCTTGGTGACGCCGAGATCGTGGAGGTGATCGCTTCGGTCGCCCTCAACATCTTCACCAACTACCTCAATATCTCCGCCGACACCGACATCGACTTTCCGCCGGCAGGTAAGCAGAAGCAGGCGGCATAGATCGCTCACCACTTGGAGCCCGGCGATACCGGGCTCCACAACCCCCTGGAGGCTGCCATGAAGAGCAATAACGCCGACATCGTTTTCACTCCAGCCGCACAGCGCGAGCAGGAGAAACGCGGCTCCGCCAAAGGTTACGCCCGCAAGATCGCGGCCGGCTTTCCGGACCGGGTTACGCCTGAACTCGAGGGCTTCATCGGGCAACTCGACACGGCGTTTCTCGCCACGGTCTCGGCCGAGGGTGCGCCCTACATCCAGCACCGCGGCGGGCCGAAGGGCTTCATCAAGGTTCTCGACAACAACACACTCGGCTTCGCCGACTATGCCGGCAACAAGCAGTATATCACCGTCAGCAATCTCGCCGGCAACGACCGCGCGTACCTGTTCCTGCTCGACTTCGCCAACCGCCAGCGCATCAAGGTCTGGGGGCGCGCCCGCGTGGTCGAAAACGATCCGCTGCTGATGGAGCGGCTGGTCGATCCCGCATATCGCGCGAGACCGGAACGCGCCATCGTGTTCACCATCGAAGCCTGGGACGTGAACTGCTCGCAACACATCACCGAGCGATACACGCAGGCCGAGATCGCGCCTGCGCTGGAGACCATGCGCGAGCGCATCGAGACGCTCGAAGCCGAGAACGCGCGGCTGCGGAACGCGCAGGAAACAGCGGCCACGCAATAAACGGCAAGGCCGTGGTGTCGCCGCGAAACGGACGGGGCGCCGCCGAGGAAAGATTTGCAATTCTGTGCGTTATAGGACAGTATTGCTGTCCCAATTGGCGAGCCATCAAATCCAGGCTTGGGTGTTGTTTTCGCACTGCACTATTGTGCTTGCACGTGCGGCAAACGCCCCTGACAATGACAGCACTGCAAGGTGCTGGCGGGCGGCCCGCAAAACGGCTGCTCTCGACCCTGGATCAGCTTTGTTCGATTTGGCCGCACCACCAAACGGTGCTGCGGAACGTGGGTGGTGTGCCGGTGCCCGGCTGTAACGGGCGCCGTGAGAGCGACGAGATGAGTGAGGAGCGGAAAGGCGAGCGTAAGAGAAGCGATGCGGTCGCATTTGTTGATGCGCGCACGCTCTATCGCGATTCCGCGGACCCCGGCGTTCCGGAAGCACACGGCCTTTTCGACCCGGCGCAGAACAAGGCCTCTTGCGGAGTGGGCTTCATCGCCGACATCAAGGGCCGCAAGTCGCAACAGATCGTCAAGGACGCGCTGACCATCCTGGTCAACCTCGAGCACCGCGGCGCGGTGGGCGCCGACCCGCGTGCCGGCGACGGCGCCGGCATCCTGGTTCAGATTCCGCACAAGTTCTTCGCCCGCAAGACCGCGGCGCTCGGCATCACCCTGCCGAAGCCGGGCGAATACGGCATCGGCGCGCTGTTCATGCCGCGCGACGCCGAACGGCGCGAGCTTGTCTGCAAGACCTTCGAGCAGATCGCGGAGCGCGAAGGGCTGAGCATCCTCGGCTGGCGCTCCGACATGCCGGTCGACAACTCGACGCTCGGCGAGACGGTGAAGCCGACCGAACCCTTCCACATGCAAGTTTTCATCGGAAAGGGAAAAAAGAGCTTCACCGTGGACGAATTCGAACGCCGGCTCTACATCCTGCGAAAGTCGGTTTCGGCCGCGATCTATCAGCGCTACGAGCGCCGGCTGTCGGGCTATTACCCGGTGTCGATCTCCTGCCGCACCGTGATCTACAAAGGCATGTTCCTCGCCGACCAGCTCGGCACCTATTACCCGGACCTGCACGAACCCGATTTCGAGAGTGCGCTCGCGCTGGTCCATCAGCGTTTCTCCACCAACACGTTTCCGGCGTGGTCGCTGGCGCATCCCTATCGCATGGTCGCGCACAACGGCGAGATCAACACGCTGCGCGGCAACAACAACTGGATGGCGGCGCGGCAGGCTTCGGTATCGTCCAAGCTCTATGGCGACGACATCACCAAGCTCTGGCCGATCTCCTACGAGGGTCAGTCCGACACCGCCTGTTTCGACAACGCGCTCGAATTCCTGGTGCAGGGCGGCTACTCGCTTGCGCACGCGATGATGATGATGGTTCCGGAAGCCTGGGCCGGCAATCCGCTGATGGATGAAGAGCGCCGCGCGTTCTATGAATACAACGCGGCTTTGATGGAGCCCTGGGATGGGCCCGCCGCGCTCGTTTTCACCGACGGCCGCCAGATCGGCGCCACGCTCGACCGCAACGGGCTGCGCCCTGCACGCTATTTTGTAACGCGCGACGACCGCATCATCATGGCGTCCGAGATGGGCGTGCTGCCGATTCCGGAAAAGGACATCGTGCAGAAATGGCGCCTGCAGCCCGGCAAGATGCTGCTGGTCGACCTCGAACAAGGCCGCCTTGTTCCGGACGAGGAGCTCAAGTCCTCGCTGGCCAAGCACCACCCATACAAGCAGTTTCTTGCTAACACCCAGATCGTTCTGGAGGATTTGCCCACCACTTCGGCGGCGGCGCCGATCTCCAATCTCGCGCTGCTCGATCGCCAGCAGATGTTCGGCTACACGCAGGAAGACCTCAAAATCCTGATGACGCCGATGGCGGCGCAGGGCGAGGAAGCGACCGGTTCGATGGGGACCGACACGCCGATTTCCGCGCTGTCGAACAAATCGAAACTGCTGTTCACCTACTTCAAGCAGAACTTCGCCCAGGTTACGAACCCGCCGATCGATCCGATCCGCGAAGAAATCGTCATGAGCCTCGTCTCGATCATCGGGCCGCGGCCGAACCTGTTCGATCTCGAAGGCACATCGCACACCAAGCGCCTCGAAGCGCGACAGCCGATCCTGACCAACGAGGATCTGGAGAAGGTCCGCGCCATCTCCAACGTCGGCGACGGCCACTTCAAATCGGTCACGCTCGACATGACCTGGCCGTCTGTGGACGGCGCCACCGGCATCGAGAAGGCCATCGACGCGCTGGCCAAGCAGGCCGAGCAGGCCGTGCGCGACGGCATCAACATCATCATCCTGTCCGATCGCAAGGCCGGCACCGACCGCATACCGATGCCGTCGCTGCTCGGTTGCGCGGCGGTGCATCACCATCTGATCCGCCAGGGTCTGCGCACCTCGGTTGGCATCGTGGTCGAATCCGCCGAACCTCGCGAGGTGCACCACTTCGGCTGCCTCGCCGGCTACGGCGCAGAGGCGATCAACCCGTATCTCGCCTTCGAAACGCTCATCGCGATGCACGCCGAGTTGCCGGGCAAGCTCGACAAGAAAGAAATCGTCAAGCGCACCATCAAGGCGATCGACAAGGGGCTACTGAAGGTGATGTCCAAGATGGGCATCTCGACCTACCAGTCTTATTGCGGCGCGCAGATTTTCGACGCGGTCGGCCTGACGGCGGATTTCGTCGGCAAATACTTCACGGGCACCGCAACCCGGATCGAGGGCGTCGGGCTTCGCGAGATCGCCGAGGAGGCTGTGAGCCGCCACCGCGATGCGTTCGGAGACTCGCCGGTGTATCGCGGCATGCTCGACGTCGGCGGCGAATATGCCGTCCGCGCACGCGGCGAGGATCACGCCTGGACCGCCACCACGGTCTCAACGCTGCAGCACGCCGTGCGCGGCAATTCGCAGGAAAAGTACCGCGCATTCGCAAAAATCCTCAACGAGCAGGACACGCTTCTCACCATCCGCGGCTTGTTCCGGGTCAAGACCGCGCAAGAGGACGACCGCAAGGCCGTTCCGCTCGAAGAGGTCGAGTCCGCCAAGACTATCGTGAAGCGCTTCGCCACTGGTGCGATGTCGTATGGCTCGATCTCCCGAGAGGCGCACACCACGCTCGCCATCGCCATGAACCGGATCGGCGGCAAGTCGAACACCGGCGAGGGCGGCGAGGAATCCGACCGCTACAAGCCGCTGCCGAACGGCGACAGCATGCGTTCGGCGATCAAGCAGGTGGCCTCGGGGCGCTTCGGCGTCACCGCCGAGTATCTCGTGAACTCGGACATGATGCAGATCAAGATGGCGCAGGGCGCCAAGCCCGGCGAAGGCGGCCAGTTGCCGGGACACAAGGTCGACAAGACCATCGCCAAGGTCCGCCACTCGACGCCGGGGGTCGGCCTTATCTCGCCGCCGCCGCACCACGACATCTATTCGATCGAAGATCTGGCGCAGCTCATCTTCGACTTGAAGAACGTGAATCCCACGGGTGACGTGTCGGTGAAGCTGGTCTCCGAAGTCGGCGTCGGCACCGTGGCCGCGGGTGTCTCCAAGGCGCGCGCCGACCATGTGACGATCTCGGGGTTCGAGGGCGGCACCGGCGCGAGCCCCCTCACCTCGCTGAAGCACGCGGGCTCGCCGTGGGAAATCGGCCTGGCCGAGACCCACCAGACGCTGGTGGCCAACCGGCTGCGCAGCCGCATCGCCGTGCAGGTCGACGGCGGCATCCGCACCGGCCGCGACGTCGTGATCGGCGCGCTGCTCGGCGCCGACGAGTTCGGCTTCTCGACCGCGCCGCTGATCGCGGCCGGCTGCATCATGATGCGCAAGTGCCATCTCAACACCTGCCCGGTCGGCGTCGCCACCCAGGATCCGGTGCTGCGCGCGAAATTCACCGGCCAGCCCGAGCACGTCATCAACTTCTTCTTCTTCGTCGCCGAGGAAGTCCGCGAGATCATGGCGTCGATGGGCTATCGCACCTTCGACGAGATGGTCGGGCAGATGCAGATGCTCGACCAGCGTAAGGTGATCGAGCACTGGAAGGCCAAGGGCCTGGATTTCTCCCGGCTGTTTACCAAGCCGGTCGCGCCGGACAACGTGGGAATTCACCACAGCGAGACGCAGGATCACCAGATCCACGACATCCTCGATCGCAAGCTGATCAAGGAGGCGCAGGCCGCGCTCGATCGCGGCGCGCCGGCACGCATCACCGCGGCGATCCGCAACATCGACCGTACCGCCGGCGCCATGCTGTCGGGCGAGGTCGCCAAGCGTTACGGCCACACCGGACTGCCGGATGACACCATCAACGTCAGCCTCAAGGGCACCGCGGGCCAGAGCTTCGGCGCGTTCCTGGCCAAGGGCATCACCTTCGAACTCGAAGGCGAAGGCAACGACTACGTCGGCAAGGGGCTGTCGGGCGGTCGCATCGTGATCAAGCCGGCGGCCGACAGCGGCATTGTGCCGGAGAAATCCATCATCGTCGGCAACACCGTGCTTTACGGTGCGATTGCCGGCGAGGCGTATTTCCGCGGCATCGCTGGCGAACGCTTCGCTGTCCGAAACTCCGGCGCGACGGTCGTGGTCGAAGGCACCGGCGACCACGGCTGCGAATACATGACCGGCGGTGTCGTCGTCGTGATCGGCCCGACCGGCCGCAACTTTGCCGCCGGCATGTCGGGCGGCATTGCCTACGTGCTCGATGAGGATGGCTCGTTCCCGAAGCGCTGCAACATGGCGATGGTCGAGCTGCAGCCGATCGCCGCCGAGGAAGAGGTCAGCCAAACAGTGTATGGCCATTCCAACGACCTCGAAGCGCACGGCAAGGTCGATGTGTCCGCCGATCTCTCCCGCTACGATTCCGAACGGCTGCGCATACTGATCACCCGGCACGCCCGCTTCACCGGCAGCAAGCGGGCCGCCGACATCCTGGCGGCCTGGGACAAGTATCGCCCGATGTTCCGCAAGGTGATGCCCGTCGAATACCGCCGCGCGCTGGCCGAGTTGAAGGCGCTCGAAGCCGCAGAAGCCGCGAAACCCGAGCTCGCCCGTGCGTGATGTAAATGGGTAAAGTCACTGGATTCCTCGAATTTGAACGGGAAGATCGGGATTACCTCCCGGTCGAGGAACGGATTCGAAATTACAAAGAATTCGTCCTGCCGTTGCCCGAAAAGGACATCCGCGAGCAGGCCGCGCGCTGCATGAATTGCGGCGTGCCCTATTGCCACGGCACCAACACCATCACCAGCCAGCCGACCGGTTGCCCGGTCAACAACCAGATCCCCGACTGGAACGATCTCGTCTACTCCGGCAACTGGGATGAGGCGGCGCGCAACCTGCACTCGACCAACAACTTCCCCGAGGTGACCGGCCGCGTCTGCCCGGCGCCGTGCGAAGCGTCCTGCACGCTCAACATCGACGACAATCCGGTCGCCATCAAAAGCATCGAACAGGAAATAGCCGATCGTGCCATCGCCAGCGGTTTGAAGCCGGAGAGCTATGGCCCAAAGACTGGCAAGAAGGTCGCGGTGGTCGGCTCAGGGCCCGCCGGCATGGCCTGCGCCCAGCAGCTCGCCCGCGCCGGCCACGACGTGCATCTCTATGAGAAGAACGCCAAGGCCGGCGGCCTGATGCGCTACGGCATCCCCGACTTCAAGATGGAAAAGAAGATCGTCGATCTCCGCGTCGCGCAAATGGAAAGCGAGGGCGTGACCTTCCATTACGGCGCCCACGTCGGCGTCAATCTGCCGATCGAGCAACTGGTCAAGGACTACGACGCCGTGGCGCTGACCGGCGGCTCGGAGAAGGGCCGCGACCTGCCGATTCCGGGGCGCGAGCTCAAGGGCATCCATTTCGCCATGGAATTTCTGCCGCAGCAGAACCGCCGCGTCGGCGGCGAGGACCTTGGCCGGATCGAGCCGATCCTCGCCACCGACAAGAATGTCGTCGTCATCGGCGGCGGCGACACCGGCTCCGACTGCATCGGCACCTCGATCCGCCAAGGCGCCAAGTCGGTGATGAACTTCGAGATCATGCCGCAGCCACCCGAACATGAGAACAAGCCGCTGACGTGGCCGCTGTGGCCGCTGAAGCTGCGCACCTCGTCGAGCCATGAAGAAGGTGTGACGCGCGACTTTGCCGTGCTGACGACGAAGTTCACCGGCGAGAATGGCCAGGTGAAAAAACTGCACTGCGCGCGCGCCGATGCCAAGTTTCAGCCGATTCCCGGCTCCGAGTTCGAGCTGGACGCCGACCTCGTGCTGCTGGCCATGGGCTTCGTGCATCCGGTGCACGAGGGCATGATCGATGCGCTCAATCTCGACCTCGATCCGCGCGGCAATATCAAAGCCGACCAGATCGCCTATCAGTCATCGCAGCCGAAGGTATTTGCCGCCGGCGACATGCGTCGTGGCCAGTCTCTGGTGGTATGGGCAATCCGCGAGGGCCGCCAGTGCGCCCACGCGATCGACAAGTTCCTGATGGGAGCCACCGCGCTGCCGCGGTGAGCTTAACGCCACGCCGGCCAGCGGCGGGTTAGCGGAAAAACGAGAAGAAGCTTGGGCCGCGCGGCTGCTGCTGAGCTGGCGGTTGCGCGCGGACGGTGGTGACCGGCTTGCGCACGCCGGCGTTGGCGGCGACAGGACGGGTCTCGCCGTTCGGCGCCGCGACCGTGGTTTCCGGCGCAGGCTTCATCACCGGAATTGGCTCGGTCGTGGTGGCCACGATGGGATCTGAGCCAAGCGGCGCGATAACGCGCCGGGGCCACTTGAAGTCGTCGGCACGGCCAGCCGGCGGCGCAACCGGCTCGCCGTTCACCAGAGCGCGGATCACCGATTTCGGACTGGACGGGTCGCCGGTGTCGCGGGGACCGATCAGCTCCTGACTGGACGTCACCGACACGGTCAACGGAACGACAGGGCCTGCGAGCGGGCGCGCGGCCGGGCCGCTCGGCTTGGCCGGCCCCGCTGGCGCGAGCGGCTCGCTTGAAGGCAGCGCCACCAGTTCGGCGCCGGGGGTCGTCACGCGGCTGATTTCGCGCTCGAGATAATGTGCGAGCTTGCGCGCTCCGGCCTTGGTGAAATGCACGCCGTCACCGGCGCGCAGCCTGCGGATCTGGCCTTCGAAGTCGGCGCCCTGGAGAACGAAGCGGCCGCTGTCGTCGACGAACCCGTCCCAAACGTCGATGTAGGTGACTCCAGCCTTTTCCGCGCTGGTACGGTACAGGTCGTCGAGATACTGCATGTCGCTGGTCGATTTCGGCCCGCGGATCGACGGCAGCCCGACCCAGAACACCGGAACGCCGGCGCTCTTCAACGCGGCGATCGTCGCGTCGATGCGTTTGGTGTAGTAGGCGGCCCACTCGTCGGAGCGGAATTCGTAGACGCGATAAGTCGTGGTGGTGGTTGTGGAGTTGCCCTTGGGCTCAGGCGCCGCAACCACCGGAACTTCGGCCGGATTCTGCTCGGCGTCCGCCGCGTCCGGCTTGGGCAAAGTCTGTTCGGGCGCCGCCGGTGCGGCCGGCTTCGCAGCCGGAGCAGCGGTCCTCGGTGTGGTGGCCGTCGGAGTTGTCACCGACGACACGCGGTCACGGACCGACACACGATCGTTCAGGCCGACCATCATCACGATAAACTTCGGCTTGGTCGCGGTGATCGCTTCGCGAACCACCTGCGCCCAATCCTGGTTCTCGTTTCGAGCGTCGTAACGGATCAGGCCGGCGGTGGCCCGGTTGCGGCGGACGACCGCGATATCCGGCGTATCGCCCAGCGCGTCCTCAAGACCGTGAGCCAGCCAGTCCGCCATGGAATCGCCGAACACCAGCACGCTGCCACTCGGCTGATTGTCGAGCTTCTTTGGCGGCGGGGCGCGGCTGAAATCGACCGGCCGCTCGGTCTGCTGCTGGCGGGGTGGCGCGAACGGGCTGAAAAACGAGTCGAAGGTGCCGCTGCGGGTGCCGAACTGGGCGAACACCGGGACCGACATCAGCGCGAGCCCGCAGACGGCCAAGATGCCATACCTGCCGCTGCGCTTGACGCCGGCCTTGGCGCGACTGCCAAACCTTTGCAAAAACTGGCCTTTTAACGCCATCGAGGTGCCGACCGAATGATGTGCCGCCGGCCCCGATCGAGGGAGGCCGCGAGCCTATCGGTCGTTAACTCCGGGAAATTGTCAACCTGATGGCCGCTGGTTGGTTATCGGCTCACCGGCGCAGCCGGGCCAGGATCGTGGCGGTGGCAAAGCCATCCGGCACGAGGCCGATTGACTGCTGAAAGTCGCGCACCGCGGCGCGCGATTTCGGGCCCAGCCGGCCGTTCGGCTCGCCAGTGTCGAAGCCCTTGCGGTTCAACAACTCCTGCAATTCGCGCCGCTCGGCCAGCGTCAGCACCGGCTCGTGACGCGGCCACGCCTGCACGAACGGCTCGCCGCCGCGCAACCGGTCGGCCAGATATCCGATCGCCAGCGCATAAGCCTCCGCCGGATTGTATTTCATGATGACGCGGAAGTTCTGCAGCATCAGGAAACCCGGTCCCTGGTTACCCGCTGGCACCAGCAGGTAGGCTTTCTCATTCAATTGCGGAAACGCCTTGCCGCCGGCCCGCTTGATGCCGTGGCCCTGCCATTCAGTCAGCGTGAGTTGCTTGCTGCGATCGGCCAGCAGATAGTTGAAGCCCTTCGGGATGACGACCTCGTAGCCCCAGGTCTCGGCCGGAATCCAGCCGTCCTTCTTGAGATTGTTGGCGGTCGAGGCGATCAGGTCGGCAGCGCTGCTGACCACGTCGCGGCGGCCGTCGCCGTCGAAGTCGACGGCGTAGCGTTTGAACGAGGTCGGCATGAACTGGGTCGGGCCGAACGCACCGGCCCAGGAACCGATCAACTGCTCCGGCTTCAGATCGCCGCGGTGGAGGATTTCCAGTGCGGACAGGAATTCGTCGCGGAAATACGCCTGACGGCGGCCGACGCAGGCGAGCGTCGCGGTCGAGCGCAACACCGGTCGGTCGCCACCGAGCGTGCCGTAGTTCGACTCGACGCCCCAGATCGCGGTGATGATGTAACGGTCGACGCCATACTGCTTCTCGACCTTGTCGAACACGGCCTTATGCTTGGCGAGTATCTCCCGGCCGCCGGCGATGCGCGCCTCGCTCACCAGAATATCGAGGTAGTCCCAGAACGCCTTGGTGAACTCCGGCTGGGCATCGATCAGATCCATGATGCGAAGCTCGGGCGTCAGCCCGCTGGTGAACTTGTCGAAGCTTGCCCGCGAAATGTTGCGCTTCTGCGCGAGCGGCCACATGCCCTCGACGCAGGATTCGAAATTGGCAGCGGCGGCGCGTATGGCGCTGGCCTGCATCTGGGGATGACCGGAGGAACCGGATTCGCCGGTCCACTCCTTCGGCGGCGAGGGGGTTGGCGCAACGGCGGCGGCTGGGGGTTGCGCCTGCGCCGATTGCGCAAAGCCGTGGGCCGCTGCGCCGAGCAGGAAGGCTCCACCCAACATCAACCGAGCCAAAGATGCGGAATATCTCGCCATCTGCCAATTCGCCGACCGCAAACCGACCGCGCGCCCACAGTTCATGTCGTCTGCCCCGTGCCGTAATCCAACCATCGGGCTCTATTGGGGCAAGATATGGTTTAACGAGCGTTAACCGCGCAATTCACAAACGGGCGATTTCGGCGTGGGTGACTAGCGCCCCGCCTTCAGCCGCTCAATCAACTCCTGGGTCGGGTAGGCGTCGGCCGGCAGCCCGACCTTCTGCTGGGCCTGCTTGACCGCCGGGCGGGTGGTCGCCCCGAGCCGCCCATCGGCCTCACCAGTCAGGAGCTTGCGGGCGATCAGCAGGCGCTGCAACTCTTTTATCTGCTCCGTCGTCGGCACCACCGGCTGGCCGTTGCCCGGGCTGACAGGAGGCGCCCCGGCGAGCCGGGTGCCGAAATAGGCAGCGGTCGTCGCGTAAACGATGGCGGCGTTCCATTCCGTGTAGGCCCTGAAATTCGCATAGGCGAGGAACGCCGGGCCGAGGTGCCCCATCGGCAGGATCAGCGATGCCTTAACGTCGTCGGCGGGGAGCGGTGCGCCATGCCTGGCGGCAACGCCCCACTTCACCCATTGCGAACGCGGGTGCTGGTTGTCGAGGCCCGACTGCTCCCACGGCATCTGCGCCGGCACCCTGACCTCCTGAAGCCAGGGCTGGCCCTTCTGCCAGCCGAAGCTCTTGAGCAGGTTGGCCGCCGAGGCGAGCGCATCCGGCACGCTGTGGATCATGTCGACGCGTCCGTCGCCGTCGAAATCGATGCCGTGTTTGAAATAATCCGCCGGGGTGAACTGCGTCGGCCCGAGTTCGCCGGCCCAGTTGCCGATCATTTCGGCGGGCTTCAGATCGCCGCGCTCAACCAGCCGCACCGCGCCCATCAACTGATCGCGAAAAAACGCCGAGCGCCGGCAGTCGTAGGCCAGCGTCGCCACCGAGCGGATGACGTTGTAGATGCCGCCTTTGTATGTGCCGTAGTCGCTTTCGAGCCCCCACAGCGCGACGACCACCGGGGGCGGCACTCCAGTCCGTTGTTCGATGCGGGACAGCAGCGGCGCGTTGGCCTTCAACTGCTGGAGCCCGTTCTGGTAGCGGCCGATCGCCGTCATGCGGCTGGCGAATTGCAGGAAGCTCTGCTGGAACACGCCCTGCCCGCTGTCGCGGCGGATGATCGCTGGATCGAAGGTGACGCCGTCCAGCGCCGCCGCGATCGCCTGGCGTGAGATTCCTTGCGCCGCGGCCTCCTGCTTGAAGGCGGCGAGCCAGACCTCGAAGCTGCCGTTGTTGCGGCAGCGCGGCGCCGCTTCGGCCAGGCCCGGCAGCGCCAAGATCATCGCCGAGGCGACCGCCGCAAGAATTCGCATTCCCAGAATTCGCTGCCACATTGCTGCCGCCCCGGCGTTCAGAATGGCGCCACTGTGCCATCCGACTTGTTACCGTCAAGTTTGCGCGCAAAACCTTGGCGGAGCGGCCCAACCCGGTGGCCTGATTCGCCGCCCTCCCCCATGAAGCATCCCATATGAAAACGATTCGCAAAGCGATCTTCCCCGTCGCGGGCCTCGGCACCCGCTTTCTTCCCGCCACCAAGGCGATGCCCAAGGAGATGCTGCCGGTGGTCGACCGGCCACTGATCCAGCACGTGGTCGACGAGGCGCGCGAGGCCGGTATCGAGCATTTCATCTTCGTGACCGGACGCCAGAAGGCGGTGATCGAGGACCACTTCGACCGTCAGTTCGAGCTGGAGGTCACGCTCAAGGAGCGCAACAAGCTCGCCGACCTGAAGCTGCTGTCGTCCGACCTGCCCGAAGCGGGCACCGCGAGCTTCACCCGCCAGCAATCGCCGCTCGGCCTCGGGCACGCGGTCTGGTGCGCCCGGGAGCTGGTGGGCCGCGAGCCGTTTGCCCTGCTGCTGCCCGACGTGCTGGTGCAGAACAAGCCGGGCTGCCTCAAGCAGATGATCGACGCCTACAACGCCGCCGAGACCAACGCCAACGTGATCGCCGTCGAAGAGGTGCCGATGGATCGCATCAGCTCCTACGGCGTGGTGGGTGTCGGCAAGGCCAAGGGCAACACGTTCGCGATCACCGAAATGGTCGAGAAGCCGCCGCGCGAGAAGGCGCCATCGAACCTCATCATCACCGGCCGCTATATCCTGCAGCCGGAAATCTTCGACCTGCTGGAGACGCAGACCGGCGGCGCCGGCGGCGAAATCCAGATCACCGATTCGATGATCACGCTGGCCAAGACCCAGCCGTTCTATGGCCTGAAATTCGATGGCCGCAGCTTCGACTGCGGCTCGAAGATCGGGTTCCTCTCGGCCAACGTCGCCTACGCGCTGGAGCGCCCCGATCTCGGGCCGGCGCTCCGCGAAGAGATCAAGAAACTGCTCGGTTAAGCCATCACAGCGCCGTCTTCGTCACCGCGCCGCTGTTGTCGACATACCAGCGCTCGCTGTCCATCGGCTTGCCGGCGAACCGCGCGGCCATCCAGTCGGCCACCATGGTCGGCGGGTGCGGACCCAGGTTGACCGACGGACAGGCGCCGATGGCGTGGCGGGCGTCCTGATAAACCACCAGACGGCGCGGGTTGCTCATCCCCGACAGCATCCGTTCGGTGTGGACCATGGGGCTCAGCTCGTCCCATTCGCCGGCGACGCAGAGATACGGCACCCTAATGTTCTCGGCGTGCCCCTCCCAGGTCAGCGTGCGGCGGAACGCGTCGAACTCATCTTCGTCGGTGAACCCCGCCATGTACATGAAGCGCTTCTTGTAGGTCGGGCTCGCCTCCTCGAAGATGGCGTGGAAGCCCGGCTCGAGATTGTTGGAGTTGGCGACGCAGGCGCAGATGCGCGGCTCGTTGGCGGTCATGATCGTCACGAAGAACGAGCCGAAGCTGTTGCCGAACGCGCCGATCTTTTGCGGATCGATCTCCGGGCGCGCCAGCAGCCAGTCGACCGCGGCCCTGCCCACCGCGGTCCAGTTATCCATGCTGACGTTCAGGCCGAGCACGCGGCACTCCGCCTGCCCCGGGCCGTCGAGCGCCAGCACCGCGATGCCGCGCTCCAGCCAGCGGTCGCCCTTCAGCGCGACGAACACCTCCTTGTAGGTGTCCATGCCGGGAAACGAGATCACCACCGGGATTTTTCCGCCCTTGTAGTTGGGCGGCAAATGAAACCAGCCCGGCAGCGTTTTCCCCTTGAACGGGATCATCACCGGCTCGATTCGGTGATCGGCGAGCGCGGCGTAGCGCGTGTAGCAATCGCGCTTGCTCTGGTTGTAGGCGAGATTGGTCGCATCGACCTCGTAACGCGACCATTGCGCCGAGCCCCAATGGATCGCCGCCATGAAGTAGTTGTCGCGGGCGGTGACCGGCGATCCGTCCGCTTCCGCGGCGCGCGCCTTGGTTCGGTCCAGCGCCGCACCTTGGGCCCGCCATCCATGATGTCCGACATCGAATACCGTCTCCCATTTTCAGGAGGCGACGATGCCGCGTTAGCGCTGCAACTTCAACCCGATCAGGAACACGTTGGCGTTGTAGGCGACGCCGGGCACATCGGACCACATCTGGTCGTAGCGATACTCGCCCTTGAGCGAGACCTCACGGGTGAACTTGTAGGTCAGCGCGGTCCCGAGGGACACACGCGTGTCGTGTCGTTGCAGCCCGGACGGATTGCTGACGTAGTCGTCCATTCCGTAGCCGGCACGGGTGGTCCAGATCAGATACCGGCGTAGGCTGTGATCGATCTGCACACCGACGTCCCGGCGCAAAACACCCGAGACACCGTTCAGTACGGTTTCGTCGGCGCGGGAGGTTGCGGTCAGCGTCGCCGTGGTCAGACCGGTCGCATTCCAGATCAGCGATGCATCGGCGACCACGCCCTTCAGGTCCACCAGCGTCGGGTCTTCGAATTTGCGCGTCAGGTAGCCAACCGAAATTTCGCCGGTCAGCCGGCGGGCGATGTCGAACGTCGAGCCGACCCGCGGCGTCAGCGCCTGCGAGTCGCGCTGCAGGCGGTCGCGATCGAATTGCAGGTCGTGCTTGCGGACGTCGCCGCCAAGCTCGACGAACGGCTTGATCCCCGGCAGCAGTTCGTAGCTCGCGCGCGCCGCCCACCCATACTGGTTGAAATCGCGGTCCTTGTTGCTCGACAGCGAGCCATCGACCAGCGGCGTGGCGTCATACTGAGTCCGGTCCGTCGTCCCCTTGGCCGACACCTTAAGACGGTTGAAGCGCTGGGCCACACCGACAGTGCTGCCATACGACGTGGAGATCGGTAGCTTTGCAAAGCCCACGGGCAGGTTCGGGCTGCCCGGATAGTCGGTCGAGACGAACAACCGGCTCTCGGTGTTGATCGTGGTGTCGCGGCTGACATCAATGCGCGAGTGGCTTTTGACGTCGAGCAACGGCCGGCTCAACGACGAATCCTTGTCGTACCGTGAATAGTTGCCGCGCAGATCGATGCCGTACTCGTGCCGAGACCAGTTCGACAGAACCTTCAGCGTCGGCTCTACCACCGTGTAGCCCGAGGGCTTTCCGCCCGGGATGTGCGAGGGGTTGGTGTCGTAGCCGCGCGACACTTCGACCGCCGGCTTCACCACGAACGTGGAGACGCGAAGACCGAGCGGCTCGTAAGGATCCTGCAACGGCGGCGCCGGCCTCCGGGCCGGCGTATCCGGCGGCTTGTAGGCATCGGCATACGCGGCGCGATCCTTGATCTGCGGCGCGCTGGTCTGGGCCACCGCTGTTTGCGGGGCGCCCGGCAAAGGTTGTGGCTTTGGCGGCAACGGATGCGGCTCGCCGGCCCTCTTCTTGACTTTCTTCTTCAGCCCGATCGAGCCGAAGGTTTTGAAGCCGGTCTCGCCCGCGCCGGAGGCTGGCAGGATGTCCTTGGCCGAAGCGGGCGCGGTCTGGTCGATCGGCTTGAAGCGCTGCACGTTGCCAGGATCGGTGAGCGAGGGCTGGAACAGCGAGGTTCCGGCGCTTTGCGCGCGCGCCCGGCACCATCGCGACGTGGACAGATGCCGCTGCCAGCGCCGCGAGCGCAAAACCAGAACTCTGATGGCGACGGCGCGGCAGCGGCGTTTCTCCGTGGCACAATGCGTCGCGCCGGCGCCCGCGCGCGGCCTGGCGAATGACCAGCGCGAGCGAGAGCCGGCAGACGGCCGGGTGGTTAACTAGGCATAAAGATTTGTGGTTAACGGGACCTTTAAGGCCCGCTAAAGCATTATAATTATTGGATTTTTTCAGAGACTGAAGCCGGCGCTCAAGCTCCGTGGCGGGATGGCGCGTGTGTTTTGGCAGCCCTGAAACTCAGGCTCAAACCGAGGCTTAGACCCAGCCTTGCAGCTCGCGCAGCACCAGATGCGAGAGCACCGCCATCCCCGGCTCGCTGTCGTTGAGGCACGGGATCGCGGCGAAGCTTTCGCCGCCATGCTCCTTGAAGATGTCCGCGTTCTCGACCGCGATCTCTTCCAGCGTCTCCAGGCAATCGGCGGAGAAGCCCGGCGTCACCACCGCAAGGCGCTTAACGCCGCGCCGGGCCAGCGCCTCCACCGTCTTGTCGGTGTAAGGCTGCAACCATTCGGCGCGCCCGAAGCGCGACTGGAAGGTCAGCATCAGTTTCGTCTCATCGAGATTCATACGCTCGCGAAGCAGCCGCACCGTCTCCACGCAATGGGTGGGGTAAGGATCGCCCTCATCGACATAGGATTTCGGGATGCCATGGAACGAAGCCATGATCAGTTCCGGCGTAAACGGCAGAGTCTTCAACGACTCCTCGATCGAGACTGCCAGCGCATCGATATAGACCGGGTCGTTATAGTATGGCGGCACCACGCGCAGCGTCGGCTGATCGCGCAGCCTGAGCAGGGTGAGGAACGCGGCGTCGCAGACCGTCGCGCTGGTCGCCGCCGCGTATTGCGGATAGAGCGGCAGCAACAGGATTCGCTCGCAGCCGGCCTTAGCCAGCGCCTCGATGCGGCTGTCCATCGATGGATTGCCGTAGCGCATGCCCCAGTCGACGATGATGGTCGGGTCGATGGCGTCGAGCACCGGGCGAAGTTTCGCCGCCTGCGCGCGGGTGATGGTCTTCAGCGGCGATTCATTTCGCTCGCGATTCCAGATCTTCTCGTAGTCGCGCCCCTTAGCCTTCGGCCGCCGCGGCAGAATGATGGCGTTGAGTACGAACTTCCAGACCAGCCCCTGGTTTTCGATCACCCGGGCGTCGCTGAGAAACTCCCGCAGATAACGCCGCACCGACGGCGCGTCGGTCGCGTCCGGCGTTCCGAGATTGACGATCAGCACGCCGATTCGCCCGCCACGCGGCAAGGCGGCCCCGGCGATCGCGCGGATACTGGTTTCAGGACGGTTCATGGCCACAGCATAGCCGGGCAACGGAGAGGCATGCTAAAGCAACCGCCAACCGGGCTTGCCATGACCGCCATCCACCGCCGATCCGTGACATTTGGCCTCGCCGCCGCGGTCTTCATGCCGCGGCCGGCCCGGGCCGATAGTGCCAAGGTCACCTTTATCCTGACCAACGACATCTATCAGATGGGCGAGACCGCGATGCCGGACGGGCGCGTCCGCGGCGGCTTCGCCCGCCTCGCCGCTGTGGTGAAGGCGGAGCGCGCCAAGGGTGGTCCCGTGGTGTTCGTCCACGGGGGCGACACGTTGTCGCCGTCGCTGATGTCCGGCATCGACCAGGGCGCCCACATCATGGTGCTCACCAATCTGCTCAAGCCCGACATCTTCGTGCCGGGCAATCACGAATTCGATTTCGGCAAAGCCACGTTTTTCAAACGCATGGCGGAGGCGAATTTTCCGGTCTATGCCGCGAACATGCGCGGCGCTGGTGGCGAACGGCTTGCCGGGATCAAAGACCGCGACATCGTCAGCTTCGACGGCGTGCGGATCGGACTTGCCGGTGCGGCGCACGACGGCACACCGCGGATGGCAAGCTCCGAAAACCTGAGATTCCTGCCGACCGTCGATACCATGAAGACGCAGGCCGGCGCGCTGCGCCGCGACGGTGTCGATCTGGTGGTCGCCGTGATGCATTGCGATCGCAAGCAAGGCATCGAATTGGCCGAGACCCATGCCGCCGATGTGATCCTGACCGGACACAACCATGACCTGTTCATCCAGTTCGATGGCCGCACGTTGATGGTCGAGTCCGGCTACGACGCGCACTACGTGACGGTCATCGACCTGCATTTCGAGATCCGCCAGCAGGGCAACCAGCGCGACGTGCAATGGTGGCCGCAATTTCGCGTGGTCGACACCGCGACCGTTACGCCCGACCCCGAGGTCGCGGCGGTGGTGGCGGGATTCCAGCAGGAACTCGACCGCCAGATGAACGTGCCGCTGACGACCGCGGCCGTCGAACTCGACAGCCCCAACGCCACAGTGCGCGGCCGCGAGTCAGCGATCGGCAATCTGATCGCCGACGCCATGCGCGAGCGCGCCCGCGCCGATGCCGCGATCATGAACGGCGGCGGCATCCGTGGCGGCAAGCTCTATCCGGCGGGCAGCGCGATCACCCGCCGCGACGTTCAGGCGGAGCTGCCATTCGGCAATCATCTGGTGGCACTGCGGGTCAAAGGCAGCGAACTGCGCCTCGCCATCGAGAACGGCCTGTCGCGGCTGCCAGCCAATGCCGGCCGTTTTCCGCAGATATCCGGCATGAAGGTCGAGTTCGATCCAAGGCAGCAGGCCGGATCGCGGGTTCTCGCCGTCACCGTCGGCGGGTCGCCGCTCGACGCGGACAGGGTCTATCGGGTCGCGGTCAACGATTTCATGGCGCGCGGCGGCGACGGCTATTCCAGCCTGGCCGCGATCGACCCGCTGCTGCCGATCGAAGATACGCCGCTGCTGTCCGACGAGGTGATGCTCTATCTGCACGGTCTCGACAGCGTGCGAAGCGTCGTCGATGGCCGCATCGTCGCGAAATAGAAAACGCCGCCGTGCAAGGCTGCACGGCGGCGTCTCTCAACAAGCGAAGCTCGATCAGCGGCCGCCGGGACGCAGTTCCAGGCTGGCGATGCCGGCCGCGGCACTGAAGCCGGTCTGGCCCTGCACACTCGCCGGCTGCAAGGCAAACGTGTTGCCCGAACCGCCAATGAGAGCATTAGCGCCAACACCGATGCCGACCGTGGCGCTCGCCGCTCCACCAACGTAGGTGCCGCTCAGGTCGTAGCGTCCACCGCTGGACGGAGCGAACACGCCCCAGGCCACGGCGACCTGCTGGTTGAAACCGATATCGACGCCGATGCGCTTCATTGTGGCGCGGTACGGCTCCGGACGGCCGCCGGACTGATTGAACGTGCAGCTCAACTCGGTGACCGAACCGACGACAAAGCTGGAAGTCGAGCCACGGCAATCGAGCACGCCGACTTCGACGCGCGATTGAGCCATAGCGGACGTTGAGATGGCTGAAGTCGCGGAAGCGACGAGCACCGTTGCAAGTGCAGCCGTGGATATACGAATCATGTTGTGGCCCTCCTCAAGGCAGCGCGGAACTTACAGCATGTTGGCGCGCCCGAAAAGCGCGCACTTGGGGGCGTTAACTATTTAAGATTACCGCAGAAACGCTGAATTCTGCGGCAGGCCTCCTCCAGATCCTCGGTCTTGGTGGCATAGGAGATGCGGAACGCCGGGCCGAACCCGAACGGGGTCCCCTGCACCACCGCCACCCCCTCGGCCTCCAGCAACTCGCTGACGAAATCCTCGTCGGTTGCGAGTTTTTTGCCCGACGGAGCGGTCTTTCCCATCGTCCCCGCGCAGGACGGATAGACGTAGAAGGCCCCCTCCGGCCGCGGGCAATGCAGTCCGTTGGACTGGTTGAGCATCGACACGCAGATGTCGCGGCGCTCCTTAAAGATGGCGTTGTGCTTGGCGATGAAATCCTGCGGACCGTTCAGCGCCTCGACCGAGGCCCATTGCGACACCGCGACCGGGTTCGAGGTCGACTGCGACTGCAGCATCGACATCGCCTTGATCAGGTCGGCGCGGCCGCCGGCATATCCAATCCGCCAGCCGGTCATGCAATAGGCCTTCGACACGCCGTTCACGGTCAGCGTCCGCTCGTACAGGTTCGGCTCGATCTCGGCGGGCGTCGCGAACTTGAAGTCGTCGTAGACCAGATGCTCGTACATGTCGTCGGTCATCACCCAGACATGCGGATGCCTGACCAGCACGTCGGTGATGGTCTTGAGTTCGGCCTTGGTGTAGGCGGCGCCGGTCGGGTTCGACGGCGAGTTGAAGATGATCCACTTGGTGCGCGGCGTGATCGCCTTCTCCAGCGCCTCCGGCTTCATCTTGAAGCCGTCCTCCATGCGCGACGGTACGATCACCGGCTCGCCGCCGGCCAGCAGCACCATGTCGGGATAGCTGACCCAGTACGGCGCCGGGATGATCACCTCGTCGCCAGGATTCAGCGTGACCATCAGCGCGTTGTAGAGCACCTGCTTGCCGCCGGTCGAAACGATGATCTGGTTCGGCTTGTAGTCGAGGTTGTTCTCGCGCTTGAACTTGTTGACGACCGCGGACTTGAGCTCCGCCAGCCCCTCGACGGCGGTGTATTTCGACGCCCGGCCACTCTCGATCGCCTTGATCGCCGCCTGCTTGATGTTGTCTGGCGTGTCGAAGTCGGGCTCGCCGGCGCCGAGCCCGATGACGTCGCGGCCCGCCGCCTTCAAGGCGCGCGCTTTGTCGGTCACCGCCATGGTGGCGGAGGGCTTGATGCGCGACAGCGAGTCCTTGAGGAGGGCCATACCCGAATCTCCATGCCCGCAGGCTCGGAAAATGGTCCGCAGGGCCGTTCGTACCTAAAGGGCTGTGGCGGGCGCGGCAAGACGCAATTCGGTGATGGCGCCATCAAAGCCGTTGATGACTTCTATACCGGCGTTTCCGGCCCGGTTCGGGCTTGACCGGAGGGGGCATTCGGCAATGAATCCAGGCTGCAATAGAGCGAGTGAAGGGCGGGGAATATGGAATTGGGGTTGCGGGGCAAGGTCGCGCTCATCACCGGGGCGAGCCGCGGCATCGGGCAGGGCATCGCTCTCTCGCTGGCCGACGAAGGCTGCGATCTCCTGATCACCGGACGGGACGAGGCGGCGCTCGAAGCGGTCGCCGCGGACGTCCGGGCCAAGGGCCGCAAGGCCGCGATCTCGGTGCTCGACCTGCGGAAGGAAGGAACCGAGAAGCCCCTGGTCGAGGCGGTGCGCCAGGAGTTCGGCCGGCTCAATATCCTGGTCAACAACGCCGGCGCCACCCAGCGCGGCGATTTCTTCAAGCTGAGCAACGAAGACTGGGCTGACGGCTTCGCACTGAAGTTCTTCGCCCATGTGCGTTTGACCCGCGAGGCCTGGCCGCTGCTCAAGGCGCAGCGCGGCTCGCTGGTGACCATCGCCGGCATCGGCGGCAAGGAGCCGGAGGCGCCTTTCACCATCGGCAGTTCGGTGAACGCCGCCTGCGTCGCCTTCACCAAGGCGATGGCCGACATCGGCAAGACCGACGGCGTACAGGTCAACTCGATCAATCCGGGCCGCGTCGAAACCGAGCGCCTGTGGCGGCGCTTCCGCGAAACCATGAAAGCCACCGGACACGACGAAGCGGCGGTGCGCGAAGATTACCGGGTCGAGTTTGGCATCAGCCGCTTCGGCAAGGTCGAAGATCTCGGATCGCTGATCGCGTTCCTGACGTCACCGCACGGCCGCTGGCTGCATGGCGCGACCATCGACATCGACGGCGGCGAGGTCCGCTCGGTCTGAGCCACGATGAATATTCTCCTCACCCCCGCGCGCATCGGGCCCGCCGATATCCCGAACCGTATCGTCATGCCGCCCATGACGACGCGGGGCTCCGATGAGGACGGCTATGTCACCGATCAGACCGTCGCCTATTACATGGCCCGCGTGCGGGGCGGGGTCGGGCTGATCACCGTCGAGATGGCGTCACCGGAACGGGCCGGACGGCATCGCCGCCGCGAGCTCGGCATCTACCGCGACGAGTTCATTCCGGGGCTCACCCGGCTGGTCCGGGAAATCCATCAGGGCGGCTCGAAGGCTTCGATCCAGCTCGGCCACGGCGGCGGGCACACGCGCTTCGACATCTGCGGCGAGCAGCCGGTCGCGCCGTCCGCCGTGCCGCATCCGGTTTACGAGACCACGCTGGAGACCATCATCCCGGAGGCGATGAGCCGGGAGCGCATTGCCGAGACCACGGCGAATTACGTCGCAGCCGCGCAGCGCGCGCGGGAGGCCGGTTTCGACTGCGTCGAAATTCACGCCGCCCACGGTTACCTGATCTCGCAATTCCACGCGCCATTCGAAAACCACCGCACCGACGAATACGGCGGCTCGCTGGAGAACCGCGCGCGCTTCGGGCTCGAAGTGCTGCGCGCGGTGAAGGCCGCCGTGCCGTCGCTCGGCGTGATCTACCGCCTCTCGGTCGATGACTTCTTCGACGGCGGCCTCGACTACGGCGAAGGCCGCGTCATCGCCATCTGGGCGGCGCAGGCCGGCGCCGACGCCCTGCACGTCACCGCGGGGCACTATCGCTCCAAGCCCACAGCCCATCGGATGATCCCGCCGATGACCGAGCCGGATGCGCCGTTTATCGGCTTCGCCGCCGACGTGAAGAAGGCCATCGATCTGCCGGTGATCGCGGTCGGACGGCTTGGCGATCCGGCGATCGCAACCGCCGCGGTGGCGAGCGGCAAGTGCGATTTCATCGCGCTCGGCCGCACGCTGGTCGCCGATCCGCAGTGGGTGGCAAAGCTCCGACGCGATGAGCCGATCCGCCGTTGCCTCGCCTGCAACACCTGTATCGACGGCATGCGAAGCGGCGCCGGTCTCTCCTGCGTGGTCAACGGCGCAGCCGGCCGCGAAAGCATGTTCGCGGATTCAGCGCCACCGCTCGGCGAACGCATCGCGGTGATCGGCGCTGGCCCAGCCGGCCTGACCTATGCGTCCCTCACGGCCGCCGACAACGCGGTCACGGTGTTCGAGAAAGACACCCGTGCCGGCGGCGCATTCCGCTACGCCGGCATGGCGCCCATGTTCAACGACGTCGGGACGAACCCGGCGAGCTTTGAGCGCTACATCCGCGACATGGTCGCGGCGTGCCAGCGCAAGCGCGTGACGTTCCGCTTCGACACCGACGTGACAAAGGCGCCGGACCTGCTCGCTCCGTTCGACCGAATCGTGGTGGCGACCGGCGCAGCCTATCCGTTCGGCACCGGCGCGCTGGCGATGCGACTGCTCGACCGCGGCGCCGGACATTGGCCGGTGGTGTCGCAAGTGATGACGTCGCCGAAGGTGCGCAACTGGTTCTACTACAGCGCGCGAAAGCCGACCGCCGACGATTTCACCAGCCTCGCCAAGCCCGGGCAGATCGTGATGGTGATCGGCGACGCCAAAAAGCCCGGCAAGAGCAAGGAGGCGGTCGCCAGCGCCTTCGAGGCGGCACTGTTGAGCAACTAGCTCCAACGACGCGCGCGCGGACTATTGAAATATCTCGCCGAACTTCGCCTTCAATTCCCTGCCGTTCTTCTCGATGTAATCGACGTCGATCGGAATGAATTTCACCTCGCTGAGCGCCGGCTGACCTGCGGGCGGCGCGATGTCGACGCGGGAAGAATGAATCGCGTTCGCCGCGACGATCTTCTGCGCCACCTCCGACAGCATGAATTGCGCGAACAATTTCGCTGCGTTCGGATTTTTCGCGTTCTTGATGACGGCGACCGGCGACGACACCGTGAAACGCCCTCGGTCGGATAGATCAACGCCTGGTTCAGCAGGTCTTTGCCTTCGTTGAAGCTGCGCGGATCGGAGCCTTCCGCGCCCAACACACGTTCGCCCTGTTGCATGGTCTTGTAGATTTGCTGATGGCCTGGACGATCATGATGTCGTTCGCCCGTAGCGCCTTATAGAAATCCCAGCCGAGCCTCTGCGACAGCATTCCGACCACGGTGAGCTGGATGGCGGTGAAAGAAGGATCGGCCATCACCATCTTGCCCTTGAACCTTGCGTCCTTGAGATCGGACCAGGTTTTCGGCCGGTCCTTCTCGACCATCAGGTCGGTGCGCACCGGCATGCCGATCAGGCCCACGCGCTGGGCAATCCACGCCCCGTCCTTGTCCTTGGCTCCTTCGACCACCTTGTCGAAACCATCCGGCTTGAACGGCACGAACACACCTCGGCGCGCGAGACCTGTGGCCGCGCCGGAATCCGACATGGTGATGACGTCGGCACCGGCCTGCCCGGCCTGGTACTCCTGCAGGAAGCGACGCAGCACGGCCTCGCCGCCGGTGCGCAGCAGCGTCACCTTGATGCCGGTATCGGCGGCGAACCTGTCGGCGAGGGTTTGAACGAGCGGGAATGGCGTTGAGGTGTACCAGCTGACGTTGCCCTCCTTGATCGCGGCGGCGCGGTCGGCCTGATCGGTGGCCTGCCCCTGGGCGATAAAGAGATGGCTTCCCAACACGACCGCGAGCGGCGCGAACCAACGCATCGGATTTCTCCCGAAGAAAACCTGCTTCTTGTTGAGCGCAGTCTAGCATTGTCCGGCGGCGATCCGCACGGTGGCAATCGGCGGCGCGGCGGATAAAGTGGCGGCATGCTGACGCGGCGAACCACGATAGCGGCGCTGGCCGGGCTCGCCGCCATCGGCGGCGCCCGGGCGCAGAGCTTTCCGAGCCGCACGATCACACTCGTGGTGCCCTACCCCGCCGGCGGCCCGGTCGACATCACCGCGCGGCTGATCGCACAATCGGCCGGCCATCAGCTGGGCCAGCCCATCGCGGTCGACAACCGCGGCGGCGGCGCCGGCGTCATCGGCAGCGTCGCGGTGCAACACGCCGAGCCCGACGGCCACATGCTCATTCTCGGCACCAACCAGACCCATGCCACCAACCAGAGCCTGTTGAAGGATTGTCCCTACGACGCGGTGAGGGACTTTTCTCCCGTCGCCAGCATCGCCGAGATTGCGCATGTGCTGGTGGTGCGTCGCGGGCTCGAAGTGGCGAATGTCGGCGCGCTGGTGGCGCTGGCAAGGAAATCGGCCGGCGGATTGAACTACGCCTCGACCGGCGTTGGCTCGGC
Organism: Alphaproteobacteria bacterium; assembly: GCA_026400395.1. Taxonomy (GTDB): domain Bacteria; phylum Pseudomonadota; class Alphaproteobacteria; order Rhizobiales; family Xanthobacteraceae; genus Z2-YC6860. The sequence goes on along the minus strand of JAPLPD010000131.1, from coordinate 23,592 downwards.
CTCCCATCTCGCGGCGGAGTTGTTCAAGACCAAGGCGGGCGTGGATCTGCAGCACATCCCGTTTCGCGGCTCGGCTCCGATGGCAACCGAGTTGCTGGCGGGCCGCATCGATCTGACGTTCGCGACCGTGCCGAGCGTGATCGCTCACATCGGTTCGGGCGCCGTACGCCCGCTCGCGATTGCGAGCGGCAAGCGCTCATCGCGGCTGCCGGACCTGCCGACCTTGGCCGAGGCCGGGGTGCCCGGCGTCGAGGCCGACGCCTGGTTCGCGCTGTTCGCGCCCGCCCGCACACCCGCCGCAGCGATCGAAAGGATTTTCAGCGCGGTATCTGCCGGACTGTCAACCGACGCCGCCTCACGCGCCATATCAGCGCAGGGCATGACCAAGGCTTTGCGCTCGCCGTCCGAACTTTCGGCCTGGCTGCCTGCCGAAGTCGCCAAATGGGCCGCCGTGATCCGGGCGGCTGGGGTTTCGGCCCTGTGAACCGAATCGCGGCCGCGCCGCCGCAGAAGGATTTTTCACTTTGCCGTGCCGATGGCGAAGTACATTCCAGCACTGAATGCTGCGGCGCACGCATTCACTCTTTTCATTCGGGCGTCATAACGCGGCCTTGCAATCGCCGCGCTTTGCTTCTTTATCGGCGGCGGCAGGGCTGTCGCAACGGGGAGAGGGCTGCATGTACACGCTGTATTCCATGCGCCGCTCAGGCAATTGCTACAAGGTGCGGCTCGCGCTTGCGCAACTCGACGTTCCGCATGAACTGGTCGAGATGGACATTCTCAAGGGCGAGACACGCACGCCGGAATTCCTCAAGATGAATCCGAGCGGTCATGTGCCGCTGCTCGAGGTGGCGCCGGGCCGTCATATCGCCGAGTCGAATGCCATCCTGTGGTACATCGCGGGCCACACGCCGCTGTTTCCGGACGACCGGGCCGACCGCGCCGAAATGCTGCAATGGATGTTCTTCGAGCAGCACAGTCTCGAACCCAACATCGGCGCCGCTTATTTCTGGCTGGCGCTGGTCAAGGGCGGACGCGAACTGCAGAGCCACGCGCTGGAAGACTGGATGCAGGAGGGCTATCGCGCGCTCGGCGTGATGGAGAAGCATCTCGCCACCCGGCAATTCTTCGCCGCCGACCGCTATTCCATCGCCGACATCGCGCTCTACGCCTACACCCACCTGGCGCACCAGTGCGACTACGACCTTTCGGGCTTCCCCGCCGTGCGGGCATGGCTCGACCGGGTCGCCGCCCAGTCCGGCCATGTCGTCATGGACTGGCAGCCCGAGATGATCGCCGCGCAATAGGATTTTTCAGTCCGCCGCTTTGATGTTGGCGTCCTTGATCACCTTCGCCCACTTGGCGATATCGGCCTTGATGATTGCGCCGAAGGCGTCCGGCGAATCGCTGACGGTGTCGACGCCGAGTTGCGCGAGCTTGGCTTTCATCTCGGGCTCCATCGCGATCTTCACCGCCTGCTGATAGGTCTTGCTGATGATCGGCGCAGGCGTGCCGGCCGGCGCCATCAAGCCAAACCACGAGGTCGCCTCGAATCCCGGCAGGCCGGATTCGGCGAGCGTCGGCAGGTCCGGCATGATCGGCGTGCGTGTCAGCGAGGTCACGGCGATGCCGCGCAGCAGGCCCTGCCGGACCACCGGCAGGATCGTGCCCATGTTCTGCATGGTCATGGTCACCCGTCCGCCGACCACGTCGGTGAAAACAGCGCCGCGGTAAGGCACATGGACGATGTCGAGGCCGCCCTGCGCCTTGAGCATTTCGCCGGCGATGTGCTGCGGCGTGCCGGTGCCGGGCGACGCGTAGGACAGCTTGCCGGGCTGCGCTTTGGCCAACGCCGCGAGGTCGGCGAAACTCTTGATCGGCACGTCGTTATTGACCGCGAGAATGCTGGCCATGACCAGCAGCCGTGCCACGGGCGTAAGGTCGCGCACCACGTCGTAGGTCTGGTTGGACAGCAACGTCGGATTGATCGCCAGCGCTCCGTTGGCGCCCCAGTAGAATGTGGTCCCGTCCGGCGCGGCCTTCGCCACGCGGTCGCCGCCGACACTGCCGCCGGCGCCCGGGATGTTCTCGACCGTCACCGGCACGCCCCAGGCCTCCTGAAATTTCTGCGCGAACAGCCGCGCGGTGATGTCGGTGGCGCTGCCCGCGGTAAAGCCGACGATGAAGCGACGGGCTTGTCGGGGAATGACGGCTGCGCCATCGCGGGTGACGCGATCAGCCCTGACGCAGCCAGCACCAGCGCGGCGCCGAAGGCCGCTATTCGACCTGCACGCATCGTTTCGCTCCCTGAGCGCGGCCTGTGTTATTCCGGCCACTTCCCGCGACAAAGATAGCAGACTTAACCCTTTCTTAACCATACGCCACACATTCGCCGCGCTTCGCCAAAACCGCCGCCTTAGTCCAGCCGGAACCCTGCCCGGTTCAGCCCCCATATTCGTACCCAAGATGATTCGGGCACGGGTTACGACCATGACCAAGGAATTGATCGAGCGTTCTCAGAAGCGGCACGCGTTTGCCAATCTGCCGCTGATTGTTCTCACCCTGGCGCTGGTGTTTTCGCTGGTGGTGGCGTTCAGCGCCGTGTCCATCGGCATCGCACGAGCCGATACGCTCATGCCGTTCGGCGGCAGCGGCAACGGACGGCTCGCGCTGGCCATTCTGGTTGGCGTCGCGATCGCCGGTGTGGGCGGGCTCACCGCCGCGCTGGTGGCCAACGACAAGTTTCCGCCGCGGCGCGATTGAGTGCCGCCATCGTCCGCGCGGGAGGTTGAGTGGGCGTGCTGGTGCGACTGTACCGTGGCGTGTTGCGTTTCGGTTCGGATAATCCCTCAGTAACATTTGTGCCGCGAGTTGCTGCTTCCTGGGCGCCGCGCTTACCTGAGCGCCGGCGCCCAGGAACACGTCCGGTATTGCAATCCAAATTCGTGGCTTCGTCGCGCCTCATTTGTCGAACTACTGCGGCTTGACATTCGCGGCGGCGTTGGCGGCCTTGATCATCGGCGTCCACTTCTCGATGTCAGCCTTGTGGAAGGCCCGCAGCGCCTCCGGCGTCCGCTGCTCGGGCAACGCCACCTCATGACCAAGGTCAGCGAACTTCGCGCGCACCGCCGGATCGCCCAGCGCCTCGCTGACGGCGGCGACGAGCTTATCGACCACATCCTTGGGCGTGCCCTTCGGCGCCCACATGCCATGCCAGAACGGAAAATGCAGACCAGGCACGCCGGCCTCGTCGATGGTCGGCACGTCCGGCGCGGCGAACCAACGCTTGTTCTGCAACACCGCGAACGCCTTGATCAAGCCGGCACGAAACTGCGGCAAGGTCTGGCCGGCCTCCGGGCATGACAGGTCGATCTGACCGGCCAGCAGGTCCGTCATGATCGGCGCGGCGCCGCGATAAGGCACCAGCGGAAACTTGGTGCTCGTGTTGTCCTGGAAATAGGACAGGCACATGTGGATGCCGCCACCGACGCCAGTCGTCCCGCTGGCGCCGCGCGTGGGATTGGCCTTGAGCCAGGAGATCAGTTCCTTGATGTCCTTCGGTGGCAAATCCTTGTTGCCGATGATCCAGAGTGGACCGATCGAGAGCATGGAGATCGGCTGGAAGTCGTCGACGAAGTCGAACGGCAGCGAATACATCACGCTGCCGCCCACATGGGACGTCCACTGTCCGACCACGAGCGTATAGCCGTCCGGCGGCGAGCGATGCAGGCGGCTCACAGCGATGGTGCCGCCCGCCCCGCCGACGTTCTCGATGACCACGGTCTGGCTGAGCGATGATTTCATGCGCTCGCCGACAACGCGCGCCACGATGTCCGTAATGCCGCCGGCGGCGAACGGCACCAGGATGGTGACCGGCTTCGATGGAAACGGCTGCGCCTGCGCGCTCACGCTCCCTGCCAACGCCAAGACAAAGGCGACAACGACAAACGCGACAAGCCGCGTCACCAGTCTCATCGGCTTCCCCCCGGTGCGTTTTGTTGGACGAAAGCATGACACGGAGGCGCATCCGTCGAAAGACCGGCGGTGCACATTCAGCGGGGCGATGCTGCAACGCGATGCCGCATGACGATAGGGCGCCGCTGTCGGGATTGCCCGCTTACTCCGCTTTGATGCCGGCCGCCTTGATGATCGGCCACCATTTCTCGATTTCGGCCTTCTGATGGGCGGCGAGCGCCTCCGGCGTCTGCTGGTCACGCGGCACGATGTCCTGTCCCACTGCGGCCAACCGCGCACGCACCGACGGATCGGCCAGCGCCTCGACAGCCGCGGCATTGAGTTTCGCGATCGCCTCCGGCGGCGTGCCACGCGGGACCCATAACCCGTGCCAGAACGTCATGTAAGCGCCCGGCGCGCCGGCCTCGTCGATGGTGGGAATGTCAGGAAATTCCGACCACCGCTTTTTCTCCAGAACGGCGTACGCCTTGATCCTGCCGCCCTTGAGATGCGCCACGACGTTGGACGCCTCGACGCAGGCAATGTCGATCTGACCGGCGATCAAATCCTGGATGCTCGCAGCAGCCCCGCGATACGGCACGTATTGGAATTCAATCCCGTTCTTGTTCTGGAAATCCGTCGCCCAGACCTTGCCTGGACTGCCGACGCCGACCGATCCGAAGGCCGCTCCCCTTGGCCGCTCCTTCATCCAAGCCACCAGTTCCTTCAGGTTGTTCGGCGGAAAACCGTTTCGCACCACAAACACCATCGGCGCAGAGGTCAGCATCGTCACCGGCGCGAGATCTTTCAGCAGGTCGAACGTCAGGTTGTAGACCGCGCCTGAGAAGACATGCGTGTTCAGATGCCCGATGCTCACGGTGTAGCCATCGGGCTCCGCGCGAGCGACGCGCTGGACGCCGAGACTGCCGCCGGCCCCGGTGATGTTCTCCACGATCATCGGCTGGCCGAGTGGCGCCTTCATCCGTTCGGCAAGAATGCGCCCGATGGTGTCTGGCGGTCCGCCCGCGGTGGTCGGCGCAATCAGCGTGACGGGACGCGACGGATAGCCTTGCGCCCGCGCATCCGTGATCGCGCCCGTGATCAACATCAGGGCAATCGCAGAGAATATTTTCACGTCAGCCTCCAGGCGATGACATTCATCCAGCCACCCGACCCCGCCTTGACGCCGGCTTTGGAACCCGCGCTGCCGCCATTCACTCCGCCTTGACGCCCGCCGCTTTCACGATCGGATACCATTTCTCGAGCTCGGCCTTGTGGAACGCCGCGAACGCCGCCGGCGTCTGCTGCTCGAGCGGCGGAATATCCATGCCGAGATCGGCGATGCGTTTGCGTGTCGCCGGATCGGCCATCGCCGCCGCCGCGGCCGCATTGATCTTCGCGATCACGTCGGCGGGCGTGCTCTTGGGCGCCCAGATTCCATGCCATGTGCTGACGTGGACACCGGGAACGCCGGCCTCGTCGCTGGTCGGCAGTTCGGGAGCCGCGAACCAGCGCGTCTTGGACATCACCGCGAAGGCCTTGATGTTGCCGTTGCGCCATTGCGACAGCGAATTGGCCGCCAGATCGCAATTCAGATCGATGGTGCCGGACACCAGATCCTGCAAAGCCGGCGCTCCGCCGCGATAGGGCACATACTGGATGCTGGCGCCGGTGCTCTGTTCGAAGAACATGCCGCAGAAGCGGGAGAGACTTGCCGTGCCCGTGCTCGAAGCCGACGCCTTGTTGGTCTTGAGCCACGCCGCAAGCTCCAGCAGATTGTTCGCCGGCAGCGTCTTACGCGCCGTCATCCAATACGGCACGCTCGGCAGCAACGCGACCGGAGCCAGATCGCTCAGCATGTCGAACGGCAGCGAGTAGACCGCGCCCGAGATCACATACTGGCCGAGCGTCCCCATGCCGAGCGTATATCCGTCCGGCGACGAGCGCACGACGCGCGCGATCGAAAGCGTGCCGCCCGCCCCTCCCATATTCTCGATGATGACCGGCTGGCCGAGCGTCACCCGCATGTGCTCGACCATGATCCGCGCCAACGCATCGACCGCGCCGCCGGCCGGAAGCGCGAGCACAAGCGTGATCGGCTTCGATGGATAGGTCTGCGCCTGCGCGGAACCGATCCATCCAATCGCGCACACCGCCAGCGCGGCGGCGAGCTTTCTCATTGTCGCTCTCCGATCGGCGGAATCTTCATTGCACTTTGATCCCGGACTCGCGGATCACGGCTCCCCATTTGTCCATCTCGGCGTTCAGATACGCGGCAAAAGCCTCCGGTGACCGCTGCTCGGGTGGCGGAATCTCCATGCCTTGATCGGCGATCCGCGCGCGAACGCCAGGATCGGCCATCGCGGCGGCGAACGCTTGATTCAGCTTCGCCACAACGTCCTTCGGCGTACCCTTGGGTGCGTAGGCGCCGAGCCAATTGCTGAGATCGACTCCGGGTACGCCGGACTCGTCGGCGGTCGGGACGTCAGGCATGGCAAACCATCGTTTCTTCGACGTCACCGCATAAGCCTTGATGGTGCCCGCCTTCACCTGCGAAAGCGAGTTCGCCGCAAGATCGCACATCATGTCGACGTTGCCGGCGACGATGTCCTGCAAAGCCGGAGCGCCGCCGCGGTAGGGCACGAGCGTGCTGCGTGTGCCGGTGGCCTTGCCGAAATAGTAGCCGCAGACCGCCGAACTGCCGCCGGCGCCGACCGACGCGGCGGTCACCTTGCCGTCGTTCTCTTTCAGGTAGCTGACAAATTCCTTGAAATCCTTCGGCGGGAGGGTTTTCCGCGCGATGAACCAATGCGGCACACTTGGCAACAGCGCCACCGGCTCGAAGTCCTGCAGAAGGTCATAAGGCGTCGCATAGATGAAGGCGTTGACGACGTGGGTGCCCCAAGTGCCGACGCTGATCGTGTAGCCGTCGGGCGCGGCGCGCGCCACGCGGTTGATGCCGGTGACTCCGCCGGCGCCACCGTTGTTCTCCACCAGGATCGGCTGGCCAAGGATGGTCCGCATGGTATCGAGCATGATACGGACGTTGGTATCCACCGCGCCGCCCGCGGCCAGCGGTATGACGACAGTGATCGGCTTTGATGGATAGGTCTCCGCCTGCGCGCAGGCCATCCCTGCCAGCACCGCAAACGCCAACGCGCCAATCAAATTTCTCATGCTCTCCCCCCGGAGTGAAGTTCGGGATTCTTATTGCGCCGTGATGCCGGCCGCCTTGATGACGGGCTGCCACTTCTCGATTTCTTCCTTCTGGAATTTTGCGAGCGCTTCGGGGCTTCCCATGCTTGCAGGGAAGAACTCCTGGCCGATGTCAGCCAGCCGCTTGTGCGTCGCCGGATCGGCAACCGCCTTGACGATCGCGCTGTTGAGTCTGGCGACGATGTCCTTCGGCGTGCCCTTTGGCGCCCAGATCGCGTGCCAGAAGTAGAAGTAAAGTCCGGGCAGTCCTGCTTCATCCACCGTCGGCACATCGGCCAGCACCGGCGAGCGGTCCTTGCCGGCAATGGCATAAGCTTTGATCAACCCGGCCTTGGCGTTGGCGCCCGATGTGGACGGCGTGTCGATGATCATATCGACCTGGCCGGCCACCAGATCCTGCTGGGACAGACCGGCGCTGCGATAGGGAATGAAATTGAATTTGCTGTCGGTGGCCTTTTGGAAAAACGCGCCGAACACATGACTCGGGCTGCCCGGCCCGGAGGTACCAACCGAGACTCTTCCTGAGTTCGCCTTCAGCCAGCCCTTCACCTCCTTCAGCTCCTTTGCCGGCAAATCCTTGCGGCCGACAATCAGCGACGGCTGGGTCGCGATCAGCCCGACGGGTTCCATGTCCTTCAGCAGATCGATCGGCAGATTGTACACCGCGCCACTGGCGACATTGGTGCCCCATTGGCCGATTTGGATCGTGTAGCCATCGGGCGTGGCTCGCGCGACGCGAACCACGCCGGTGGAGCCACCGGCACCCGGCGAGTTTTCGACCACAACGGTCTGGCCGAGATGCGGCCGCATGCCCTGGGCTATGATGCGCGCGATGGTGTCAGTCGAGCCGCCGGTGGCAAGTGGAACAACCAGGGTCACGAAGCGGGACGGAAAATCCTGCGCGCTTGCTCCGCCGATCGCGCAGCCTACGGCCAGCGCAAAGGCGATCATCGCCTTTATCATTTTGTTTCCTCCCTATTGTTGGGTACACACTAGCACCTCGAATTCACCTGGGCCTAGGCGGTTGGAACCCGTCCAGGCCCTTTGCATCAACGCCAATCCGCCGGGAACTGGCTTGACCACACACGACATCGAGCCGCGCTCGGCACAGTCGCGGCCTATCGACACGCGCCCGCCGGCGCTTTCGATCGAAACGCGGACCTCGTGGGTGGTCGCGAGCGTGTCGCTGATCCTGCTCGGCTTCTCGTTCGGCGGCCCGTGGATCACCGCCGTCGGACTGAAGGAGATCGCGGCCGACACCGGCGGCGCGCGGCAGGTGCCCTCGCTCGCGGTGTCGCTGTCGCTGTTCGGCGGCGCCGTCGGCGGACTGCTGATGGGCCGGCTCGCCAACAGCTACGGCATCCGCTGGACCGTCATTGTCGGCTCGGTGATGATTGCCATCGGCCTTTTCATATCGGCGCTCGGCGCGCCGTGGCAGCTCTATGTCGGTCACGGCCTGTTCATGGGCCTGCTCGGCAACGCCGGACTGAACGCGCCGCTGTTCGTCTATGTCAGCCGGTGGTTCGACCGGCGGCGCGGCTCGGCGTTGGCGTTGATCTCCAGCGGCGGCTATCTCGCCGGCTTCGTATGGCCGACCGTGTTTGAACGCTCGATTGCGTATTTCGGCTGGCGCTGGACCATGATCGGCTTTGCGATCGCACAGCTTGCGGTCATCGTGCCGCTGGCGATTGTCTATTTGCGCCCGCCGCCGGAAATCCAGCACGACACCGCTCACGCCGCCGCGGATGGCGCGCGGCCGAAGGTGCTCGGCTGGCATCCTAATGTCGTGTTCGGGATGATCGCGCTGGCGGGCTTCCTGTGCTGCGTGACCATGTCGATGCCGCAGCAGCATCTGGTCGCCTATTGCAGCGATCTTGGAATATCCGCCACGGCCGGCGCCACCATGCTGTCGCTGCTGCTCGGACTCGGATTTTTCAGCCGGCAAGGCTGGGGCTGGCTGTCCGACCGGATGGGCGGCGTGCTCACGGCCTTCTGCAGCTCGATTCTGCAATGCGTGGCGATGACCGGGTTCCTGTTCACCCAGGAACCCGTGGGGTTGTTCGTGGTCTCGACCGCGTTCGGGCTCGGCTTCAGCGCGCTGATCCCGGCCTACGTTCTGGCGATCCGCGAACTCTACCCGATGAGCGAAGCGCACTGGCGGGTTCCCGCGGTGCTGCTGCTGACCGGCAGCGGCATGGCATTCGGCGGCTGGATCGCGGGTTATCTCTACGACATCTATGGCTATTACACGCCGGCCTTCGCCACCGGCGTTGCGTTCAACATCGCCAACATCGCGATCCTGTCCATGCTGCTGGTGCGGCAGCGGTCCTATGCCTATATGCGCTGACGGTTTCATCCGAACCCGGCGGAGACCGTCATGCGTTTGCCGATCGTGCTCGCCGTATTTCTTGCACTGCCTTCGGCGGCGAATGCGCAGACGTTCAAATCCTCGGCCGGCGATCTCAAGGTCGAGACCGTCGTCGGCGGACTGACGAACCCCTGGGCGCTGGCCTTCCTGACCGGCGGCCGCATGCTGGTCACCGAACGGCCCGGCCGCATGCGGATCGGGACGCCGGACGGCAAATTGTCGGCGCCGCTGCAGGGCGTGCCGAAGGTGGCGGCGTCGGGACAGGGCGGCCTGTTAGATGTCGTGCTCGACCGCAACTTCGCGCAGAACAAGACGATCTATTTCTGCTTCGCCGAACCGGCCGGCGGCGGCGCGCGGACGGCGCTCGCTCGCGCTGTGTTTGACGAAACCAAGCTCGACGACGTGACGGTGATCTTTCGCCAGGACGGCCCGCTGTCGGGCGGCAACCATTTCGGCTGCCGCATTGCGCAAACCAGCGACAGCAATCTGTTTCTCACCATGGGCGAGCACTTCACCGATCGCGACGAGTCGCAGAAGCTGACCAGCCATCTCGGCAAGATCGTACGCATCAAACCGGATGGCTCGGTGCCGGACGGCAACCCATTCGCGGGCCGGAATGACGCCAAGCCGGAAATCTGGTCGTACGGCCATCGCAACGCGCAGGGCGCGGCGATCCATCCCGCAACGGGCAAGCTGTGGGAGCATGAGCACGGTCCGCGTGGCGGTGACGAGATCAACATTCCGCAGGCCGGCAAGAATTACGGCTGGCCCGTGATCAGCCATGGCATCAATTACGAAGGCACGCCGGTCGGCAACGGCAAGTCCGAGATGGCCGGGATGGAGCAGCCGATCAAATACTGGGTGCCGTCGATCGCGCCATCCGGCATGGCGTTCTACCAGGGCGGCCTGTTTCCGGCATGGCGGGGCAGCCTGTTCTTCGGCGCGCTGGCCGGGCAGATGCTGGTGCGGCTTTCGCTCGACGGCGAGAAGGTGACCGACGAAGAACGGCTGCTGCAGGGCATCCGCGAGCGTATCCGCGACGTGCGCGCCGGACCGGACGGCGCTATTTATCTGGTCACCGACAACTCAGCCGGGCGAATTCTCCGTGTCACTCCCGCGAAATGAATGTCCGCCACGCCTGCAATTGGCGCTGAATTTGCTTGCCGCCAGATCGCGCGAACCCGCGCGGCTTGGGGGCAGTCATGCTCGATCCCAGAAGTCAAAGCGCCGACGGCGGTTCCTTTCCCGGTTTGAGCTTCGCCTATCGTTTCCATGACGGCATGGCCGAGCGGATCGAGCCGGCAAACCTGCGCAGCGCTTTGAACCAGCCGGGTGGCTGGACCTGGCTGCATTTCTCGCTGGCCGACGACGGCGCCCGCAGCTGGATCGCCCACGACGCGCCGATCCCGGATCGCGCCAAGGCGATCTTGCTCTCCGAGGACGAGCACCTGGTGCTCGAACCGATTGCCGGCGGGGTCGCCGGCGTGTTCGCCGATCTGCTGCGTGACGTCGAGGGCGAGAAACGCCAGCTCGGACGGCTGCGTTTCTCTCTGACCGATGAACTGGTGATCAGCGGCCGGCGAAGCGCACTCGGCGCGATCGCACGCACGCTTGAGGCCATCGACGCGGGCAAGCGCTTTCCGGACGCCGTCGCGCTGCTCGAAGCCATCGTCAGCCATTTCGCCGATTCCGTCGCGGTGATCGCCAACGAACTGGCCGACACCCTCGACTTGATCGAGGACCACGTGATCGACGACGTCATTCCGGGTGACGAGCCGCAGCGGCTCGCGCCGGTGCGGCGCACCGCTGTTCGTCTGCATCGCCAACTCGCGGCGTTGCGACTACTGTTCCGGCGCTGGTCCCTGCCCGGTCAGACTGAACTGCCGTCGCGCATCGGCGAAGCCGCGGGCCGTCTGGCGCAACGCCTCGACGGCCTCGATCACGAGATCGCAGCGCTGCAGGATCGCGCCCGGCTGCTGCAGGACGAGATCGGCGCCAAGCTCGCCGCCGCGACCAACCGCAACCTCTATGTGCTGACGATCGTCACCGCGTTCCTGCTGCCGCCCACGCTCGTCGCCGGCGTGTTCGGCATGAACGTGACCGACGTGCCATTCACGAAAGACCCCGGCGGCTTCATCTGGGCGATGGCGCTGACCATTGCATCCGCTGTGGCGGTGTACGTGTTCCTGCGCTGGCTGCGCATCATGCGCTAGCGTTACGCGGGAACGTGACCCTTCACCGCGTTGGCGAACGCCTCATAGGAGATGGTGCCGTCCGGCTGCGGCAATTGCTTGCGAAGCTGCGCCTTGAGCTGCTCCCGCCGCTCGGGCGACAAAAGCTCGAGCGCCTTGCCCGCCGGACCGACCGGCACGCTGTTCGAATCCCAGAAGTCGTCGAAGCTCGAATAATGGAGACGAATGCGAATCACGCGCGTCTCGACCGCCTGAAGTCCGGCCTGCGCCCAAATCGCCCGCATCCGGTCTTGCCGCGAAGCCTCATACCCCGGCGGGTTTACGTTGGGCGCGCCCATGGATCGCAGCACCGCCTGAATTGGTTCGAGCGGCAGGCCGCCGCCCGGGAAGCCCCACATGTATGCGGCGATGGAACCGCCCGGCCGCACGACACGTGCCATCTCGCGCACCGCCTGGAGCGGATCGGGAACGAAGCTGATCACCAGCGCCATTGTCGCCGCATCGAAACTGTTGTCGGCGAACGGCAGCTCCTGCGCGCCGGCGACGCGAAACTGCGCGCCCTTCGCGCCGGGCCGGTTCCGCGCATAGGCCAACTGGCCTTCCGATGGATCGATGCCGACGGTCTCCGCCGGCGCGCCATGCGCCATGATCGCTTCGGTGAACGCACCGTTGCCGCAGCCGATATCAAGCCATCGCAAACCCTTCGGCAGCGCGAGCCAGTCGAGAAAGATATCGCCCGCAAGCCGGCTCCAACGGCCCATCAAACGCTCGTAGGCTTGACCGTCCGCGAAGAATTCCGGCTTCTCACTCATGTTAACGCGCCTTCTGCAGCAGCTTCTTCTCCAGCATCACGTGAATGCCCTTGGCGCCATTGACCACCTGCGTCACGCGCAAGTCCGCAGCCAGGCTGCACAGCGTGTACGCGTCCTCGCGCGAGATTCCGGCGCGCGCGGAAATCAGCTTGATCATGTCGCGTAGCGCGATCACGACGCAGTCGTCGAGATCGGGATCGAACGCCATCGTCATCACATGGGTCGGCGTCTCGGCCATCGGCCATTCGAGCGGCGACATGTCGTCTCGCACGATCAGTTCGAAGGTGCCGGTCAGGCCGGTTTCGATCGCGGTGACACAGACCTCGCCGTCACCCTGGACGCCGTGACCGTCGCCGCAAGAGAACAGCGCGCCGTCGGTGTGGATCGGCAAATAGAGCGTGGTGCCGGCAACCAGTTCCTTGTTGTCCATGTTGCCGCCGTTCTTGCGCGGCGGCGGCGAATTGACCATGCCCCACGCGGCGGGCGGCGCCACCGCCATGATGCCGAAAAACGGCTTGAGATCGAGATCGAGTCCCCACGGCAGCTTGCCGATCATCCGCGCCTTATCCAGCGGAATGTGAATCTGCCGCATGGTCTTGAAGTCGTCGGGCAGCGCACCGGCCAGCGGACGGATGGTGTTGTAGCCCCAGTCCTGAAACAGCTCGACCGCCTTGATGCGGACTTCGAGAACCTGCCCGGCCTTGGCGCCGCGCACCGCGACCGGTCCGGTGAGGATGTGCGGACCGCCGAGCTTGGCCTGCACCTTGTTGTGGATCGCCTGCAGCGCGGGCGGCACGGTCAGCCCGGAGCCGGGCTTGGGCAGCCAGCCGAGCGTGCCCGACACCGTGGAAATGGTGACGGTGTCGCCGGAATCGACCGTCAGTTGAGGCGCGAGCTTGGCGTCGAAATAACCCCAGTGAACGGTTTCGGGCGAAGCCTCCAGACGATGCGTGGCCATACTGTTCAATCCCGCTTCATGATGATGGTGCTGTCGATCTGCTCGATCAGATCGAGGTCGATGATGACCGCCGCGCCCTTCTTGTCAGGGTCTTTGGTCTGCTCTTCGTGATTGGTCAGCTCCCACGCTTTATCCCACTCGGGGCCGCTGGTGACGAGACGCGCCTTGCCGTGAAAGCGAATGCAGCCGGCGCGATAGGGATTCTCCTTGCGCGCGGCATTGCGGTAATAAACCACGACATGGGGATTCTCGCCGACCCGCTTCTCCGATGAACGGCGCGCCCGCTCCCAGTAGCAAAGCTTGTCGTCGGCGAAGATCGCGACGCTGCCCTTCGGACTGATCTGCGGATGGCCGTCCTTTGACGCCGTGCCAATCAGACAAGGCGTGCCGTCCTCCAGCGCCTTGTCCAACAATTCCTTCATGATGGGCGTCATCTTGATCATTGCTTTTTCACCTTTGCGTTTTTGAGCACATCCGCCCATTTCAGGGATTCGGATTTGATATAGGCCCCGAGTTCGGCCGGCGACATGGTCGAAGCTTCAAGCCCCTGCTTGGCGAAGCTGTCGCGCACCTCGGGCAGCGCCATCGCCCTGCGTACCTCGGCGTTAAGCCGGGCAATGATCGGCTCAGGCGTACCGCCGGTCGCCATCAGGCAAACCCAAGCGTTCACGTCGAAGCCCGGAAAGCCCGACTCCGATACGGTGGGGATCGCCGGCGCGAAGGACGAGCGCACGGGACGCGTAACTGCAAGCGCCTTCAACGAACCCGCGGTGACGTGCGGATAGATCGAAGACATCGCCGAAATCGCAAGTTGCACCCGACCGGCCAGCAGATCCGGCGTGGCCGGTCCAATCCCGGGATAGGGAACAAAGGTCAGATCGATACCTGCCTTGCGCGCGAAAAGTTCAGCGCCGAGATGATTGGGGGTGCCGACCGGGGAGATCGCGATGGCGACCGAATTCGGCTTCTGCTTGGCCAGCGCCACCAGCTCTGCGACATTGTTGGCGGGCAGCGACGGATGCGCCACCAGCAGCATGTTTGCCTCGGCGACCATCGTCACCGGGGCAAGGTCGCGCTCGTAGTCAAATCCGGCATCCGGAATCAGCGTCGGGTTGGTCGCATGGTTGGTGCCCGTCAGCAGAAGCGTGTATCCATCGGGGGCAGCCTTCGCCACCGCGAGGGCCGCCATGTTGCCGCCGGCGCCCGGACGATTTTCTACAATGACAGGTTGGCCGAGAGCCTCGGTCAGGTGCTTGGCGACAAGGCGCGCCATCACATCGGGCAACCCCCCTGGCGCGGCAATCACCATAATGCGCAACGGTCGCTGCGGCCAATCCTGCGCGAATGACGGCGCCAATGTCGCGCAAAGCACGACGACGGCCAACGCGGCTTTCAGAAAATTCCGGACCAAGGCGCTCCCCCCTGTTCCGGGCAGTGTCACATTCTCCACTGGCGTTCGGCAATCGGTGTCACGCGGCTTGGCGATCAACTTCAAAGCGGTCCGCGAAAGATGAAAAAGGCTCCCGCGGCAATCAATGCGAAGCCGACCGCATGATCCCGGTCAAGGCTTCTTTGAGAAAGAGCACCGAGAATCCGGCGAACACCACGAGCGTGATGACCTCCTGAATGGTCTTCAACTGCGCCGTCGAATAGATTTCGTTGCCCCAACGGTTGGCCGGCACCGCCAGGCAATATTCGACCAATGCGATGCCCCAGGCGGCGAAGATGACGCCGATCAGGGGCACCTCCTTGAAGCGCAGATAGCCGTACCAGGCGAGCGTCATGAAAACGTTCGAGCCGAGCAGCATCAGGATCGGCAGCAGATAGGGCCAGGACATGAACGCAGGCATGACGGTCTCATCGGTAGGAGAGGTTTCGGCCGGGCGGCCGTAGCATGAGGGAAGCCGCACAAGAACGCGAGATGCGAAGCTCCGGTTCCGGCAGTAACCTGACCGCCTCGCGATTCGGCACCAGACATGCGCCATTGTTTTTCACGCCTGATTTTCATCGCCGCGTCATGGGCCGTCGTCAGTATGGCTGCGGCGCAGACGCCCGTGCGCCCGCCAAAACCCTACGAACCGGTGGCGATCACCCGCGCAGCCGCGTCCGACGATGCGACTTTCATTGCATTCCGGGCGGCGTTGACCAGCTTGGCCAAGACCCGCATCTACGCCGAACTCGCCGCTCTGGTACTGGGACAGGGCTTTTTCTGGGATCGCGACTTCGGCCAACAGTTCGACCCGCGCAAGCCTTCGGTGGACAATCTCGCCGCCGCGATTTTTCTCGAAAAGGCCAACGGCATCGGCTGGGACACGCTCGCTGCGTTCGCCGCGCTGGATGCGGTTGAGCCGCTGGAATCCCGTCCCGGCGTGATCTGCGCGCCGGCACGCCCGGCGTTCGACGGCATTGCCTATTCGAGGCTGCTCGACACCACCTACACCAGCAACATTGATTGGGCTTACCCGCGCGCCGATGAAACGCCGGTGTATGCGACGCCACGGGCGGGTGGAGTGAAGGTGGCAACGGTCGGCGCGCATTTCGTCCGGCTGATTGGTTTCGAAGGCCCGGACAGCGAACCTGCGCCGGGCCGCAATCAATGGGCGCGTATCGCACTGCCCGACGGTCAGCCGGGGTTCGTCCCGCCCGGCAGCCTGATGTCGATCAACTCGGACCGGCTTTGCTACATCAAGGAGATGGTCGCCGGTTGGCGGATTGCCGGATATATCGCCGGGGGAAACTGAAACAACCTGCCGATCGCACTCCGCCAGCCGCAACACCGACTTATTTTTCCGTAGATTCCAATCCATTGAATTTGACCAAGGAGCTGCCCATGAAGGCCCGCGTCACCGCCGTTTCGATCGCCACTTCGCTCGTTCTGAGCGCCGCAACGGCAAGCTTGGCGCAAAGCCAACTGCCCCGCCCAGGACAGTTGCCGCCGCCCGGCGGCCAGGCCGCGCCCGCGAAGCCTTACAAGCCGGTGTCGATCACCGCGCCCGCCACGGTGACAGATCCGGGCCTGGAGGCGTTACGCAAGCAGCTCGGCGTTGTCGTCGAAAAAAAGGACCGCAAGGCGCTCGCCGGCCTTGTGGTGCAGAACTTCTTCTGGATGGGCGAAAAGGGTGACCGGGCGGACAAGAAGAGGCCGGCCATCGACAACCTCGCCAAGGCCATCCAGCTCGACGGCAAGGACGCGCCGGGCTGGGAGTTGCTGGGCGCCGCGTCCGCCGATCCGACCGGCATGCCGTTTCCCGACCGCAAGGATACGATCTGCGCGCCGGCCGATCCGACCTTCAGCCCGCAGGAGTTCGAGGCGCTGGTCAAATCGACCGGAACCGAGGAAGGCGACTGGGCCTATCCGGTGCAGGCCGGCGTCGAGGTCCATTCGGGCGCGCAGCCCAATTCGCCGGTGGTCGAAAAGCTCGGCATGCACTTCGTCCATGTACTGGCGGATAACGGGCCGCCCAACCAGGACAGCCCGACGCTGCGGGTGGTCACCCCATCCGGCAAGACCGGATTCGTTTCCGCCGAGGCGCTGAGCCCGCTCGGCAACGACCAGCTTTGCTTCAGCAAAGAGGCCGGCGGCTGGAAGATTTCCGGGTTTATTGGCGGCGACCAGTAGCCGCAGGCCGGTTTTGAAAATATCGCGGCGCGCGCTGGAATAAGCGCGCGCCGTTTGCTGTTCTGCATCCTGGCGTGGTCCACGCGAGGCTGTGCCGGAAAAACGTCAAGCAGGGGGCGACCATGACAAAGACCGCATTGCAATACGCCGGAGCGGCGTTACTGGCCGGGGTTCTGGCCATGCCGGCGATGGCTCAAACGAGGCCGCAGATCGAAACCACCAAGGTCGATGGCACCGACAACGTCTATATCTTCCGCAACGGCAATCATCAGGCGATCTTCGTCGTCACCAAGGACGGCGTGATCGCGACCGATCCGGTCGCGTACGGCCGGCCGGCCGGCGGCCAGCAGTATCTCGATGAGATCAAGAAGGTCACCGACAAGCCGGTGAAGTTCCTGGTCTACAGCCACCATCACTTCGATCACATCGCCGGCGGCAAGGCGTTCAAGGATGCCGGCGCCAAGATCATCGCGCACAAGAATGCGACCGCGCATCTCAAGCAGGTCAACGATCCGCATACGCCGCTGCCGGACGAATCGACCGGCGACAAGAAGGTCATCAGCCTCGGTGGCACCACGATGGAACTGCTGTTCCTCGGGATCAACCATTCGGATTCAAACCTTGTGATCCGGCTGCCGAAGGAGAAGATCGTTTTCGTCGTCGATACCATCCCCGTCGGTTCGTTCCCCGGCCGTGGCATGATCGATTTCTTCCCGATCGAGACCGAGAAATTCATCGAGAAGGTGATCGCGCTCGACTGGGAGAGGCTGATCCCCGGCCATCCGGGCGCGCCGAACGGACGGCTCGGCACCAAGGACGACGCCAAGGCGGTGCTGACGCTCTACCGTGATGCGTCAGCGGAAATGAAGAAGCTCGGCCAAGCCGGCAAGTGCTGGGACGAGGCCGAGAAGGAGTTCAAGCTGGAGAAATACGCGAGCATGCCGGGCTACGCCAACGGCCTGCCGTTCGTGGCGCGGCGCTATTGCGGCCTGTGGGGCCGCGGCACCTGACATAGCCGTAGCGCTGCAAAATATAACGGGCCGCTCTCACGGGCGGCCCGTTTCGATTCGCCGCGCAGCACGCTCTCTTCACCTCTCCCGTGGGGAGAGGTCGAACGCCGAAGGCGTTCGGGTGAGGGCGTACAATCTATCGAGCGTCCAAGGCCCCTCACCCCAGCCCTCTCCCCAACGCCCCAACGGGGAGAGGGAGCGCGCAGAATTCGCTGCACCAGTCTCCATCAATTCGTTGCCGCCGCCTTGGCGATCGACTCGGCGGTCTGGCCGAACAGAATGGCCCGCTCTTCCGGAGTGCGGATGCCGCCCTGCCCCGGATTGACCGTCGCAACGTGGGCATAGGCGCGCACAGTCGCCGGCCGCGCCGCGGTGGTCTCCAGCCATTTCTTCAGATGCGGGAAGTCGGCGATCTTCTGGCCTTGCCGCTCGTGCGGCACCACCCACGGATAGCAAGCCATGTCGGCGATCGAATAGTCGCCGGCGAGGAACGGCCGGTCGGCCAGCCGCTTGTTCATCACGACGTAAAGCCGGTTCACTTCGTTGCGATAGCGGTCCATCGCGTAGGTGATCTTCTCCTGGGCGTAGTTGCTGAAATGGTTGTTCTGCCCGGACATCGGCCCGAGCCCGCCCATCTGCCAGAACAGCCATTGCATGACATCGGCGCGCTTCGCCGGTTTGTTCGGCAGGAACTGTCCGGTCTTTTCGGCGAGATAGACCAGCATGGCGCCGGACTCGAACATCGCGATCGGCTTGCCGCCGCCGGGCGGATCGTCATCGACCATCGCCGGGATGCGGTTGTTCGGGGAGACGGCGAGGAAGTCCGCCTTGAACTGCTCGCCCTTGCCGATATTGACCGGAAAGATCTTGTAGGGCGTGCCGGTCTCTTCCAGAAAGATCGTAACCTTGTGTCCATTCGGCGTGGTCCAATAATAGAGATCAATCATCGGCGTAGTCCCTGCTTGATGTGATGTGAGAAAAGTCTTCGGCCAAATCCCATGACTGGCGGACATTGCTGCCGCGCCGCCCATCCTGCCCATCAGCGATCAGTCCGCGGTGCCGCGGATCGGGTAGTTGCGCTCCTTGATCAGCTTGATGCCGTTCAGCACGTTGGCGAGGTCGGGCCGCGAGAACGGCGCGTTGGAAATGTCGATGATCTGCGCCTTGCCCTCCGGGTTGAGCACGAACAGGCCGGGCTCCGGGAACGGCCGGTCGGTCTCCTGCGGCGACCGCGGATTGGAAATGTAGAGCCCGAGCTTGCGCATCTGCTCGACGCTGAGGTCGTAACCGACCGGGAAGCGCCAGCCCTCTTCCGCGCTCTCGGTCTCGGCCTTGTCTTTTGGGTCGCCCGACGCGACGACGATGTCGACGCCGCTGGCGCGGTAGTCGTCGAGCAAGCCGTCGAGGCCCTTGAGGTATTTCTTGCACAGCGGGCAGTGCTTGCCGCGATAGATCACCAGCATCTGCCAGCCGCTGTGGCCGCCGACGGTGACCTCCCCGCCGCCAACCTTCGGCATCGACAGCGATGGGAATTCCGAGCCGGCCGCGAGCTTAACTGCTGTTGTCATGGTCTTTGCTCCGTATGTGTTGGTCCGATTTTCAATCGCCGGAATCGAGCAAGCCGAGCGCCGGCCGCGCCACCCCTTCAAGCAGCGCACGCTCGGGCCTGGCGCGCGCAAGCACGCGGATGCCAAGCAGCACGCCGAGAAGCAGCCGCGACAGATCGCGGGCGTCTCGCGCCGCCGGAATTTCGCCCGCGGCCTGGCCGGCCTTGATCGTGCGGCGAAAGAACGCCTCGATCTCCGATAGCCGCTGCGCGATCTCCTCGCCAAGCTCGGGGTCGTGAGGGGCGACCTCGAGCGCCGAGTTGATCAGGAAACACCCCCGGCGCTCGACGTCGTCCACCGAGCGGTCGATCACTTCACCGATAAAGCGCCGGATCGCCTGCTTCGGCGGCAGCGTCCGCTCCAGGCGATGAATGCGCTCGCGCGCGGTCTCCGCCATGTAGCGATCCAGCGCACGCACGAACAACGTCCGCTTATCGTCGAAGGCGTTGTAGAGGCTGGTGCCGCTGATGCCCATCGCCGCCGCGAGATCGCGCACCGACGTCGCCTCGTAACCGCGCCGCCAGAAACAGCCGATCGCGGCGTCGAGCGCATCGGTCTCCTCGAAGTCCCTGGGTCGCGCCATCGCGGTTCGCCTGCCAGCCGGTATGCGTTCGTTGACATTATGTATCACTCGCTACAAAATGTCCATGTGGCGCCCGACCGATCTCCCGGCGGCAATACCGTCGGGTCCGCGGATCGCGCCAACGCATCTGAGCGGCAAAGGGAGATCGCCATGAGCCAGCGTCTGTCCGGACTGTCGGAAGAGGAAGCCCAGGCCGACAATGGTCTGGCCAAGGAAATCTTCGACAGCTCGACCCTGTTCATGGGCCGCTCGTCCAACCTGCTGCGCATTCTGACCAAGCACAGCCCGTATCTGGCACGCTGGTTCATCGGCTTCGTCGCAGCCGCCCGGCAGCCCAATCTCGGCGCGGTGTCGGATGTCCGCTTGCGAAATCTCGCCACCATCAAAACTTCGCTCACCAACGCGTGCAGCTATTGCTCGGCGCACACCAGCGTTTTCGGCATGGCGCTTGGCCTGAAAGAATCCGACATCAAGGCACTCAAGACCGACGCCTACAAGTCGGACCCGGCTTTCAACGAGCGCGAGCGTGCCGCTATCGCCTGGTCGGAGTCGATGACCAGGAATACCGCGGCCCGCGACGAGAAGGTCTGGCAGGACATGAAGCGGCTGTTCAGCGAGCCCGAGATCGTCGAAATCTCGCTGAACTGCGCGATGTTCAACATGATCAACCGGCTAAACGACTCGTTCTGGACCGAGTTGGAATCGCCGGAGTTCAACCGGAAGCAAGGCAACGCCATCGCCGGGCGGACGGTCGGGGATATCGAGGCGTATGCCGCGCGGTTTCCCGCGGCCGCCAAGCTGAACGCGCGCGAAAGCCGGCCATCGCCGCGGAATAAGCCCGCCGCAATCCCGTCACGCAGGCATGATTGATCTTGCGGGCAATGACGCCCGATAATGCCTTCATGATCACCGCGCCGACCGATTCGCGATTACCGCTGCGGCGGCTGGCCTGTGCCCGTTGCGGCACATCGTTCGAGTGCGACGCTGCCGGAGGCGCATGCTGGTGCATGGACGAGACCTACCGGCTCCCCATGCCGGACGCGGCGGGCGCGGATTGCCTGTGCGCCGCCTGCCTTCGCGCGGCGGCAACTGTCGCCGGACTCTCCTTATGAAACATCGCAATCCCGGCGCCTCGGCTCTCGCATTCGCCGCGCTTATGGCCCTCGCCCCACCCGCTCCGGCCGCGGGCGTTTCCATTCTCGGCAAGTGGCAGATCGTCGAGGCGGTGCCGGCGCCGTGGAGCCAACCCGGCGAACAGGGCACCCTCGCCGCCGTCGGCAAACGTCTGCTCAAGACGGACGTGGCGTTCGCGGCGAGTTCGGTGAGTTCGAAATTCAAGCCGCTCGATTGCAAGAGCAAGGTCATCTACACAACGAATTCGATCGAAGTCGATGCGCTGTTCCATGGCAACCTGCCGGAACCCAATCCCGCCGCCGCCGCAGCGCGGCTCGGCTTCCCGAAGGGCGACATCCCCAGCGTGGACGTGCGCTGCCTGAAGTCCCAGCACACCTTCCATTTCCGCGACGCCGACACCATGCTGATCAACTACGACCGCGTGATCTACATCCTCAAGCGGCAGTAAAGCGCGCCAAACCCGCATCGAATAATTCTTTGCATGCGTGGCGCCACGGTCTGGCCAAGAACCGTGCTTAGGTGCATTCCTCACGCATGTTCAAGCTGTTTGAAAACGCCCTGAATCCAACCGAGCCGCCGTCGCAGGCCCAGCCGCCCGCCGGTCTCGTCGCGTTCTATTGGCACTTCGCGCGCCAGGCCAAGGGCCTGTTCGCGGCGCTGTTCGTCGCGGGCTTCATCGTCGCGGTGCTCGACTCCTTCATCCCGGCCTTCATGGGCCGCATCGTCACGCTGGTCACGTCGAGCGATCCCGCCACCCTGTGGACCGAGAACTGGCCGATGCTGCTCGGCATGGCGGCGGTGCTGATCGTTCTGCGCCCGCTGGCGCAGATGGCGCAGAACCTCGTCAGCAACCAGGCGATCGCGGTCAACGTCGCCAACATGATCCGCTGGCAGAACCACTGGCATGTGGCGCGGCAATCCTGGGCGTTCTTCCAGAACGACTTCGCCGGCCGCATCGCCAACCGCGTGATGCAGACCGGACCCGCGGTGCGCGAGAGCCTCGTCGCGCTGATCACCGGCGTCTGGTACATTCTCGTATACGGCACATCGGCGCTGATCCTGCTCGCCTCGGCCGACGCCTGGCTGGCGCTGCCGATCGTGCTCTGGTTCGCAAGCTACATCGTGATGCTGCGCATCTTCGTGCCGCGCATGCGCGACCGCTCCAAGGAGGTGTCCGAGGCGCGCTCGTGGCTGGTGGGCCGCATCGTCGATACCTACACCAACATCCTGACGGTGAAGCTGTTCGCCCGCGCTCGCGACGAGGACGCCTATGTCCGCGAGGCGTTCGAGGAGCACACCGGGCTGTTCTACAACTCGCTGCGGCTCAACACGCTGTTCAGCTTCTGCCTCACCGTACTGAACGCGCTGCTGGTTACTGGCACCGGCGGCCTGGCGATCTGGCTCTGGATGCACGGCAAGGTCGAGGTCGGCACTGTGGCGATGGCGCTGCCGCTGTCCTGGCAGATCATTAACATCGCCGGCTGGGTGGCGATGCGCGTCACCGAAATCTTCGAGAACATCGGCGTGGTGCAGGAGGGCATGATGACGATCGCCCGCCCGATCGCGCTGACCGACAAGCCGGAGGCCAGCGCACTCACGGTGCCGCGCGGCGAGATCGAGTTCAAGGACATCCGTTTCGGCTATGGCCGCGAGAACGGGCTGATCAATGGCCTGTCTCTCACCATCCATCCCGGCGAGCGCATCGGCCTGATCGGCCGCTCGGGCGCCGGCAAGTCCACCCTGGTCAATCTGATGCTGCGCTTCTTCGACCTCGAGGACGGCGCCATCCTGATCGACCGCCAGGACATCGCCAACAGAACCCAGGAAAGCCTGCGCACGCAGATTTCGGTGGTGACCCAGGACACCTCGCTGCTGCACCGCTCGATCCGCGACAACATCGGCTACGGCAAGCCGGACGCAACCGACGCCGAGATTATCGCCGCGGCGAAGCAGGCCCAGGCGCATGAATTCATCCTCGAACTGGAGGACTGGCGCGGCCGGCGCGGCTATGACGCCCAGGTGGGTGAGCGCGGCGTGAAGCTGTCCGGCGGCCAGCGCCAGCGCATCGCCATCGCCCGCGTCATCCTCAAAAACGCGCCCGTTCTGGTGCTCGACGAAGCCACCTCCTCGCTCGACAGC
>JAPLPD010000204.1:2274-3569 GCA_026400395.1 Alphaproteobacteria bacterium | reverse complement strand
GCCGAAGCGGTCGAAGTCGAATACGACGTGCTCCCGGCCGTGACCGACGTGCGCAAGGCCGCCGTTGCCGAGCCGATCTGGCCAGGCCCCTGCCCCGACAATATCGCACTCGACGAGTCATTCGGCGACGCCGCGGCGGTGCGGGCCGCGTTCGCCAGCGCGGACATCGTGGTCGAGCAGACCTTCGTCAACCAACGCATCGTCAATTGCCAGATGGAGCCGCGCTCGGGCATCGCCTCCTACGACGCGGCGGCGGATTTATACACGCTGGTCTCCGGCAACCAGGGCGTCCACGCGCCGCGCATGGTGCTGGCCGAAAGCTGGGGGCTGCCGCTCGAAAAACTTCGCTTCGTATGTCCCGATGTCGGCGGCGGCTTTGGGCTGCGCAACAATCTCTATCCCGAGCAGACGGCGATCCTGTGGGCGGCGAAGCGCGTCGGTCGGCCGGTGAAATGGACCAACGACCGCTCGGAATCCTTCCTCACCGATTATGCCGGCCGCGATCTGGTGACGACGGCAAAGCTCGCGCTGACACGCGACGGCCGTATCACCGCCTACCATGTCGATCACATCGGTACCTGCGGCGGCCAGACCGTCACCTATGTGCCGCTCTCCAACGCCTACCGCGTGGCAACGACCGTCTATGACATCCCGCTGATGCACATGCGCTGCCGCTCGATGATGACCAACACCGTGCCGACCGCGCCGTTCCGTGGCGCCGGCCGGCCCGAGGCGACCTTGGTGCTGGAGCGGCTCATTGATCTGGCCGCCGACAAGCTCGGAAACGACCGCCTGCGCATCCGCCAAGCCAACGTCATCGCCAAAAAGAAGCTGCCCTACAGCACGGCCAGCGGCCTGCTTTACGACAGCGGCGATTTCGCCGGCAACATGAAGCGAATGATCGAGGCCGCCGACTGGAAGGGCTTTGCAGCGCGGAAGCGTGAATCGAAAAAGCGCGGCAAGCTGCGCGGCATCGGCATCTCGAACTATCTGGAAACGCCGGTCGGCATCCCGCACGAGCGTGTCGAGGTCACGGTGCTCGCAACCGGCAAGGTCGAACTTGCGGTCGGCACCCAGTCGACCGGCCAGGGCCACGAGACGAGCTTTGCCCAGGTGATGGCCGATCTGCTCGGCGTGCATCCGGAGGACATCATCTTCATCGGCGGTGACACCGCAAAAATTCCATCCGGCAGCGGCACCCACTCCGACCGCTCGATGCGGCTCGGCGGCACGCTGATGTTCGAGGCTTCCACCGACATCGTGGCGCAGGGCAAAGCGGTGGCGGCAAAGATGCT
>JAPLPD010000204.1:0-2233 GCA_026400395.1 Alphaproteobacteria bacterium | reverse complement strand
AAGAGCAACCGGCGGCTGACCGTATTCGACGTCGCGCAAGTCATCGACGAAACCCCGGCGCTGGCCGCCGCCGGCAAATTGCAATCGAAGAAGACCTTCACCGGCCGCATCCCGGCCTATCCGACCGGCTGCGCGATCTGCGAGGTCGAGATCGACCCCGACACCGGCGCCATCAGCATTCCGCGCTACGGCTCGATCGACGACGCCGGCCAGGCCATCAACCCGCTGATCCTGCACGGCCAGGTGCATGGCGGCATCGTTCAGGGCATCGGCCAGGCGCTGGTGGAAACCGTGCAGTACGACGACAGCGGCCAGGTGCTGACCGGCAGCTTCATGGATTACGGCATCCCCCGCGCCCACATGGTGCCGTCGTTCGACATCTCGCTCACCGAGGATCCGACCAAGGGCAATCCGCTGCGCGTGAAGGGCGGCGGCGAGGCCGGCATCACGCCGGCGCTGGCGGTGGTGATGAACGCCATCCTGGACGCGCTGAAGGACCACGGCGTCGAGCACATCGACATGCCGGCGACACCCGCGCGCATCTGGCAGGCGATCCAGGCGGCCAGAGGCGCCGAACCAGCCGCCCGCCGCGCTTGACCCAACCGGACGCCCGGCGGGATAATCCTCCGCAGTAGCGGAGGAGCGCCCATGAACATCCAGATCGGCCATGACACCGCGATCGTGGAGAGCAAGAAGCAGCTCATCACCGGCACGTATCTGCGCAACGCTTGGTATTGCGCCGCGTGGTCCGAGACGCTCGGCGACAACGGCGTACTCGGCGTCACCTTCCTGAAGGAGCCGGTGGTGCTCTACCGGCAGGGCAACGGCGAGGTCGCCGCGCTGGAGGATCGCTGCGCGCACCGCTTCGCGCCGCTCAGCATGGGCGCGGTGATCGGCGGCAACCGCATCCAGTGCCCCTACCACGGGCTCGAATACGACAAGACCGGCGCCTGCGTGCTGCAGCCGCACGGCAACAAGAACATCCCATCGCGCGCCAAGGTGAAAAGCTATCCGGCGGTCGAGAAGCACAAGGCGATCTGGGTCTGGATGGGCGACAAGACCGCCGATCCCGCCACCGTCCCCGACTTCAGCGTGATGGACAACGTTCCGGCGCTGCACACCACCAAGCTCGACAAGATCATGGTCAAGGCCAACTACGAACTGGTGGTCGATAACCTACTCGACCTGTCGCATACGTCATACCTGCACGCCGGCATCCTCGGGAATGCCGACACGGTCGAAAGCGAGATCACCGTCCTGCAGGATGGCACCGACATCACCGTCGAGCGCCACGCGACCAACGCCGAGCCACCGGGCATGAACAAGCTGATGTGGCCGCAATCGCCGCCGCGGGTGGACAAGATCACCAGCATCCGCTGGATGGCGCCATCGACGTTGCGGCTGGTCACCGGCATCTGCCCGATCGGCGAGAAGCCCGAAACCGGAACCGGCTATCACGCGGTCCATATCCTGACGCCGGAAACCGACCGAACCACGCACTACTTCTTCACGGCGGTCCGCTACAACGTGAAGACCACGGACGAGGCACTCAACCGGGACATCCAGGAGAAGATCGGCAAGATGCGCCGCTTCGCCTTCGAGGAGCAGGACGTACCGGTGATCGAGGCGCAGCAGCGGATCATCGACGAATCGCAAACCGCCGTGGACCCGCTGACGCTGGCAATCGACGTTGGCCCGGTGCGCTACAAGCACATTCTGAAGAAGCTGATCGCGGCGGAACAGGCGCAATAGCGGCATCGGCCGCATCGCTGTCCGGGATCATGCGGGGCACCGGGAACCCGCAGGTTCCATGTTGAAAAGCCCCCTGCCAGCCCTAGATGACGGGGGGCCGACCGATTAGTGTTCGTCCCTTATTTTTCAAGCACAGGACGATCCCGTGGACGCCCCAACGGCCGGACACCCCAAGGCTCTTTCGCTCGGTGCGCTCGTCACCGAAGGAAAGACCAAGAAAATCTACCGTATCGTCGGCTCCGACCTCGTCTCGGTGGTGGCCAAGGACGACATCACCGCGGGCGATGGCGCCAAGCATGATGTCATCCCCGACAAGGGCCGGCTCGCCACCGCGACCACCTGCAACGTGTTCCGTCTGCTGAAGGCGTGCGGCATTCCCGTCGCCTACGAGGAGCAGAACAGCGCCACATCGTTCATCGCCCCGCCCTGCACCATGCTGCCCTACGAGGTCGTGGTCCGGCGCGAAGCCCACGGCTCCGCG
>JAPLPD010000295.1 GCA_026400395.1 Alphaproteobacteria bacterium | reverse complement strand
CGGATGTGGATAACGAGGGGCGACGCTACCGCTGTGAAGGCGCGCGACCCCCCTCGTTACCCACAAACGCTCAGCCCCATCCAAAAGGGGACATTCTCATTGTGCGGAACGAGGGGACATTCTCATTGTGCGTTGACAGCACACCCAGAGGTTTCCGTCATGTTCCCCGGGACGCTCAGAGTTGCGCGGCGCGACGCCGGTATCTACACTTTAATCCGAAGTGTGAGATCACCACCGCGCCGTCGAGCAGGACAGTTCCAAGCTTCGGCGCGGGGAAAGGCTTTTGATGGACGACGAGGCCCGGGCGACCGGCCTCGACCCCGCGCCTGACCGGGACCCGAAGGGCCTCCGGCGGGGCCGGCGGTCGCCGTTTCGGCACCCGCGCCAGGACCGTCAGTCCGGCGGCGGGCAAGGCGGTGACGTATCCGGCCCGACCTATGCCGCGCTCGACCTCGGCACCAACAACTGCCGGCTCCTGGTGGCGCGCGCGACCCGCGACGGCTTCCGCGTCATCGACGCGTTCTCCCGCATCATCCGGCTCGGCGAAGGCATCACCAGCACCGGCATGCTCAGCGAGGCGGCGATCCTGCGCGCGGTCGATGCTTTGCGAGTCTGCCGCGCCAAGATGCGCAACCGCGGCGTCACACGCTCGCGGCTGATCGCCACCGAGGCCTGCCGGGCCGCCGGCAATGGCCTGGAGTTTCTGGAGCGCATCCGAAACGAGGTCGGCATCGAACTCGAGATTGTCGATCGCGAGACCGAGGCGCGGCTCGCCGCCACCGGCTGCACGCCGCTGGTCGATCCGGCCGCCGACGGTGTGATCCTTTTCGACATCGGCGGCGGCTCGTCGGAACTGGTCCGGCTCGGCCGCTGCGGTCCCACGCCGCATGGCCCACCGCATCCCGCGATCGAAGCCTGGGTGTCGATGCCGATCGGCGTCGTCACACTGGCCGAGCGCCACGGCGGCATTACCGTGAACCGCGAACAGTTCGAGGCGATGATCGCCGAGGTCGCGGTTCAGGTGGACCTCTTCGCCGCCGAACACGGCGGCACCGAGGGCCTGCATCTGCTCGGCACCTCGGGAACGGTTACCACCATCGCCGGCGTCTATCTCGACCTGCCGCGCTACGAACGCCGCCGCATCGACGGTTGCTGGATGAGCGAGTCGCAGGTCACCGGCGTGGTCGAACGGCTGCTCGCCATGTCCTACGAGGGCCGCGTGGCCAATCCGTGCATCGGTCCCGAGCGCGCCGATCTCGTACTGGCCGGCTGCGCCATCCTCGAAGCCATCCGCCGCGCGTTCCCCTGCGAGCGGCTGCGGGTCGCCGACCGCGGTCTGCGCGAAGGCATGCTGGTGCAGATGATGCGCGAGGACGGCGTCTGGGGCGAAACCGGGGCACCCGCATCGTGACCACGAAAAAGAAATCAGACGGCGGCCGCGGCGCGCGCGCGCTCAAGATCCACGTCAAAGACAAGCGTAAGTCGCAGTCCTCCAGGGCTTGGCTGCAACGCCAGCTCAACGATCCGTATGTGATCCGCGCCAAGCGCGACGGCTTCCGTTCGCGCGCGGCCTACAAGCTGATCGAGATCGACGACAAGCATCACCTGTTCAAATCGGGCGCCAAAGTGGTGGACCTGGGCGCTGCTCCCGGCGGCTGGAGCCAAGTGGCGAAGAAGCGCGTCGGCGAACGCGGCGCCGTCGTCGGCATCGACCTTCTCGCCATGGATGAAATTCCCGGCGTCGTTTTCGCGCAGATCGATTTCCTCGATCCTGCCGCGCCCGGCCAGCTCAAGGCAATGCTCGGCGGTCCCGCCGACGTGGTGCTGTCGGACATGGCGGCCAATGCCACCGGCCATCGTCCGACCGACCATTTGAAGATCATGGCGCTGGTCGAGACTGCGGCTGAATTTGCCCGCGAGGTGCTCAAGCCCGGCGGCATATTCCTCGCCAAGGTGATCCAGGGCGGCACCGAGGCCGCGCTTCTGTCGGCGTTGAAGCGCGACTTCACGATGGTGAAGCACGTAAAGCCGGCAGCCAGTCGAGCCGACTCTGCAGAACTCTACGTGCTGGCGACGGGATTCCGCGGTTAACCACGCCGCGCGGTCAATGGAACCTTTGTCGGCGATTGCGAATTGTGCCCGCAATTGAACCGGATAGGAGACCGATATGCCCATTCTGCTCTGGCTTTTGGGCGTGCCGTTTGGCCTCGTGCTCGTGTTGTGGCTGCTGCACGTCATCTAACAGCGTCGATTGAATACGCCCGGCGACGGCCCGCAATGCGCGGGCCGTCGCCGTTTTAGGGGGAGACATTTTTAGAGCTAGGCATAGGCGTTACCGCGTCTCGCCCATCCGCAGCAGTGCATCGGCGGGTTGCTTCAAGTTGGGATCGAGCGCCGCGGCCTTCCGCAAATCGGCGATGGCTTGGTCGCGGGCACCGAGCTTTTCCTGGATCAGTCCGCGCAAACTCAGCGCCTGCGCCGAGTTTTCGTTGAGTTCGGCGGCCTTGATCGCGTCGGCGAGTGCCAGCGCGAACCGGCCGGCGAGATAGTGCGCCTGGGCGCGGTTGTAGTAGGCGAACGCATAGCCCGGAGAGATAGCGAGCGCCTTGTCGTAGTCCTCGACGGCGCGTTCGAACCGTCCGCGGTCGCGCCAGACGCTGCCGCGGCTGTTGTAGTAATTCGCGTTATTCGGTTCGAGCGCGATGGCGCGGTCGAGGTCGGCGAGCGCGCGGTCGGGCTCGCCCTTGGCGCCGAGCGCGATGCCGCGGGCGTTGAACGCCGCGCCGCTTTCGGGGGCGAGCCGGGCGGCTTCTTCGAAGTCGGCCAGCGCGCGCTCGGTGTCGCCCTTGGCCTGGAAGAACAGCCCGCGGTTCAGGCGCGCGAGCGCAGACTTCGGATCGAGCTTGATCGCCTGCTCGTGGTCGGCGAGCGCGCGGTCGTAGTCGCGCCGGCTGGCCAGCGCCATCGCGCGGTTGTTATAGGCGGCGACGTCCTTGGGGGTGAGCTTGATCACCTGATCGAAGTCGGCGATGGCGCGGTCGAGCATGCCGCTGCGGCGATAGGCAAGGCCGCGGTTGGTCAGGATCGCCACCGAGTTGGGTTCGAGTTTCAGCGCCTGGTCATGGTCGGCGATGGCGCTCTTCAGATCGCCCTTGGCCTCGAAGGCGGCGGCGCGGTTCATCGGATGCGCCACGTTCTTCAGGTCGAGGCGCATGGCTTGGCCGAAATCGGCGATGGCGGCGTCGTAATCGTGCCGGGCGAAGTTGGCATTGCCGCGGTTGATGATGGCGCGCAGATGGTTTGGCGTGATGCGGAGCGCCGCGTCGAAGTCTGAGATGGCGTGTTCGTAGTCGCCGGTCTTGCCGTGGGCGATGCCCCGGTTGGTATGCAGGATTGCGAGGTTCTGCCGGGTGAAGCGTTTGCTGTCGATCAGCGCAGTGCAAGCGGCGGCCTGTGCTTCCGGCGTGACGCCGGCCGCGCCGGTGCAGCGCTGCTCCTCGGTGAGCCACGCCGCCTGCTGCGCGAAGGCGGGCGTGGGTGCGCTCAGGCCGGCGGCCAGGAAGGCGACCAGCAAAGAAGCCGGGGCGGCGGTGACGGTATGGGATTTCAGCGTGCGAAGCATCCGTTCAATCTATCCGATCCGCTGATCCGATGCGCCGGCTTCGGCCGGCACCCGGTTTGCCATCTCCGCGCCGGCGTTCGGCGGCAGCAGCCAGAACAGTAGCGCCGAACTCGCCGCGAGCAGGCCGACCAGCAGGAACGCGGGAGGAAAGTCCGTTACCGTGATGGCGGCTTGATGACCGAACTGCACCGTCATCTCCACGGCGAGGGCGCCGACCGCGACGCCGGCCGCCAGCGACACCTGCTGGCCGACCGCGGCGAGCGCGGTGGCGCGGCTCATGCGCGCCGCCGGCACCTCGGCATAGGCCAGCGCATTGATTGATGTGAATTGCAGCGAGCGGAAGAAGCCGCCCATCATCAGAATGCCGACCATGAGGGCGAACGGCGTGGTCTCCCGGAAGATGGCGCAGGCGGAAATCGAAAGGCCGCCGAGGATGGCGTTGCAGATCAGCACGTTGCGGAAACCGAACCGCTTGAGCGTCCACGGCGCCGCAGCCTTCATGAACAATGCGCCCACGGTCGAGGTAAAGGTGATCAGTCCGGAATGGAACGGCGACAGATGGAATCCGACCTGCAGCAGCAGCGGCAACAGGAACGGCATGGCGCCGACGCCGATGCGGAACAGGAAGCCGCCGGCGAGGCTCGCCCGGAAGGTCGGCAGCTGGCATAGGCTGAAATCGAGGATCGGCGCCGGTGCCCGCCGCGCGTAGGCGAGATAGAGCCCGAGCGCCACCGCGCCGATCAGCAGGATCGCGGCGACCACCGGCCACGGCACGATCTCGAAGCCGGCGACCGACAGGCCGAACGTGAGGCCCGCGACCGCCGTGCCGGAAAGCACCATGCCGGGGAAGTCGAACCGCTCGGGCACCTCGGCCTTGATGTTCTCGATGTAGCGCGTCACCAGCACGATGCCGATCAGGCCGATCGGCACGTTGATCAGGAAGATCCAGTGCCACGACGCGTAGGTGGTGATGAAGCCGCCGAGCGGCGGGCCCATCAGCGGTCCGATCATCGCCGGGATCGACACCCAGGCCATGGCATTGACCAACTCGCGGCGATCGACGGTGCGCACCAGCACCAGCCGTCCGACCGGCGTCATCATGGCGCCACCCATGCCCTGCACGATGCGGGCGACAACGAATTGCGCGATCGAGCCCGACAGCGCGCAGCCGATCGAGCCCAGCACGAACACGGCGATGGCGGCGCGAAACACGGTGCGTGCGCCGAAACGGTCGGCGGTCCAGCCGCTCATCGGTATGAACACGGCGAGCGAGAGCAGATACGACGTCACCGCGAGCTTCAGCGTCAGCGGGCTCGTTCCGATATCGACGGCGATCGCCGGCAGCGACGTCGCGATCACCGTGGAGTCCATGTTGTCCATGAACAGCGCCACCGCCACGATGATCGGAACGAGGCGGTTGTTTTCCAATGGCTTAGCTCCGAACGCCCGGCCAAACGTGCCCTGAAACCGGCACAGAACGGCACCACGCGGCACCGAAATGTGGGAAAAATCCGGAGAGTGCGGAGCAGCGTTTTATGAGATCAACACACGACGTGCAAGGTGTTGGCTGACAACGCGAATGGCCTCGAGCGGCGGTGTTTGAATGTCCGCTCTGCGGCCGCTAACGGGGCAAAGCAGACGTTACAGAATTCCTTGTCTTGAGCCGGGGCGGCCATCAGGCTGCGGGTTTTGTCGGTCTCATTGGTAAAGAGGCAACGTGGCCGCTCGCTGAGCGAGCGTGTAAGCCCGGATCATCACCACGGGCCAAAGCGCCTCGCCAAGAAGACTCTGGACATACAGCTTTACGGCTCCGGCGGCGTGTAAGGGTCGGCGGCGCCCACCGGGATCGGAGGGTATTTCTTCAAGGATGCCTGATGGTCGGCCAGAACCTTGCTAGCCGGGTGGACCACCCATGCATTTTGACCACCGTAGGTCAGAGAATGCTCCTCCCTTGGATCCAGGTAGAGATTGAAGAACCGCGGAATGCTCCACTGCTCGATCGGGCCAGTCCCCGTCGCGAGCTCCTTGAACATCATTTTCCAATTTTGCCATTTAACGCCGTAGATCTCGTTCCCCACGTAAACGACGACGCTGTCGCGATTGGATTTCTCCTGCTTGCCAAACCAGTGTGCGCTTTGGTCGACGCCGTCGATGACGCGATCGGTCGGCACCTTGCCGCCAGCGATGGTGGCGATCGTGGTGAACAGGTCCATCTCATGGACGATTTCATTGCTGACGCTACCGGCTGGAAACTTGCTGGGCCAGCGCACGATGAAGGGGGCGCGCAATGACCCCTCAAGAGCCGTGAAATATGTTCCCCGCCACGGTCCACCCCAGCCGGTCCACGGCTCCAGCATTTCCGGACCGTTGTCGGACGTGAAAATGAAGATCGTGTTGTCCTTGACGCCGAGCTTCTCCACCGTTTCCAACAGCTCGGCGGTGTAAGCATCCATCTGAGCCAGGGCGTCCGCCCAGTGGCCATTGCGGGTCTTACCGTCGAATTCCGGCGCTGGCGTCACCGGATGATGAGGCATCGTGAAGGGGATGTAGGCGAAAAACGGTCTCCCCGCCCTGACCTGACGCGACATGAAGTCCTTGGCTTTGTCGGTCAGCGTCCGATCGATGATTCTGCGTTCGGCGAGATCGTAGATTTTCAGCTTCCTGGGAAGCGGCCCCTTGGTGCTCTCCATCAGATAGGCCGGTGCCGCTCCGGGGTTCGAGTCCGGCCGGTAGATCGAGCTTTGCGGCCAGAACGCCTCATCGCTGGAGTTAGGGATACCGTACCACTCATCGAATCCTTGATCCGTCGGGTAGCGGCCTTCCGAGTTGCCCAAGTGCCATTTGCCGAACGCGCCGGTGACGTAACCGACGTCGGATAGCATTTCCGCCATCGTGTATTCCCATTGCACGAGACCGTAACGCGGCGTTCCGATCGGGACCGATCCATTGCCGGTGCGGATGGCGTACCGGCCTGTCATGAGCGCGGCACGGCTCGGCGTGCATTGAGCCTCGACGTTGTAGTTGAGGAGCCGCAAGCCTTCGCTGGCGAGTTTGTCGATATGGGGTGTTGGTGCGCCCCGCAGGATGCCGCCCCCGTAAACGCCCAACTCGCCGTAGCCGAGGTTGTCCATGAGGATCAAAACGACGTTTGGCCGGTCTTGGGCATACGCCGCACTTGTCGCGGCAAGCAGGAACAGCAGAGTCCCGGACAAGACCCCTGTAATGCGTTTCATCGCTTCCGCTCCTCGTTTGAATTTTCCCCGGCTCGCGGTCGGCTTGCAGGATTAGAATTCTCCTGGTCGCCAATCAGGCCGCTTTGCCAGCGCTGACAAAAGCAAGAGTGGTAGCCACGTGAGTGCCACGGCAAGCAAGACGCGCTGTTGGGCGAACTCAAGTGAGGGGCCTGACAGATGGGACCTCCTTAGCAATTGAAAGAGTGGCCCGCCCAGCACCAGCGAGAAGTCAGGTGGATCGCGTGAGTTGAGGAACATCCATTGATATTTCCGATGAGGCTGTCGCAATAGGCCCGACTGATCATCTGGTTGCTTTGATGTTGATCAATTGAATCCTGGACATCGCGCCGCGCGGCAGCAGCTAACCGAGGCAAATTGCTGAGATGCGTTGGGACGCTATGCGGCCGCGAATGGCATTTAATGACCATTTTGGAAGGTCAGCCAAATCTTCGCTTTCAAGGCAAAGCGGACATGCCTGCGAAACATACAAAATTTTCGGCGTGGGTATTCAAGCAAGGTCACGGACTTCCGCACACGACTCTCGACACACATGATGTGTGACGGTGGATGGATGGGAGATTCCCGACGTTTTTCCATGTTAGCGCACAATGAGAATGTCCCCTTTGTGCAAAGTGAGAATGTTCCCTTTTCGAGTTTGATTCGACGGGGCATTGATGGACAGGGGATTACTGACGATGAGCGCGTCGGAGCGCGAACGGGCGGGCGTCGTGCGTTCGATAGTCGCGGGGCAGCTGCTTCAGCGCGAGGGCGCGGAACGTCTGG
>JAPLPD010000327.1 GCA_026400395.1 Alphaproteobacteria bacterium | reverse complement strand
GCTGTCGCTTCGATGAGTTGGCCATCGGGAAATGATGCCCAATTCAACCGCCTTACGAAACCCCGAAAACCCAGTATCCATAGGCCTTCAGGCCGCATTCCCCATCAGATTCACCCACTCGTTTTCCTGATGAGCCATAAATTTTAACGGCGTTCGCCGGGAGATCGCCTCGGGCGCTGAGATGGGTCATGCAATTCACTGCGAGGTCGTAGGATCGGTAGCAATGATGTGCCACCGCGGCCAGATGCTTCAGTTGCTCGACGCTCATCTTGTCCGGCTTGGTGAAATCCCGAACGTAGACCATGTCGGCCTCGAGAAGCTGATTCATCGAGGCGTAAATGTTGGCGCCGAAATGCAGCGGCAGAATCATCCGCTTGTTGATCTTGTCGAACATGTGAGGGATGAATCCGAGCGACCGCAGTTCCAGGTCGATCTCCCCGAAAGCCGGCTCGTTTTCATAAAGCGGCACGAAGGAAACCTCGGTCTGTATCGCCACCGCTTCGGATAGCCGGGCACGTCCATTGCGGAACACCGCCAGTTCGCTGCCCTGCACGTCAATCTTCAGGAGATCGATGTGGTCAATTTCCGTTATGCTGTCGAGCGTGCGGGTCTCGATCGGGATTTGCTCCGTCACCGTGCCAAACTGAGAAAAGATCGGAAAGCATGACAGCACACTCTTGTTCGGCGTCAGCAGGCTGCTCATGCCGGGCGTAAGGCACAGGTTCAAAGTACCGGGGCGACCATCGCCCACCGCGTAGGGTAAATAGGTCTCGAGGTCGCCCTTTCGCTGGTTAAGCTTGGCAAGCCCGACGGCCTGCGGCTCGAAGCCGACAAGCGTGCAAAGGCGGTTGGCCAGCATCCACTTATAGGGCGGCTCGGTGTCGATCGGATTGGCTCCGATAACGACGACGGCGGTCATCCGATCCGGCGACAGTATGTCGATGACTGCGTCGGAGCCAAATGTATCAACTGAATGAATTCCCATTGGTAACTACCTGCTGTTGGCGCAACAATGCGCTAAATGTTTACGCCGTGCCTACGCCACCGCGCGCGGGCGGTCAGAATTGTTGATGTCCAGTTCAACCTCCGGCCAAAGCCGGGTGTCTGGGGTGATCGGATAAACGATGTTCCAGTTCGCAAGCTTCTCGCGGTAGAGCGCGAGATAGGCATCGTCCGATATCGTTTCGATGTTGGTCAGATCAAGCTCGACGCCGATGTCGTGGTAGATGTCCAGATTGCGAAGATCCGGAACCGGCAGTACGCCACGCTTGAAGTCGCTCCACATCTGCCGATAGAGCTCCTCCAGATGAGTGACGAGTGTCGGCGTGTCGAACAGAGCGCAAGTGTCGCGCCCGGCCGCGAGCTTCGCTTTGATGGCCGCCAACTGCTCCCGATCGTTCGCCAGTTAAACCGCGCGCGCCACATAAGCATCCGGCGACGCGCATTCCATTTCACCGATGCCGGCAGCCCGGATCAGGCTGGTGCAGACCCGCGATGCGAAGGTGCGGCCCGGCATGGTCAGGATCGGCACGTTCATCCACAGCGAGTCGGCGGCCGTGGTGTGGGCGCCGTAAGGCATGCTGTCGAGGAACAGATCGGCCAGCGGGTAGCGCGCCAGATGGTCGGGGTTGGCCAACTTCTCGGCGAAGATCAGCCGATTCGGCGCAACGCCAAGCTCCTGCGCCTTCTGCCGCAGACGTTCGTTTGCGTCCTTGGTGCCGGTCAACAGCCACAACACGCTGCCGGGGACGCGCCCGAGAATGGTCATCCAGCGCTCGAATACGCGGGGGGTGATCTTCTGCATGCCATTGAAAGAGCAGAAAACAAATGCGTTCTCGGGTAGTCCTGCTTCAGCGCGCGAGGGGCGTCGCGCGGACACCGTCCGCTTGCGATCGTTGGGCTGGTAGCAGGGCAACCGCACCACCTTCTCCGAGTAAAACATCTCCTGATCCGGCGGGATCACGTAGGGATCTGCGATGATGTAGTGATGGTACGGCGTTCCCATGCTGTTGGGAAAACCGAACCAATTGGCTGCGATCGGCGCCGGCCTGCGCGCAAAGACCTTGGTGCGCGCGTCCTTGGTGTATCCGTTCAGGTCGATGACGATGTCGATGTTGTCCGACGCGATCTTGGCGGCGGCTTGATCGTCGGTCATGCCGTTGATGTCGACCCAATGATCGACCGCATCCTTGATGCGCTGCTGCGTGGAGTCGGTGCGGCTGATACCGCAATAATACGCGAAGATCTCGAACTTCTCGCGGTCGTGCTGCTCCATCACGTCGGTCATGGCGAAACCGACGGCGTGCTCGCGCAAATCCGACGACACATAGCCGATGCGCAGGCGCTTCGGATCGCGCCGCACCGCGGCCTCGACGTGCGGGCGATGGACCTGGGCCGGCATGCCGTTCGCCTTCTTGGCGTATTGGTACGCCTTTGCCAGCTGGAACATCGGATCGTCGGCGAGGCAGGAGAGCGACAGCGAGGAAATGCCGCCATGCAGGCTTTTCTGACTGACCCGCTCCCACTCGGCGAGCACCGGCCATTTGCACTGCCGCTGCCGCAGTGAAATCCAATGCTGCATCGCTTCGACCTGGTGAGGATTGATATCCAGGCTCTGCCTGAGCGCATCCTCGGCCGGCGCATCGCTGCTCGCCGCTTCGAGGACACGGCCCATCTGGTGCAACGCGGTCACCTTGTGCGCGACCGAATCTCCATTAACTGCCGCCAGGCTGTTGACCATGGCGAGCCATTGGCCCACGGCCTGGCCGGTCTGGCCGCAATCCTCCAGCGCACGCCCGAGATTGATGTAGGCTTGATGGAAATCCGGCTTCAACCGGACGCATTCCCGCAGCGCGTTGATCGCGGCAACATGGTCGCGAATGTCCATCAGCGCGACGCCGTAGTTGTAGTAGATCGCATAAAGCAGATTGTTGTCCGCGTTGTATGCGATCCAGTTCTTGTAAAGATCGACGATCAAATGCTTCTGTTGAAATGAGGCGAGTTTCCCTACGCTGTTCAGCAGATCCACGACGGGAAGCTGCTGCATAGCGGCACGCCGCACGGCGTCGTTGAAGAATTCCTGGCCTGCTTTGAGTTGAACGGGCTCGCTGGTCATTGTCCGGGTCCTGTAGCGTTGATGTTTGTGAACGCGATACTCGGACTCCAACAGGGAGCCGGTTACGCATTACAAAACGCTACAGCCGCGGTACTTAGAGCCCCGGCCGAACTGTAACGGCAACCTGCCGATTCGGTTCAGCCGCTTGGTGATCTATCAAAGAATCACCACCAGCGCATTCAGTTGGTCGATCGACATCGCCTCGACCTGCGACGTGACGAAGGCGTTGCCTTGGGTCGAGCTCAGAGAGCCGATTTCGGTGGTCGTAATACTGTGGATCGCAGCGACGCTGAGCGACGGGATGCCTGTCGTTTCCGACAGAGCACTGAAGTTGGTCGTGGTCAGACCCGCGATCTGGGTGCTGGTCAGCGCGGCGGCCTGGGTCGACGTGAAGGCGGCGACTTCGGTCGTGGTCAGCGCGTTGGCCTGCGTGACCTGAAGCGCGGCCACCTGGGTCGCCGACAGCGCTCCGACCTGAGTGGTGGTGAGGTTGGTGATCGCCGTGGTGTCGAGGCCGCTGACCTGCGTGGTGGTCAGCTTGGCGACGCTCAGGGCATCGAGGTTGGCGGTCGACAGTGCGTTCAGCGACGTGGTGGTCAGGCCGGCCACCTGGGTGGTCGCCAGCGCGCCGACCTGAGTGGTCGTGAGGTTGTTGAGCGACGTGGTGGTCAACCCGCTGACCTGCGTGGTCGTCAGCTTGGCGACGCTGAGCGCGTCGATGTTGTCGGTCGACAGCGCGTTCAACTGGGTGGTGCTCAGCCGGCCGACCTGCGTCGTGGTCAGCGCGCCGGCCTGCGTCGTGGTCAGGGCGTTGAGCGACGTGGTGGTCAACGCACCGACCTGGGTGGTCGACAGCTTGGCGACGGTGAGCGCGCCAAGGTTGTCGGTCGACAACCCGCCGATCTGGGTCGTGGTCAGACCGCCGACCTGCGTCGTGGTCAACGCACCGACCTGCGTGGTGGTCAGGGTGTTCAGCGTGGTGGTGTCGAGTGCGCCGACCTGGGCGGAGGTCAGGGCGCCTGCTTGAGTCGTGGTGAGACCCTGCAGTTCGGTGGTGTCGAGGGCGCCGATCTGCGCCGCGCTCAGCACCGCGATCTCGGTGGTCAGCAACGCTCCGACCTGCGTCGTCGTCAGGTTGCCGATTTCGGTGGTGTTGAGGCCCGAGACCTGCGCGGTCGTGAGCTTGGTGACGTTGATCGCGTCGATGTTGTCGTCGGAGAGACCGTTGAGCTGGGTGGTGGTCAACGACTGGACCTGGGTGGTCGCCAGCGCGCTGAGTTGGGTGGTGGTCAGGTTGTTGAGCGCCGTGGTGTCGAGGCCGCTCACCTGAGAAGTAGTGATGTTGGCGACGCTGAGCGCATCCAGGTTGGCGGTCGACAGCGCATTCAGCGACGTGGTGGTCAGGCCGGCCACCTGGGTGGTCGCCAGCGCGCCGACCTGGGTGGTGGTCAGGTTGTTGAGCGACGTGGTGTTCAGCCCGCTGACCTGCGTGGTGGTCAGCTTGGCGACGCTGAGCGCGTCGATGTTATCGGTCGACAGCGCGTTCAACTGGGTGGTGCTCAGCCGCCCGACCTGGGTGGTGGTCAGCGAGCCGGTCTGTGTCGTGGTCAAGGCGTTGAGCGACGTGGTGGTCAACGCACCGACCTGGGTGGTCGACAGCTTGGCGACGGTGAGCGCGCCAAGGTTGTCGGTCGACAACCCGCCGATCTGGGTCGTGGTCAGGCCACCCACCTGCGTGGTGGAGAGCGCACCGACCTGCGTGGTGGTGAGGTTGTTGAGGGTCGTGGTATCGAGAGCGCCGACCTGGGCGGAGGTCAGAGCGCCGGCCTGGGTGGTGGTCAGCCCCTGCAGTTCGGTCGTGGTCAGGCTGCCGATCTGCGAGGAGTTCAGCGCCGCGACCTGGGTGGTCGCCAGCGCTCCGACCTGAGTGTTGGTGAGGTTGGTGATCGCCGTGGTGTTGAGGCCCGAGACCTGCGTGGTCGTGAGCTTGGCGACGCTGATCGCATCGATGTTGTCGGTCGACAGTGCGTTCAGCGACGTGGTGGTCAGGCCGGCCACCTGGGTGGTCGCCAGCGCGCCGACCTGAGTGGTCGTGAGGTTGTTGAGCGACGTGGTGGTCAACCCGCTGACCTGCGTGGTGGTCAGCTTGGCGACACTGAGCGCGTCGATGTTGTCGGTCGACAGCGCGTTGAGCTGCGTGGTGCTCAGCCGGCCGACCTGCGTCGTGGTCAGCGCGCCGGCCTGCGTCGTGGTCAGGGCGTTGAGCGCCGTGGTGGTCAGCGCGGAAACCTGCGTGGTCGAAAGCCGGGATACGTTCAGCGCGGCGAGATTGTCAGTCGACAGACCATCGATCTGC
The DNA here is from genome assembly GCA_026400395.1 of Alphaproteobacteria bacterium. Lineage (GTDB taxonomy): Bacteria > Pseudomonadota > Alphaproteobacteria > Rhizobiales > Xanthobacteraceae > Z2-YC6860. The sequence goes on along the minus strand of JAPLPD010000327.1, from coordinate 34,758 downwards.
GTGGTGGAGAGGCCGCCGACCTGGGTGCTGTTCAACGCGCCGACCTGGGTGGTGGTCAGGTTGTTCAGCGTCGTGGTGTCGAGACTGCCGATCTGGGTCGAAGTCAGCGCACTCGCCTGCGTCGTGGTCAGTCCCTGCAACTCGGTGGTGGACAGAGCCCCGAGTTCGTCCGCGGTGAGCACCTTGACCTGGGTGGTCGTCAGTTGGCCGATTTGCGTCTCGGTAAAAGACTGGAGCTGCAGTGTCAGCAGATGACTGATGACGGTGGTCGAAAGTGACGCGACCTGGGTGGTCACCAGGAATTGGAGATCGGTCGAATTCAGCGCGTTGACCTGGGCCGAGGTCAATGCCGCGGCCTTTGATGTGGTCAGCGCCGCGATGTCGGTCGTTTTGAGGTTTGAAATGGCGGTGGTGGAGAGCAGGCTAATCTGGCTGGGGCTCAGCGACGAAATAATGGAAGCTATTTCAATGCACTCCGAGTCGACGTTCTGTCACCCGAGCCCATGACCTACTGTCATGCGGTCCCGTCCGCGCGAATGCCTATCGGCACCCAGCTATCGCGAGCTTGACATCGAGAAGTTAAATGTCTCGAACGATTGCGGCTGATTGCGCCGACTTTGGCAGGCTTCGGTGAGTCAATTTCCGCCGAAAAAGGTCAGAAACGCCAATATTGGCCTGTGAAATGTCAAAATCACAGGAGTTAACAAAAAATGAAGAAGGATTTTCGCAATTTAATGATCACAGGTCGCGGACGTGCGGCAGAATCTCTTCCGCGAAGATTCGCAGCGACCGCATGATCTCCTCCTGCGGCAGCGAACCGAAATCGACCAGCAGTCCGACCTGGGTGATGCCGGCGTGGCGGAGCACGTGAATGCGCGCAATGGCCTGCTTGGGGCCGCCCATCACGACCCGGCCCGGATAGTAGGTCTCGAAGCCGAAATTCCGCTGCCCCTCTTCCCGGCGCTCATAGCCCTTGTATGCGGTCGGATCGGGCGGCTTGCGCGCCGCCTCGATTCCGGCAGCAGCGTATTCGGCCATCGGAGTATGCACCATCCGCTGCAGCCGGTCGTCATCGTCGCTCTCAAGGAAATGCGCGTGATAGACGCAGCACACCTCGTGGTCCTCCACGCGGCGGCCGTTCTTCTTCAGCGCCTCGCGATACCAGCCGATCCGCTCGACCGCGATCGGGTGATCGACGTGATAGGCGACATAGAGCAGGTTGTGGCCCTCCTGTGCCGTCCACTCAAAGCTCTCCGGCGACATCAGGCAGGCGACCCAGATCGGCGGATGCGGCTTCTGATAGACCGGCGGCAAAAGCGGCATGCCCGATAGCGGCGGCCGAAATTTGCTTTTGAACTCCATCGTCGGCGCGGTCCAGGCCTGCCTGACCAGTTCGACGCCCTCCTCGACCCGCTCGCGGCTCTCCTTCATATCAACGCCGAAAATATCGAACTCGTCGCGAATGAAGCCGCGGCCGACGCCGAAATCAAATCGCCCGCGCGACAGTTGATCGAGCGTCGCCGCCTGCTCGGCGACGCGAACCGGATCGTTCAGCGGCAGAACCGTCGCGCCGGTGCCGAGGCGGATGCGCTCGGTGCGCGCCGCAAGGTAGGAGAGAAACGAGAAGTTCGACGGAAACATCCCGCCATGACGGACGAAGTGGTGCTCGACGATCCAGGCGTAGTCGATGCCGACGCGGTCGGCGAATTCGACCTGCTCAATGATGCCGCGATAGTGCGTCTGCACGTCACGCACGGCAGGCAGATAGGTCGGCAGATAAAACAGCCCGAATTTCATAGGCGCGCCCCCGGCGGTTTGAGTTCGCCCGCCGGCCGCCGCCCTATGGCGGCGCCGGAGGACGTAACCGAGCGGGCTACCGATACTTCTTCGCCGCCGCGAGCAGCGCGTCGTAGTCGTCCTTGACCTTGGGATTGGCAGCCAGGATCGCCGCGGCGACCGGCGACACCGTATCGACGTACTTCTTGGATTCCTCCGGCGACATGGTGATGATCTCACCGCCGCTCTTCTTCCAGATTTCTTCCTTGTTCTTGATGTCCTGCATCACCCAGTCGCCGAATGCATCTTCCGCCTTGAGAGACTCCTCGCGAACGATCTTCTCAAGCTCGGGCCCGAGCGACTTCAGCCATTGACGATTGGCGACAATTGGCGCGGCGAACAACGTCGCCGGCAAGTAGGTCATCGGCTTGGCGATGTCGTAATATTTGAAGGCCACGTATGGCGCGGCTGCTCCCACCATGCCGTCGATGGTCTTGTTCTGCATGGCCGGCAGGGCTTCGCCGAGCGGCAGGGAGACTGGGAGGACGCCGAGTTTCTTCAGCGGATCGACCTGGATCGGCGCGCCGCCCTGGGTGCGGATCTTCTGTCCCTGGAAATCGGCCACCGCGCGGATCGGCTTGTGGCTCAACAGCATCAGCGGGCTGTAGAGGCTCGGCGCGAGCATCTCGATGCCCTTGTCGGTGCCCCAGGCGGCAAGCCGCGCGCGGATCGCCGGATCGTTCAGCACCTTGAAGCCGTGCGGAACGCTGTCGAACAGGCCCGGCGCGTCGAGCACCTGGAAGCGCGGTTCGAGGCTGATCCAGAAGCCGTTGGCCGCGCTGGCGGCTTCAATTGTGCCGAGCGCCACGCCTTCGACCACGGCGGGAAGCTGGCCGAGCTGGTTGGCGGGATAAATTTCGACCTTGATCTTGCCGCCGGAGCGCTGCTCGATCCCGGCTTTCATCCGCTTAAAGTATTCGTGGGTGACGTCGTTGATGGTCGGAGCCGACAGCTTCATGGTGAATTGCTGCGCGCCGGCCGGCAACGCGGCAAACACGCCCGCTGCGGCGATACCAGCGATGGCGAGTCGTTTGGACATTGCGTTCATCGATTTCCTCCCTGAGGTTTTTTCGCCGCCGTCTTAACCTGGCGGGTTATTTGCCGAGCTATTTGGCGAGCAGATATTTCACCCCGACCAGCGATATCTCCGGGATGTAAGTGATCAGCCCCAATGCGATGAGATAGATTATCACGAAGGGTATGATCCCGCGATAGATCGTCTCGAGCTTGAGCCCAAGCACCGATTGCGCCACGAAAATATTGATCCCGAACGGCGGATGGAACAGCCCGATCGCCAGATTGACCGTGACCACAATGCCGAAGTGCACGGTGTCGATTCCAACCGCCTTCACCATCGGCACTAGAAGCGGACTGAGCAGCAGGATCGCCGACAGCGGATCGAGGAAGCAGCCGACCAGCAGCAGCAGGACGTTGATCGCCAGCAGCAGCATCCATGCCGATACATTGAGCGACTGCAGCCACGCCGTGATGGTCGCCGGAACCTGATTCACCGTCAGCAGCCAGGCAAACACCCCGGCACAGGCCACGATGATGAGAATCTGGCCGGTGAACAGCACCGTCGAGGCAGCGGCCTCGATGATGTCGCGCGCTCCAAGTTCGCGGAACACCAGTGTGGTGACAAGGCCCGCATAGACGCAGGCGACCGCCGCGGCCTCGGTCGGCGAGAACACGCCGCCGTAGATTCCGCCGAGAATGATCACCGGTGCGCCGAGCGCCCACAAGCTCCGGCCGGCGGCATGCAGGAAGCGCTTGCGGTCGAACGACTCCCCGGCGCCGAAATTTCCTCGCCGCGCCCGCCACATGACATAGGCCGCGATCATCCCCGCGATCATGAGCCCGGGAATGACACCGGCCGCATAGAGTCGCGCCACGGATTCCTCCGCCGCCGCGCCATACACGATCATCGGGATGCTGGGCGGGATGATCACGTCGATGGCGCCGACCGAGGTGATCAGTCCGGCGGTGAACGTTTCCGGATAACCGGCGCGCCGCATCGCCGGCACCATCACCTTGCCGATGGTGGCGACGGTCGCCGCACTCGCGCCGGAGATCGCGCCGAAGATGGCCGAGGTGCCGACCGCCGTGACGCCGAGACTGCCGCGCACCGTGCCGACACCGCCCTGGACAAAATCGACCAGCCGCTGCGCGACGCTGCCGCGTCCCATCAGTTCGCCGGCATAGATGAAGAACGGCACCGCCAGCAGCGGGGTCGCGTTGACGGAGCCGAACAGGTTCTGGTGGACCACCACCAGGGGCACGTGCATGAAGAATACCAGCGCCACGGTGACGCCGGTCAGCAGCACCATGAATATAGGAAAGCCGAGCAGCAGAAGCGCAACCGGCACGACGAACAGGGCGAATGTCATTCGCGCACCTCGCCACCGGCGGGCTCCGCCGTCCCCTCGTCCAACCCCCGAGTCGTCACGGTGACCAGCCGCCAGGCCGCCAGAATGACGATCAGCGCAAATCCGAGCGCCACGGCGCCGTGCGGAATCCACATCGGCACGCCGGCCATGTCGCTGGTGCGCCCGATCCGCAACATCTGCGAGGCGTAGAAATAGGATTGCGAGAGGACGAAGCCCGCCAACGCGAGCAGCAACAACTGCTCGGCGATCCGCAGCGCGAGACGCACCGGTGCCGGCATCAATTGGACCAGCACATCCATACGCAGATGCGCGTTTCGGCGCGTCACAACCACGGCGCCGAGAAACGTCATCGCAACCATGATGAAGACCTGCACCTCGTCGGAGGCAAGCAGTGAGGCGCCGAACAGGTAGCGGCCCACCACGTTACCGAAGTTGAGCAGAACGGCCATGATGAAAGCCAGCGCCAGCGCGAGTTCGATCACTCGCGCCATCCGGTCCAAAGCCTTGTCGATCACCGAAACTTCCCCCCTGAGCGGCGTGTCACCCGCGCTTGGCTCCATCATGCCCTCAATCGGGGCGAGGGAACAGCCGATTGGTTCGACCGCACGGATGAGGCGAAATCAGCCAGCCATGCACACGCCTGGATGCAGCGCCACGTGATCGCATAGGCTGGAACTTGAAACGGAAGCCGGTCTCCGCGCACACTGCGCCGTCATAAATCCCCGGCCAACGGGTTTGCGTCGCGTATCCATGAACAACTTGAGCGTCCCCCCAGCAGCGGCTCTGTCGGACACCGACCGCGCGCTGCTGCGCGATTCGGTGCGCGATTTTTTGGGCCGGCACTGGCCGGCCGACGGCGCGGTCGAACGTTCGCACAACGCCGAGGCCCTATTGGCGATCTGGTGGGGATTGGCCGGCCAGGGCCTGGCTTCGCTCGGCGGCGACACCGAGGAACTGGGCCTGCGAGAGACCCTGCTGGTGTTCGAGGAACTGGGTCGGGCCGCGTGTCCCGCACCGCTGCTCGGCGCGGTGGCCGCCAATCTCGCGCTGGCAGCGTGCCGATCGAACGAAACGCGCGCGCTGCTCGACGACCTGCACCGGGGCACCGCGACGATCGCACTGGCGCTCGGCACATTCGACGGCGACCCGGCGGCGGGTCAGGCCGCGATGCGCGACGGGATGCTGTCGGGCACGATTGCCTTCGTGGAGAGCGCGCAAACCGCGACCCACCTTCTTGTCTGCACCGCCGCGCCCGCCAGCGTTGCAATCGTGGCAACCGGCGCCACCGGTTTGACGATCAAGCCGACGCCGGGCCTCGCCGTGCCGCCGCTCGCTGAACTGTCCTTCGACAACACACCGGCCGTGCCGGTGGAGATTGCGGGCGAGGCGCTGGCCGACATCGCCACGGTGGCCCGGCTCGGCTGCGCGGCACGCGCGCTCGGCGCGGCGGAGCGCGGCTTCGAGATGGCGGTCAAGAACGCGAAGATGCGAAAGCAGTTCGGCCAACTTATCGGACAGTTCCAGGCCATCCAGCACAAGCTTGCCGATGGCCTGACCCGCCTCGATGGCGCGCGGCTCACGCTCGAGGCCGCCGCGGATGCGCGGGACAGCGGCAATCCCGACTGGCGCGTGTTCGCGGCATCGGCGTTGGCCTTCGCCGGCCCGGCGTTGCGCACGGTGTCGATCGAGACGCACCGCGCGCTCGGCGCCCTCGGCTACGCGGAAGAGCACGAAGCACCGCGGCACTTCCGCCGGGTCCACGCCGATCTCGCCCGGTTCGGCGGCGTGTCGCGCGCCCGCGCCGCCCTTGCCGACTATGTGCTCGGGCCGGCCGCATGACCACCCTCCCCGCTCAGGACATGGGCCCGGCCGCCAATGCGTTCCGCCAAGAGGTTCGCGACTGGCTCGCCAGGCACTGGACCCCGGAGAAGCGCTCCGCGCATCGCCAAAAGCCGTTCAAGGAGCGCGGCTGGGATCCGGAGTTCTCCAGGCAGATGGGTCGCGACGGCTGGATCGGCGTCGGGTGGCCTAAGGAGTTCGGCGGCCAGGGCCGCAGCGCGACCGAGCAGATCGCCTTCATCACCGAGCTGGCGAACGCCGGCGTGCCCATCCAGGCGCACAACACAGGCGAGTCGATCGTTGCGCAGGCGCTGTTCAAGCATGGCACCCAAGAGCAGCAGGCTGAATGGCTATCCGCGATCCGCGGCGGCGAGCGCAGCTTCGCACTGGGCTACAGTGAACCGGAGGCGGGTTCCGACCTCGCTGCGCTGCGCACCCGCGCCGTCCGCGACGGCGACGATTGGGTCGTCAACGGCCAGAAGCTGTGGTCCACCGGCGGCGACAAAGCGGAATGGATGTGGCTCGCGGTGCGAACCGACACCGAGGCCAAGAAGCACGCCGGCATCAGCGTGCTGATGGTCGATCTGCGCTCGACCGGCATCACCATCCGGCCAAGTCTGGCGCTCTACGGCAAGACCTTCAGCGCGCAATTCTACGACAACGTCCGAGTGCCGGCGAAAAACATGGTCGGCGCGGTCAACAACGGCTGGAAGGTCATCACCGACGCGCTGGCCGCCGAGCGTGTCATGATCGGCGGCACCCGCATGGCGGGTATCGAACGCACGTTTGACCATCTCACCGAATACCTGAAGACTGCCGTGGTGGGGGGCAAGGCTTTGAAAAACGATCCGGTGATCCGCGACCGCATCGGCGCGCTGGCGGCTGACATCGAGGTTGCCCGCCAGTTCCAGATGCGGAACTCGCGGCTGGTCGAGCAAGGCCGGGTACCGCTGCACGAAGCGGCTATGGGCAAGGTGTTTTCCAGCGAGTTGCAGGAGCGTCTTGGCCAAGCCGCGCTCGATATACTCGGCACCGGCGGTCTGTTGTCCGAGGAATCCGAGGCCGCGCCGGTCGGCGGCGAAATGGAACAGGTGCTTCGCCATTCGATCATGGGCATGATCGGCGGCGGCACCAGCGAAATCCAGCGAAATGTCATCGCGCAGCGGGGGCTGGATTTGCCCCGTTAAATGAGGAGCGATTTATGAGCGAAGAGAACGTGGTCACCTATGAGCTGGATGGCGAGATCGCCATGGTCGGCCTCAACCGTCCGGACAAGCGCAACTGCTTCAACCCGGACGTGATGAAGGCGCTCCGCGCGGCGATCGAACGCGCCGGTGAAGAAGCCAAGTGCGGCATCATCTTCGGCCACGGCGACAATTTCTGCGCCGGCCTCGACCTGCGCTGGGCCGCCGAGAGCTGGAAGACCGGCCGTTCGGAACGGCTGCCGTTTCAATTCAACCGCAACAGCTATTTCGAGGCGATGGCGCGCGGCAACATCCCGTTCATCGCGGCGCTTCACGGCGCCACGCTCGGCGGCGGACTTGAGACCGCCTCGGCGGCGCACATTCGCGTGGCCGACGAGACGACGTTCTTCGGCCTGCCCGAACATCGGCGGCGGCGGCTCGGTTCGCGTGGCGCGGCTGATCGGCTTTGCCCGCATGCAGGACATGATGCTGACCGGCCGCGTGCTGAAAGCAGACGAAGCCGAGCGCTACGGCATCGTGCAATATGTCGTACCGAAGGGTCAGCAGATCGCCAAGGCGAAGGAACTCGCGTTGAAAATCTGCAAAAACGCGCCACTCTCCAACTTCGCCATCACCAACAGCCTGCCGCGCCTGCAGGACATGAACTACGACGACGGTCTCTACTTCGAGCGAATGGTGGCGGAATACACCCGCAGCCCGGAGTCGATCCAGCGGCTCAACCAGTTCCTCGACAAGACCGCACCGCGCGTGCGCCCCGCCGACTGAGACGCACGAAGCACACGATCGAAGGGAGTGAAACGATGAGTCTGCGCGACAGCGCCATTGTGGCCTACGCCGAAACCAAGGTGATGAAGAAGAGCGACCGGGACGTCTGGGTTCTGGCCGGTGAAATTCTCGAGTCGCTACTCGACAAGACCGGCTTCTCCAAGTCCGAAATCGACGGGCTGGTGATGTCCGGGCTCACCGGCACCGGCGGCGCCAGCATGTTCTGGGCGCAGAGCACCGCCGATATGCTCGGCCTCGAAGTGGGCTTCTGCGAACAGGTCCACACCGGCGGCTGTTCGTCGGTCGGCGCGGTCGCGCGGGCGGCGGCGGCGATCGATGCCGGGATGTGCGAGGTGGCGTTGTGCCTGTTCTCCGACACCCATGTGCGGGAACACAACGGGCGCAACGACCGCAACTATCGCCGCGACTGGACCGACCCGTACGGCATGCTGGGGCCACCCAGCGCGTTCGGACTGCTCTCCCGCAGCTACGAGGCGAAGTACGGCCTCGACTACCGCGTGCTCGGCAAACTCGCAGTCACGCAGCGCAACCATGCGATCCTGAACGAAAACGCCTGCGAAGAGCTGCGCGTCCCGATCACCGTCGAAGACTATTTGAACTCGCGGATGATCGCCGATCCGATCCGCCTGCTCGATTGCGTGATGCTGGCCGACGGCGCGGCGGGCCTGATCCTGACCAGCCGGAAGAAGGCCGCGGAGAAAGGCCTGAAGAACTGCGTCATTCCCATCGGCTACGCAGAGCTGATCGCCATCGTCATCCAGTTCGATGCGTTCGGCTTGTGCAAGCCTGGCGAAGGCATCGCCTTCGTCTGCGACACCGACCTCGCGTACAACGGCACGCTGCCGCTCAACACCGGCGGCGGACAGATTTCGGCGGGCCAGGCGGCCTGCTCCTCGCACAACCTGATCGAGGCGGTGCGCCAACTGATGGGCGAAGGCGGACCGCGCCAGGTCAAGGACACCACCAACGCCCTGGTCACCGGCATTGGCTGGATCAATTACGGCCGCAACTGGGGCACGAGCGCAGCGCTTTGCCTCGTCCCCAACCAGTAGGCATCGAGGGCATCATGGCTGTCACACTGAACGATACGCTCGGCGTCAAGCGCGGCGACATCAAGCACTACGACTTCGGGATGCCGTTCTGGAATGCGACGCGCGAAAAGAAGCTCGTCATCCAGTACTGCAAGACCGCGAAAAAGTATCAGCACTTCCCCCGCCCGGTCAGCATCTTCACCGGCCGGCGGCGCGACATCGAGTGGCGTGAGGTTTCGGGCAAGGGAACGGTGTTCTCCTACACCATTGCTTATCGCGGCACGCCGGCGTTCCAGGGCGCCGAGCCCTATGTTCTGGCCAGCGTCACACTCGACGTCGGCGTCAACGTGATCGCCAATCTGATCCATTGCACGCAAGAAGAGTTGAAGGTCGGCATGAAGGTGAAGCCGTACTGGCACCCGCTCGACAATGGCGAGCACCTCCTGATGTTCCAGCCCGACAAGGATGCGAAATGAACGGACCGGAATCCGCACGCGGCCCGAAGGCCGTCGCCAAATTTCTGCGCCCGAAGTCGATCGCGATCGTCGGCATATCGACGCGCCCCGGCAGCGCCGGCCAGGTCATCCTGCAGTCCCTCAAGCTCAACAAGTTCGCGGGCGATATTTATCTGGTCGGCCGCAGCGACGAGCCGATCGACGGCCGTCCAGTGCTCAAGAGCGCGGACGAGCTGCCGGAGGGCATCGATCTGGCGGTGTTCACACTGCCGGCCGCCGCCGTCCGTGACGCCATGACCGCCTGCACCCGGCGCAAGGTGGGCTCGGCGATGGTGTTTGCCGCGGGCTTTGCCGAAACCGGCGAGCAGGAGCTGCAGGACGAGATCGCCGCGACCGCTCGCAACGGCGGGCTCGCCATCGTCGGGCCGAACTGCCTCGGCGTCACCAACAACGTCGACGGCATGATGCTGCACATGCTGTTCGCCCGCGAGGCGCTCCGGGCCGGCCCCGACACCAAGCCCGGCGTCGCCTTCGTCGGTCAGAGCGGCGGCATGCTCGGCCACTTCCAGCGCGCCGCCGATGGGCGCGGCACGCCGCTGTCCTATGTCATCTCGACCGGCAACGAGATCGGCCTGGAGTCGACCGACTTCATCGAATTCCTCGCCGACGACCGCGCAACCGCCGTGCTGGTGGTTTACACCGAACAGGTCCGGCGTCCGCGTGAATTCCTCGCCGCCATCCGGCGCTGCCGCGCCGCCGGCAAGCCGGTGATCCTGATGTTCCCGGGCCGCAGCGCGAAGTCCAAGCAGGCCGCGCAATCGCACACCGGTGCGCTGGTTGGCGACTACGCCACCATGCGTACACAGGTCGAGGACGCGGGCGGCATCGTCGTCGGCACGATGGACGAAATGATGGACCTCTCGGAAATCCTGGTGCGCTATCCGAAGCCGCCGGTGAAGGGGCCGGGTCTGCTGACCGCGTCGGGCGCGTTCGTTGGCTTGAGCAACGACATGGCCGAAGAGTTGGGCTTCGAGTTTCCCACGGTCCAGCCCGAGACCCTGAAGCTGTTCAACGACATCCTTCCCGAGTACGTCAACTACGGCAATCCGCTCGACGTCACCGCGGGCTTCACGCCGGTATCGCTGCCCGCCGCGACAAAGGGTCTGCTCGACGACCCGAACATCGGGATGCTGTTCATCTCATTCCCGATCAACACCGCCGTGGTCGTTCAGCGCTTCAACGAAGGCATGGCCGGTTCCGACAAGCCCAAGGTGATGGTGGCGCTCGGCGACACCTGGACGCTGGGGCCCGATGTCATGGAAGCCGTCAAACAGGGTCCGGCGGTGTTCGGACGCTCGTCGGACCGCATGATGCGTGCCGTCGCGCTCTACACCCGGTACGGCCGTCTGCTCGCCCGTGCCGGCGCCAATGCGCCCGCCGAGCCGGTGAAAGGACTACCCAAGCTTGGCAAAGGCACCCAGCCGGAATGGCTCGGCAAGAAGGTGCTCGCCGCCGCCGGCATCAAGGTGCCTGACGGCGATCTCGCCCGCACCGCCGACGAGGCGGCCGGGGTGGCGAAACGCATCGGCTATCCGGTGGTGTTGAAGGCACAAGCCGCCGCGCTGTCGCACAAGACCGAAGCGGGCGGCGTCATGCTGAACCTCGCCGACGAGGCAACGCTGCGCGCCGCCTGGGACACCATGATGAAAAGCGTCAAGCGCGCCGCGCCTGACGTCACGCTGGATGGCGCGCTGGTCGAGAAGATGTCGCCGAGAGGCATCGAACTGATGGTCGGCGCCAAGCGCGACCCGGGCTGGGGCACCGTTCTGCTGCTCGGCCTCGGCGGCATCTGGGTCGAGGCGCTCGGCGACGTGCAACTGCTGCCCGGCAGCGCCGACGAAGCGCTGATCCGCGAAGCACTGGGCAAGCTGCGTTCGGCCAAGCTGCTGGGCGGCGTCCGCGGCGCACCGCCGGCAGACACCGACGCGGTCGTCAAAGTCGTGCTCGCAATCGGCCGGCTGATGCAGAACGTGCCGGAGATCACCGAGATCGACGTCAACCCGCTGATGGTCCACCCCAAGGGCCAGGGCGTGACCGCGCTGGATGCATTGATCGTGACGGAGTGATTGCGGACGGGAGGGTCGCATGAAAGTCGGGCTTGCCGGTATCATTGCCACGGCTTTGTTGGGATCGAGCATCGCGGCGCAGGCGCAGACCTACCCCACGCGTGAGATCCGCGTGGTGGTGGGCCTGCCGGCAGGAAGCGGCGGCGACATCGTCGCGCGCTACTATGCCGACAAGCTGTCGCAACTCTCCGGCAAACCGGTGATCGTCGAGAACAAAGCCGGGATGATCCTGTCGATCGGCGCCGACGCCGTGGCGAAAGCGCCGCCCGACGGCTACACCATCTTGATCACCTCCGTCACATCGTCGCACGCGGCCAACCTGTACAACTTCAAGAAGCTGCCTTACGACCCGGTCAAGGATTTCACGCCGGTTGCCACGCTGCATCGCAGCTACTTCATTCTGATGGTCCGCACCGAAGCGCCGTGGAAGAACGTCGCGGAATTGACCGACGCGATGAAAATCAAGGGCGACAAAGCGAGTTATGGCTACGGCGCGCCGCCGGCATTGGCCTCCGCCGAGCTTTACAAGGCTCGCAAGGGATTGAAGGCCGTCGGCATCCCCTACAAGACCTCCATGGCATCGCTGCCGGAAATGTTCAGCGGCGAGATCGACTTCCAGTTCATCGATTCCACCGCCGGCACGCCGCTGATCCAGGGCGGCAAGGTGCGCGGCCTCGCCGTCACCGCCGGCCAGCGCGTGCCCGGCGTCGATCTGCCGACCATGGCGGAGGCGGCAGGCATTCCGGAGTTCGACATCGCGCCGGTGTGGGGCGTGCTGCTACCGGCGGGAACGCCCGCGCCGATCGTCGAGCGTCTTGAATCGTGGTTCGGCGAGATTTCCAGGATGGACGCGACCCGGCACTTCATCGCTTCAACAAATGCCGCGCCGTTTGCCGGTGGCGCCAAGGCGCTGGCCGATTTCATTCCAAAGGAAATCAAGAAGTGGGAGGAACTGGCCAGGCTCGCGAAAATCGAGCCGCAGTAAGGCGCGCTGTCGCGGGTTACGAAAGCGCCTTCTCCAGATAGGCCAGTTCGTTGCGGACATTCTCGATGATGCCGCGCGCGTCGCGCCGCGAGCGCTGCCGGCCGGCGGCGGGCACCAGCGCGTTCAAGGCGAAGTCGACGAAGAACTGGATCAGGCTATCGACCGGCCGCCGCGGATCGGGGTGATACCACAACGCCGCCCAACTGCACATTCCGATGATGGCGAGCGTGGCGCTGCCGGCATCGACCGGCCGAAACGCACCGCTGCTGATGCCCTCCTGGATTACACTTCGAAAATCGTTGAATAGCTTTTTCCGCGCCGCCGCCACCTTGGTCCGCAGTTCCGGTCCGAAATAGCCCTCGTTGCGCTCGATGACCCGGAATCGCACCGGATTGCTCAACACCACGCGCGCGAATATCTCGACCAGTTCGCGCAACGCCACCACCGGATCGGAGCGCGGCTCGGCGGCCTTCCTGGCGATCATCCGCCCGGTCAGGAAGATGTCGCCGGTCAGTTCCTCCAATATCTCCTTCTTGTCCTTGAAGTAGTAATAGATGTTGGTGCGCGTGACATTGAGCGAAGCCGCGATGTCGTTGATCGTCGTGCCGTTGAAGCCGTGCGCGATGAACAGCTTGGCGCTCTCGTCGAGGATTTGCGCCCGCAGTCCGTTCTTGGCGGCGGCGCTCAGGGCCTTGGCCACTAGTTCACCTGCCGTGTAAGGCCGTCCCAGTACGGCGCCCGAAGCTGCTTCTTGTCGATCTTCTTGTTCGGCAGGCGCGGCAACGCATCGACGAACTCGACGCTCTTTGGCTTCTTGTAGCTTGCGATGTGCTGGCGGCAGTGCTCGATCAGATCGCCTTCGTTGGCGATCTGGCCCGGCGCAACCACAACGAATGCCTTGACCGACTCGCCCCAGCGACTGTCGGGGACACCGATCACCGCCGCCTCCGCGACCGCAGGATGGCCATATAGCGCCTCCTCCACCTCGCGCGGATAGATGTTTTCGCCGCCGGACAGGATCATATCCTTCTTGCGATCGAGCACGAACAGGAAGCGATCCTTGTCGAAGGCGCCGATATCGCCGGACTTCATCCAGCCGTCCTCGATGGCGTCGAGCGTGGCCGGATGATTGTTCCAATAACCCGCCATCACGCCCGGCCCCTTGACCCAGATTTCGCCCTGCTCCTCCGGCTCGCAGTCGGAACCGTCCGGCCGCACCACGCGCACGCGATAGCCGTGTGCCTCCTGGCCGGCGGAGCCGAGCCGGCGAACCCATTCGGGTGGACCGTCGAGCACATGCTGATGCGGATGCAGAATGGTGCCGAGGCCGGATTCGGTCATGCCGTAAATCTGCGCCAGGATCGGACCAAACGCCGCGATCGCCAGGCGCAACTGCGCCACCGCCATGGGCCCCGACGCGTACTGGATGAGACGCAGCGACTCGTAGTGGCTTTTGTCGAAACCCGGAAGATCCAGCAGGTCTTTGACCATGACCGGCGCGAGATGAATGGTGGTGACCTTCTCGCGCTGGATGTCGGAGGAGATGGCGCGGATGTCATAGGAGCGATGCAGGATTACGCGGCCGCCGGCGAACTGGTTCATCAGATAATTGCACTTGGCGCCGATATGATAGAACGGCATCACCAGCAGCATGGTGTCGGTCGAGCGCGCGCTCATTTCCGCGGCCTGCATCTCGATGAAACCGAGTTGCCCGGCGTGGTCGAGCATCGCTCCCTTCGGCCGGCCGGTCGTCCCGCTGGTGTAGATCAGATAGGCGATATCGGTCGGCCTCGAGCGCGTCTTCGGCGTCTGGTCGCTCGATTTGGAGAGCAGCGATTCATAATTCTCGGCGCCGTCGATCTGCCCTGAGCCGATAACGATGTGGCGGCTCAACTCGGGATACTTGGCGCGGATGTCGCGGGCAATCTCCGCGTACTCCTCATCGAAGATGAACACGGTCGGCACTGAATCCTTGATGATGTATTCGATCTCCGACGCCGCCAGCCGGTAGTTGATGGCGACCGTGATGAAGCCCGCCACCTCGCCGGCGGCATAGACCTCGACATAAGCGTTGGAATTCTGCGCGAGGATCGCCACGCGCTGCTGACGCCGCACACCCATGTCATACAAGGCGTTGGCGAGCCGATAGACCCGGGAGCGCTGCTCGCCAAAGCTGAAGCCGCGGCCGCCGTAGGTCAGCGCGATACGGCCGGCCCACCTGGAGGCGCTTGTCTCAACCAGATCGCCCAGCGTCGCAAGTCCTGAATTCAGCAGCATCGGCCTCTCCGTTCACCGCACCAGGACTTTCACAAGACTTTCGAATGCATTGCCTTCGGATGTCGGACAGCATCAACGCGCGCAACGGTAGCAATCGATTGACGCATGCGTCAATTCATGCCGCAACGCGAAACCCTGCTTGTTGCTGAGTTGCAATTGCCGCGCAGCCGCGATTTATTGACACGCACGTGAAATCAGCCGTCAGAGCCAAATCATGGACTTCGATCTGCCATCCGAACTCGCGATGTTGAAGGAAACCGTTGCGCGTTTCGTCAACGAAGAACTGATCCCGATCGAGATGGAGGCGATGGACGGCCCCGATCTCAAGCCCGAGGTGAGGACGCACCTCGAACGCAAAGCCAAGGAGCTGGGGTTGTGGCTCCTGGATGTGCCGCAAGAGTACGGCGGCCAGGGTCTGCCGCTGCTCGGCATGGCGGTGGTCTGGGAGGAGTTGGCGCGGACCATTGCGCTGCCGCCGCGAGGTCCGGGCATATTCGGTCCGGATGTGAGGCCGCTGCTGTTCACGCTGTCGCCGGATCAAAAGGAAAAGTATCTGTTCCCGGTTCTATCCGGCAAAAAGAAGACCGCCTTTGCCCAGACCGAACCTGACGCCGGCGCGGACCCCGGCAGCATGCGCACCACCGCCGTGCGCAAGGGCGATCACTACGTCGTCAACGGCGCCAAGCGGTTCATCTCGTTCGCCGCCGATGCGGATTTCCTGCAGCTTGTCGTCGCCACCGACCGCGCCAAGGGCTCGCGCGGAGGCTTGAGCGTACTGCTCGTCGACATGAATACGCCCGGCGTTTCGATCACGCGCAAGCAGCAGAAGATGATGGGCGACGTGACCTATGAACTCGCCTTCGACGACGCCAAAGTGCCGGCCGCCAATCTGGTCGGCGAGGAAGGCCGCGGCATGGCGCTGGCGCAAAGCTGGATCACCGCCGGGCGCGTGTATCAAGCCTGCCGCGGGCTCGGCGTGGCGCGGCGCTGCATCGACCTCGGCGCGCGATATGCCAAGCAGCGCGTCACGTTCGGCGCCCCGCTCAGCGACCGCCAGGCGATTCAGTTCATGCTGGCCGACATGATGATGGATCACGAGGTCGGCCAGAACTACGTGTACCGGACCGCCTGGAAGTCGGACAACGGCAAGCTCGCGCGGCACGAAAGCTTCATCACCAAAATCTTCTGCACCGAACTCGGATTTCGCGCCGCCGACCGCTGCATGCAGATGCACGGAGGACTCGGCCTGACGACCGACCTGCCCATCCACAAAATGTGGAAAGACTCCCGCAGCTTCATGATCACCGAAGGCGCCGTCGAGGTGATGCGATCAGTGCTGGCCCGCGAGATATTCAAGATGCACGGCTGATGTTGCGCGCCGGCGTCAACCGGCGCGCAACGAAACCGCTAGCTCTTGCCCGGACCGCCCAGGCCCGGCTTATACTTGCCCTTCAGGAAGTCGCCGATGCCGCCCGTCTTCCAGGCATCGTTCTGCAGGTAGGCGACCTCGCTTTCCTTCGCGCCGCTCAGCGCCATGGCGGCATCCCACGGCATCTCCAGGGAGAAGCGATAGGCTTCCTTAACGCAGCGGAGCGCGATCGGGTCCTTGGTCACCAGTTCGGCGGCAACCTTCATGGTCTCCGCTTCAAGCTGGGCCGCCGGCACCGCCAGATTGATGAAGCCCATCTGCTCGGCCTTTTTGCCGTCGAACGTCCGCCCCAGCATTCCGTACCAGAGCGCATCGCGGGGGCGCATCAGGTTCGCCATCGACTTCGACACCGTGCCGCCGGGGAACATTCCGAAATTGATCTCGGAGAGACCGAACGTGGTGTCCTCGGCGGAAATGGCCAGGTCGCAGCCTTCGACGATCGAGAATGCGCCGCCGAAGCAAAAGCCGTGGATCATCGCAATGGTCGGCTTGGGGTAGAAGCGCAGCGTGCGGCCGCGCCATTCCAGGGCGAGCCGCAGGATGCGGTCATATTCTTTGCGGTCGTCGTTGAGCTCGATGAAAAACTGCTTCAGGTCCATTCCGGCGCAAAACGCCTTGCCCACACCGGCAAGCACCAGCACGCGGGCCTCGTCGTCGTAACGAAGGTCCTCGAGCACCTTCGTCATATCCTTGTGGAGCTGAGGACTCATGGCATTGCGCTTGTCGGGGCGATTGAAGCGGACGGTTGCGATGCCATCCTTCTTTTCGACGAGCACGGTTTCGTAAGTCATACGCTGATCCTTCTTGAGTGTCCGGTCCATTGCGGCTGTTTACAAAGCTGCACTATATTTGACGAAATCGTCAAGGCGCGGGGGCTTGGCGCCGAACGCTATCGCATCTCCATAAATGCAATCCCGTCATGCCCGCCGGTCCGATGAATTGCGCACCGGTTGAATAAGCCATACGTTCGATGCGCTACGAACCACACGTTGAGGTCATGATGGAATTCGGCGTCCAGTTTTTTCCGTCGGTCGGCCCGAACCTGAAATCGGCCGAGCAGTATTGGGGCGAAGCGCTGCAACTCACGCAACGCGCCGAGCAACTCGGCTTTGCCAACGTGCGGACCGTCGAGCACTACTTTCATCCGTATGGCGGCTATAGCCCCGATCCGCTGATTTTTCTGAGCGCGGCGGCGGCTCTCACGAAGACCATCCGGCTCATCACCGGCGCGGTGCTGCCGGTGTTCAACAACCCGCTCAAGCTCGCCGGACAGATCGGCATGGTCGATGCAATCTCCAAGGGCCGCATCGAGATCGGATTTGCACGCGCCTTCCTGCCGCATGAGTTTGCCCGCTTCGGCATTTCGATGGACGAAAGCCGCGCGCGCTTCGACGAAGGCATCGAGCAGATCCGCCGCCTGCTGGAAGAGGAAAATGTCACGGCGCCAGGCCGCTTCCACAGCTTCGAAAAGGTGACGTCGCTGCCGCGCCCGACCCAGAAGCCGCGTCCGCCGTTCTGGATCGCCGCGCTATCGACGCGAGACTCGTTCGAAATCGCCGGCCGGCTCGGCTACCACCTGATGGGTATCCCGCTGGTCGGCGCGCAGATGGCGGAACTGCTGAAGGTCTATCGCGACGCATGGGTGGCGGCGGGCCATCCAGGCCGGGGCCGGGTGATGCTGGCGTTTCATATGTTCTGCGCGGACACCCGCGAAAAGGCCGCGGCCATCGCCCGCGAGCCGCTGAACATCTATCTCAAGTCGATCGTCAACGCCGCGTCGGACTGGATGACGGGCGTGGCGTCAAAGGATTACCCGAACTACCAGAAGATGATCGAGATTATCTCCAAGGAAACCTTCGAGACCCAGGTCGAGAAGGGAGCCGCGTGGATCGGCACGCCCGATGACATCCGCAAATCCATCGCGGCTTACGACAGCCAGGTGGGTGGCTTCGAATCCGCCTCATTGCAGGTGAATTTTGGTATTATCGACCAAGCCGATGCCGAACAATCGATGGCGCTGTTTGCCCGAGAAGTGATGCCGCATTTCAAAAGCTAGGGAGGCTCGAATGTCCGTTGCCGCCGCTGCCCCGACCCCGCAGGGATTGTCGGGACTCGACATTCCCACACTGGAATCACTCTATGAGGCTGCCGGCGGGGTGAACTTCACGCCCGGCTGGGTGCCGCGCAAAAAGCCAATCCTGTGGGGCGAGCCGCGACCGGAGTTCGTGCCCGCGCACTGGACCTACGAAAACGCCAAGGCCGGTCTCGATGCCGCGGGCCGGCTGATCGACGTGGCGCTCGCCGAACGCCGCAACCTCGTGATGCGCAATCCGACACCAAGTGCGGTCTTCGAGACCAGCCGCACGCTGGTATGCGCCTATCAGATGATCCTGCCCGGCGAGCACGCGCCCTCGCACCGGCATTCATCCCATGCGCTCCGCGTGATCATTGACGCCAAAGGCTCCTATTCGGTGGTCGATGGCGAGAAGACGCCGATGGAAACCGGCGACGTGGTACTGACGCCCGGCTGGAGCTGGCACGGACACGGCCACGACGGTGACGAACCGGCCTATTGGTTCGACGGGCTCGACGTGCCGCTGACTCATCTGCTGGAGCCGATGTTCTTCCAGGAGCATCCGCAGAAGCACGCGAAGATCGACAGCGTGGTGGAGACGTCGCCATTTCGCTTCCGGCGCGTCGACATCGCGCGAAAGCTCGACGCCGCGCGGGCGGACAACGAAGGCTTCCACGGGCCGCGCATCACGCTTGAGGCGCCGACCATGCCGCCAATGGGGCTCACAGTGGAGCGGCTGCCCTCCGGCCAGAAAACGCGGGGTTATCGTACCACCGCCAACACGATCTTCCATGTGATGGAAGGCGCGGGCGAGAGCACCGTCGGCGATCAGCGTTTTTCCTGGAAGCGGGGCGACACCTTCGTCGCGCCGGGCTGGAACGCCATTGCCCACCACGCCACCTCGGACGCGCAATGGTTTGCGATGAGCGACGAGCCACTGATGCGCTTCGCGAGCTACTACCGATTCGAAGCGGTCAATTAGGCCAGCGCGCTTTCCATAAGTGCGCAATCGAAGTTCGTTATGGCCGGCTTGACCCGGCCATGACATGGATAGGCGCCCACAACCACACTCCAAGCTTAGTCCTCAGTCGCGGGAAAGCCGGCGCGCACGCGCCAGTACTCCCAGGCGCGGTCGAGACCCAGGGGGCCGAGCAAAATCCTGCTCGTGTTCTCGACTTCGGCCGGGCTCAGGTGTTTCACCGCGGCATCGCCACGGCCCTGCGCCAGCGTGTGCGCCTGGATCAGCATCGCCGCGTTGCACATCAAACCGATCGACACCATCACGGTGGCCTTGAGCCCGTCGGTCGCTATCACCGCGCCGTGACCGCGCAGCAGGCACACCTTTCCCGATCCGAGTTTCTTCGCCAGCGACCGCCCGGTCGCATCGTTGACCACCAGCATGGTGCCTTCGTTGGGAAACTCTTCGCGGATATCCCAGTTGGGGACGTCCGTGCCGCTGCCCGACGCCATCACCCAGATCGGCTCGATCGGAGTGTTGGTCACCGTGAATGGCACCACCGCGTGGGCGTGGCTGTGGCACACCGACATGACGTCCGGCCGCGCCTTGTACAAGCACCCGTGAATAAAGCGCTCGGCGTAGATCGCGCGGTCGGTGCCGTCGAGCCGGTTGCTGTCGAGATCGAACTCCACGACGTCGTCCTCGGTCACCAGACCCGGGCTGCGTGAGCATGCCAGGAAATAGCGACCGGCGTGGTCCGGATGGCGGACGCTGATGTGGCCGAAGGCATCGACGACACCTTCGTTGCCAAGGATGCGGTTCGCCACCACCAGATCGCGGATCGCCTTCTGCACGCGCTCGCTCATCCCGCCGCCCCTTGTTTCGGAATCCCGTGATCCGCCTTCTACCACCTGCCGGCGAGGCCGCCGGCCGGGAAACACGTGTCCATCCATAAATGATGTATATTACATCAGTATTGCGCGTTCATCTATCTAATGTCATACTTTGCATAGCACTCATCTCTCTATCTACCACCCTCGGCTTGTCATGATCACCGCCACACAAATGCGCGCCGCGCGGGCGTTGCTCGGCATCGATCAACGCGAGATGGCGCTCCGCTCGGGCCTGTCGCTTCCGACGATCCAGCGCATGGAAGCGTCCGATGGCCTCGTGCGCGGCAATGTCGACTCGCTGATGAAGCTGGTCGATAGCTTGGCGGCGAACGGCATCGAATTGATCGGCGAAGGCGCGGTCAGCGCCGGCGGCGGACGCGGGGTTCGGCTCAAATGAGCGGCTGCGCCCGCACCTTCCGTGAGCGCCCGAGGCGCCGATGATTGTCCAGGCCCTCACCGCCGTGGCCGCGTTGCTGGCCTTGAGTCCACTGGCCATCGCACTTTGCGCTGCTCCACGCGGCGCACGCGCCACCAGCCTGGTCTACGGCGCGTGTCTGGCTATAACGCTGGTTCTGGGTGCAATCGCTCTGTTCAGCTTGTTCGGATACGGCGGGGCGATTTCGGCCGTTACATTGCCTCTCGGCCTGCCCTGGCTTGGCGCGCATTTCCGGATCGACGCGCTGGCGGCGTTTTTTCTGTTCGTGGTCAATCTCGGCGGCGCGGCGGCGAGCCTGTTCGCACTCGGCTACGGCCGCCACGATGATTCGCCCCAGCGGGTGCTGCCATTCTATCCCGTGTATCTCGCCGCGATGAACCTCGTGGTGATGGCGGACGACGCCTTCACCTTTCTGGTGTCGTGGGAGTTCATGTCGCTCACCTCGTGGGCGCTGGTGATCGCCCATCATCGGGTCGCCGAAAACCTGCGCGCCGGAACCATCTATCTGCTGATGGCAAGCTTCGGCACGCTGGCTTTGCTGCTTGGGTTCGGTCTGCTTGCCGGCGCCGACGGCGGCTACGGCTTCGATGCAATCCGCGCGGCTCACCCCGCCGGCGGCCTGGCCGCGCTTGTGCTGATTCTCACGCTGGTCGGCACCGGCTCGAAGGCGGGACTTGTTCCATTGCATGCGTGGCTGCCGCTGGCGCATCCGGCCGCCCCCAGTCACGTCTCGGCCTTGATGAGCGGCGTGATGACCAAGGTCGCGGTCTACGCATTCGTGCGGATCGTGTTCGACCTGCTCGGCACGCCCAGCTGGTGGTGGAGCCTGGTGGTGCTGGCCGCCGGCGGAATCACGGCGGTGATGGGCGTGCTTTATGCGCTGATGCAGCGCGATCTCAAGCGCGTGCTGGCCTATTCGACGATCGAGAACATCGGGATCGTCTTCGCCGCGCTTGGGCTGTCGCTGGCCTTCAAGGCCGAAGGTTTCGCGTTCGCCGCCGCTTTGGCGCTGACCGCCGGCCTGTTCCATGTGTTCAACCATTCGCTGTTCAAGTGCCTGCTGTTCTTCGGCGCAGGCAGCGTGCTCAACGCCACCGGCACCCGCGACATGGAGCAACTCGGCGGGCTGATCCACCGCATGCCGCAGACAGCGTTCGTGTTCCTGACCGGTTGCGTGGCGATCTCCGCACTGCCGCCGCTCAATGGCTTCGTGTCCGAATGGCTGGCCTTTCAGGCCATTCTGCTGAGCCCGCAGTTGCCGTCCTGGGGTCTGAAGCTGATGGTGCCCGCGGTCGGCGCTCTGTTGGCGCTGTCGGCCGCGCTTGCGGGCGCATGTTTCGTGCGCGCGTTCGGCATCTGCTTCCTGGGCCGCGCGCGCTCGCCAGCGGCCAGCGGCGCGCAGGAAACTGATGGCCGTTCGCTGACAGCAATGTACGTCCTCGCCGCCCTGTGCCTGATCGCCGGCATCCTGCCGGGCCCATTCATCGATGCGCTGGCCCCGGTGGTGCAGTCGTTAACCGGCGGCCGCATGCCGATCCAGACCGGCGTGGAATGGCTTTCGATCGTTCCGATCGCCGAAGGCCGCAGCTCCTACAACGGTCTGCTGGTGTTCGTGTTCATGGCCGCATCGGGGGCGATGGCGGCTTTCGCCATTCACCGGCTCGGGTCGAGCAAGCTTCGCCGCGGCACGGCCTGGGGTTGCGGATATCCGCCGGCGGGCCCGCTCGCGCAATACAGCGCCGACAGCTTCGCGCAGCCGATCCGCCGCGTGTTTGGCAGCGTCGTGTTCGGCGCGCGCGAACTCGGAAAAATGCCGCCGCCCGGTTCCACCGCCCCAGCCCGCCTGACGGTGGAGGTGCGCGATCCGATCTGGGACACGCTTTACGCGCCGCTCACGGTTGCTGTCGCCTTTGCCGCCGAGCACCTCAATCGCCTGCAATTCCTCACCATCCGCAGCTATCTCTCGCTGGTATTTGCGGCACTGGTCCTTCTGCTTCTGGTGCTTGCGATATGGCTGTGATCCGCGACATCGCCTTTCAGGGCGCCCAGATGCTGCTGGTGCTGTTGCTGGCGCCGCTGCTCACCGGGTTTGTCCGCAAGGTGAAAGCACGGCTGCTGCGGCGGCAGGGCCCGCCGCTGTTGCAGCCCTACCGCGATCTGATCCGGCTCACCCGTAAGGAGGCCGTGCTGGCGGAAAACGCCTCATGGCTGTTCCGCGTCATTCCGTACTTCGTTTTCGCCGCCACCTGGATCGCCGCTTCGCTGGTGCCGACATTCGGCGGCGGCCTGATGTTCTCCTGGTCGGCGGACCTGATCGCCATCATCGCCGTCCTCGGCAGCGCGCGCTTCTTCCTGGCGCTCGCGGGGCTCGACGTGGGCACCAGCTTCGGCGGCATCGGATCGAGCCGCGAGATGATGTTTGCCTCGCTCGCCGAACCGGCGATGCTGATGATCGTTTTCACGCTGGCGCTGATCGCCGGCTCCACCCAGTTGACCACCATGTCAGCGTTCATGAATTCCCCTGAGGTCGGGCTGCGGGTGTCGCTCGGCCTTGCCCTGATCGCGCTGATCATCGTCGCCATCGCCGAGAACGCGCGCATCCCGGTCGATAATCCTGCGACGCACCTCGAACTCACCATGGTTCACGAGGCGATGGTTCTGGAGTATTCCGGCCGGCATCTCGCGCTGATCGAACTGTCCGCCGCGCTCAAACTCCTGGTGTACATCTCGCTGATCGCCTGCCTGTTCGTGCCGTGGGGCATCAGCCCGCCAAACGCGGAGCCCCGCATGCTGCTGGCCGGCGTGGCGGCATACGCGGCCAAGATAGCCGTCGGCGGCCTCCTGCTCGCGGTGTTCGAGACATCCATCGCCAAGATGCGCGTGTTTCGCGTGCCGGGATTCCTCGGCGCGGCGCTGATGCTGGCGTTGCTGGCGACGCTTCTGCGCTTCGTATCGGGGGCCTTCTGATGCGCGGCCTGACGTTCGACATCGCCCACATGCTGGCCGGCTCGCTGGTGCTGATGAGCTTTATTCAGCTCTATCAGGCCCGCCTCTCGGCGCTGATCAACGTGTTCGCCGCGCATGCGCTGGTGCTGGCGTTATCGGTGGCGTGGCAAGCCTACATCCAGGAGGCGCCGCATCTGTACATCACGGCGGCCATCGCACTGATGTTCAAGGCGATCGTCATTCCGGTTTCGCTGCGCCGGATCATGGTGCGTCTCGGCATTCACCGAGAGATCGAGACCGTGGTGGGCGCCGGCCCGGCGATGCTGCTCGGAATAGGGCTTGTCGCCTTGTCCATGGTGGTGATGCTGCGGGTGACCGCGGACGCCGATCCGCTGGCGCGCGAGGATCTCGCCTTCGCGCTGTCGGTGGTGCTGCTCGGCCTGCTGATGATGGTGACCCGGCGCAACGCGGTCAGCCAGGTGATCGGCTTCATGTCGCTCGAGAACGGCTTGGTGCTGGCGGCGACCGGCGCCAAAGGCATGCCGCTGGTGGTCGAGATCAGTGTGGCGTTCTCCGTGCTGATCGCGTTCATCGTCATCGGCATTTTCCTGTTCCGTATCCGCGAACGCTTCGACACCGTCGATATGCAGGCGATGGATCGCTTCCGCGGAGAGCAGCGATGACCATCGACGCGCTCAGCGGCGTCCTGCTCATCCCCGTGCTGGCGGCGTGCCTGCTCGCCGCATTACCCGGCTATCGGCTGACCGCCCGGCTCAATGTGCTGGCGGCACTGCTGACGTTCGCCACCGCCGTGTCGATGTTCGTGGTGGAACCGCGTTCCGGGGCCTATCTGCTGGTCGATGACCTGAACAAGGTCTTCATCGTGCTCACGACCTTTGTCGCGTTCACGACCAGCCTGTTCAGCGCGAGCTACATCGGCCATGAAATCGACATCGGACGGCTGAAGCCGCATTATGTGCGGTTCTATCACGCGATGTACCAAGTGCTGATGTTCGCCATGAACCTCGCACTGGTCGCCAACAACATCGGCCTGATGTGGGTCGCCATCGAGATCGCAACGCTCACCACCGTTCTGATGGTCGGCATCTACCGCACCCATGAGGCGCTGGAGGCGGCGTGGAAGTATTTCATCCTCGGCAGCGTCGGCATTGCGCTGGCGCTGTTCGGCACCATCCTGATCTACATGGCGGCGCGCCCTGTCCTCGGCGAAGGCGCCTCGGCGATGGAGTGGAGCGTGCTGGTCACCCACGCCGCGAAGTTCGACCCGGCGCTGCTCAACGTCGCCTTCGTGTTCCTGCTGCTTGGCTATGGCACCAAGGTCGGCCTCGCGCCGCTGCACGCCTGGCTGCCGGACGCTCACGCGGAGGGGCCGACGCCCATCTCGGCGGTGCTGTCCGGCCTGCTTTTGAACGTCGCACTCTATGCGCTGCTGCGGTTTAAGATGCTGCTGGCGCTCAACCCCGCCGCCATCGCGCCCGGCCCGCTGATGGTGACTATGGGGCTGATCTCCTGCGTGTTCGCCGCCTTCATGCTGTACCGGCGGCGGGACATCAAACGCATGTTCGCCTATTCGTCGATCGAGCACATGGGCATCATGGTGTTCGCCTTCGGCATGGGCGGACCGCTCGCCAATTTCGCGGGCCTTCTGCACATGACCATGCATGCGCTGACCAAGTCGGCGATCTTCTTCGCGGTCGGCCACATCGTCCAGGTCAAGGGCACCCAGAAGATGGACGATATGGGCGGGCTGACGGAGACCCATCCGGTGCTCGGCTGGGGCCTCGTGCTCGGCGTCGTCGCGATTGCCGGGCTGCCGCCTTTCGGCATCTTCATGAGTGAGTTTCTGGTGGTGAGTTCGACCTTCTCGCGCAAGCCCTGGCTGGTGCTGATTCTGGTGTCCGGAATTCTGGTCGCCCTGGGAGGCCTGCTGCTGCGGCTCAACACGGTCGCGTTTGGCCCGCCGCGCGGGACAAACGCCCCGGCTGAGGCCTCCTACGTGCCGATGTTCGCCCACCTCGCCATCGTGTTCGTGGCCGGCTTCTACATGCCGCCATCGCTGGTGGCGGGCTTTCAGAACGTCGCCAAGTTTCTAGGATAGGACGATGGCCCTGCTCGATACCATCATCCACCGCGAAACCGGCCGGCAGCACCGGCCGTGGCCGCGCGCGTCCGTTGCGGCCGACGGCTGGAAGCAGGCGACTGAGCATCTCGCCGCTGGCCGCTGCACGCTGCTGGGGCTTTGGGGCGACGCGCCGCAGGTGCACATGGCGCTGCTGGCCGCCGATGGCAGCGGCATCGCCGTGGTCAGCTACACCTGCCAGGACAGGACCTACCCCAGCGTCGGCGCGCAGCATCCGCCGGCCATCCGGCTTGAACGCGCGATCCGCGATCTGCACGGCCTTGATGCGGCCGGCGCGCCCGACACCCGCCCTTGGCTCGATCTCGGATTTTGGACCGTCCGCCATCCGCTCGGCCAGCAGAGCGCGGCCACCACGCCCTCGCCCTACGAATTCCTTACCGCCGAGGGCGAAGGGTTGCACCAGATTCCGGTCGGTCCGGTCCATGCAGGCATCATCGAGCCCGGCCATTTCCGCTTCACCGCCAATGGCGAATTCGTGGTGCGGCTCGAGCAGCGGCTCGGCTACGTGCACAAGGGCATCGAGTCGTTGATGAAGGGCGCGCCGCTCGAGCAGGCAGCAAAGCTTGCCGGCCGCACCTCGGGCGACAGCACGGTCGCTTACGCCCTCGCCTTTGCGCAGGCGGTTGAGGCCGCGCTGCAGGCCACCGCTCCGCCCCGCGCCATTTACCTTCGCGCGCTGATGGCCGAGTTGGAGCGGCTGGCCCATCATTTCGGCGACATCGGCGCGATCTGCAACGACGCTTCGTTTTCACTGATGCATGCGCAATGCGGCATCTTGCGTGAGCGCGTGCTGCGCGCGGCCGAAGCCTGCTTCGGCCATCGGCTGATGATGGACCTTGTCGTGCCAGGCGGCGCCGCTAGCGACATCGCCGCCGATGGGCCAGCGGTGCTGCGGGCTTTACTGGCGGAACTCCGCACCGCATTTCCGGGGCTGATCACACTCTATGACAACACCGCCTCGCTGCAGGACCGCACCGTCGGCACCGGGATCGTCACGCCGGCCTTGGCGCGCCAGTTCGGCGCCGGCGGATATGTCGGCCGGGCGTCGAGCCGCGACTTCGACGCGCGCCGCCTGACCGTTGCCGCGCCCTACAACGATCTCGTCTTCGAAGTGCCGGTGCTGGATGCCGGCGACGTCAACGCGCGGGTGTGGGTCCGCATCCGCGAGGTCGAGCAGAGCCTTTCGCTGATCGATCAGATTCTCAAGCGTCTGCCGCCGGGCGAATTCCGCGGCGCGGTCGAAGCGAGCGGCCAGCCCTGCGAAGGTCTCGGCCTCGTTGAAGCCTTCCGGGGCGACGTCCTGGTGTGGTTGCGAATCGACGGCGCGGGCCGGATCGAGCGCTGCCACCTCCGCGACGCGTCATGGTTCCAATGGCCGCTGCTGGAAACCGCGATCGAAGGCAACATCGTCGCCGACTTTCCGCTCTGCAACAAATCGTTCAACTGCTCGTATTCGGGCCACGACCTCTAAGGCGAAGCACATGCGCAAGACGCTGTTGGACAGCCTGACCCGTGGCCCGCTCACCGAGGCACCGCCCGCGTCAGATCCGGCGTATCTCGCCGAACTGGCGGAGAGCGCCAAGCGCGCCGCGCGGGCGCGGCTCGGCCGCTCATTGTCGATCCGCCATGTGGATGCCGGCTCCTGCAACGGTTGCGAACTCGAAATCCACGCGCTCAACAACGCGTTCTACGATCTCGAACGCCTCGGCCTGCGTTTCGTCGCATCGCCGCGCCATGCCGATGTGTTGATGGTCACCGGCCCGGTCACCCTGAACATGCGTGAGGCGCTGTTGCGGACCTACGAGGCGACGCCGGATCCGAAATGGGTTATCGCTCTCGGCGCCTGCGCGGTGGACGGCGGCATATTCTCCGGCAGCTACGCGGTCGGCGGCGCCGTCGACGATGTAGTGCCGGTCGATCTTCATATTCGCGGCTGCCCGCCTTCGCCGGCGCAAATCCTGATCGGGCTGATCTCGCTGCTGGAGCATGCCGGCCCGAAGCCATCCTGATTGCCAAAATAAAACCGCCGCCCGTGGTGCGGGCGGCTGTTTCTACGCGACAGATCGGAAATATCAGACGGCCATCTTCGCGGCTTTGACCGGACGGGCGCGGACGACCTTACGGGCCGGCTTGGCCTTGAACATCATCTCTTCGCCGTTGAACGGGTTCACGCCCTTGCGCGCCTTGGTGGCGGCCTTCTTGATGACGACGAACTTGGCAAAGCCGGGAACAACGAACACGCCGTTCTTCTTCAGCTCCTTGTAGCCCACTTCGGCGAGGGCCTCCATCATGCCCTTCACGTCCTTCTTCGCCAACTCACGCAGCTGTGCGATCTTCTCGATCAGTTGCGACTTCGTCATCTGGGTCTGCATTGTTGCTCCTTGTGATTCGAGCGCGAAACATATTTCGGGAATCACCGGCTGAAAGGCGGGCTGCGGGGATTTACACAGCTTTGTCGTTCCGCGGCTGTTGTTTCGTGGAACTGAGGGCGCAGCAGCGCGTGCATCGGCCGTTTTCAAGCGAAAAACCGCTGTTTTTAAGCCAATAGCAAAGGGCGCCGACCGGGGCCGGCGGCTTGAAGCGCCCGGCCACCCAGCGGGCCATCGCGTGATTCGCCACGCGAATTCGGGGGTGCCGCCCAATGCCTCACCCGCGACCGAAACGATCGCGGAGCGGTTAGCCCTTCATCCGCTTGAGCGCCGCGAGATAGTCCGCGATGCCGCGCTCCAGATCGAACTCGGGCTTGTAGCCCAACTCGTCACGCGCCCGCGAAATTTCATAAACTCCGGTGGCCGGGTAGGCGAAGCCGTAGAAATTCAAACCGCCGCCGATATCCATCTTGGCGTCAGGAATGTGTTTCTTGATCACTCGCTCGAAGTCGCGCAGCGTCACGCCGACGCCGGTGCCGATGTTGTAGACGCGGCTCTTCACTTTATCGGCGGTGGTGGCGAGATAGATGCCGAGCGCCGAATCCTTGTTGTAGATGAAATCGTCCTTGTCATCGCCGCCCTGCTCCAGTTTGAACGGCAGCCCGTGCGCCGGGTTTTCGACGATGCGGCTCATCACCGCCATCGGCCCGTGTCGCGCGGTCTTGCCCGGGCCGTAGGTCGAGGCAAAGCGCAGCGACACGGTCTCAATACCCATGTTGTCGTTGTAATAGGCGCAGACGTTCTCACCCATGAACTTCGCCGAATCGTAGATCCGCTTGGGCTTCGCCGGCATATCCTCCGACACCGGCTTCCAGGTCGGCGAGCCGTATTCGCCGATCATCGGCCCGTAAACGCCCTTGGCGCTGGTGAACACCACGCGCTTGACGTCGAGAGCACGCCCCGCCTCCAGTATGTTGACCAGTCCCATCACGTTGACCTGGATGCTGAGAGCGGGATTGGCCGCCGATACCGCGCCCACGAACGCCGCCGAGTGAACGATGTGCGTCACGATGTGCTTCTTGATCGCCTGCAGAATGCGCGGCATGTCGAGCACGTCGCCCAGTTCGACATCGACCTTGTCCAGAATATCGCTGATCAAGCTCTCATCGCGATGACGCGCGAAGATGACGGGGCGATGGCCTTCGTTGACGAACTTGCGGCTGGTCTCGGCGCCAATGACGCCCATGCCGCCCGTGATAAGTACTTTCATGTTTTCCTCAGTCGATCTTTGCGCCAACCGCATTGATCAAGGTCGTCCAGTGCTTCAGGTCGCTTTGAATGAGCTTGGCGAATTCCGGAGGCGAAAGATCGACGCGCTCGAAGCTGTTCGTCTTGAAGAATTGCCGGGTCTCCGCCGCGTCCAGCGCCTTCGACACGTCAGCCTGAATCTTCGCAAGAAGCGCGGGCGGCATCCTGGCCGGCCCCCAGAGGCCGAACCACACCGACGTCGTGAAACCAGACACCGTCTCGGACAAGGTCGGCAGGTCCGGCAGCGTCGGGACCCGCCTCTCCGTGGCCGCGGCAAGCAACCTCACCTTGCCGGATTTGGCCTGCTCCTCGACGCTGGACAGGTTGAGGAGCATCACCGACACCTCATTGCCCAGCAGTCCCGTCAAGCCCGGCGCCGCGCCGCGATAGGGAACGTGCTGCATGTCCATTCCGGTGCGCTGCTTGAGGTCTTCCATGCTGAGATGGGCATAGGTCCCCGTGCCGAACGAGCCGTAGCTAATCTTGCCTGGGCTAGCCTTCACATAAGCGACCAGCTCGGAGGCGGTCTTCACTGGCAGCGAAGGATTGACGATCAACATCGGCGTCCCCCGGCAGAGGACGGAGATGGGAGTAAAGCCCTCCGGATCGTAGATCAGCTTGGAGAACAACGCGGGATTGGCGGTGAAGGTGGAATCGGGCGCTACGAGTAGGGTCAGCCCATCGGCCGGAGAACGCTCGACGGTCTGCGCTCCCACGCCGTAGTTTCCGCCTGGCCTGTTCTCGACCACGACGGTCTGCCCCCACATCTCCTGCAGGCGCTGGCCGACGACGCGAGCCATCACGTCCGTCACGCCACCGGCCGGAACCGGGACAATCAGTTTCACGGGGCCACTCGGAACATTCTGCGCAGCCGCGGCGGACGCGCACGCAACAGCCGCAGCGCAGAACGCGATTCTGATGAAGTCAGCAACGATACGATGGATAGACCGCTCAATCGTCTGCACTTGGCTTGCCTCCCTCGCATTCCCGACGTAACCGGCCGGGTTAAATGAACTCGACACTTAACCGGTTCAACTAGGAAATGACAACGCTCGTGACGCGCTCACGCAATAGTGCTTAGCATCAGAAGCGGAACGCGGCGGCAACCCACAACAATTCCAACGTAACTGATACATTGAGTCATGGCCCAACTCGGCAACGTATTGTTTTGTGCGGCCGCCATGACGGTGTTCTACGCTATCGTCGGCCTGCCTATCGCAAAGCGCATCTCGCAACCGTGTTGCCTGTTGTGGGCGCCGGCGTTCGGCTGGGCCGTTTCGAACGCTCTGGCGCTTCCGCTGTTTGGATGGGCCGGGATGGAGCGGCTCACCGTGCTGACGATGGCCGGACTGGCCGTCGCAGCCGCGCTGGCCGTAAGCTGGCGGCAGGGCGTCTGGAAGCCGAAAGCCATATCAATTTTTGTGGTTCTGGCCGTGCTCGCAGCAGCCGTTCTGGCAATTGGCCCAATGGCGGGAATCCTGCCGAAGCGCACAATGGATGGCATCACTTTAGCATCGCCGATCTTCGATCATTCCAAGATCGCGATGGTCGATGAGATGCTGCGCTCCGGGGTCCCGCTGGCAAATCCATTCATCGGAGAACCCGGCACGCCGGATCGAGTGGCGTATTACTATTTATGGCACTTCAGCGCCGCGCTCGCGGCATTGGCATCAGGTGTCAGCGGCTGGGAGGCTGACGCCGCGTTGACGGGATTCACGGCATTTGCCTCCGTGATGACCATGGCCGGCTTGGCCTTGCGGGTCGGCGGACGCATGCCAGCGGCGGTCATCGCCATCCTGCTTGCAGCCACGGCCTCGCTCCGCACCACGCTCGACTGGATTTGGCCCGAAATGATTCCGGCACTGATCGGCGAGAGGTCGGGATTCGGCGGCGCACTTTTTCAGGTTTCGTGGGCTCCGCAACACGTCGCATCGGCCATGTGCGTGGTCATCGTTTGCACGCTGCTGCTCCGGCTTGGCGGCCGCGGGACATGGATCGAAGCGGCGTTCGCCGGCATCATCGCGGCGGCGGCGTTCGAATGCTCGGTCTGGGTCGGTGGTGTGGTTCTGGCACTCGCCGCGGTCTCGATCGCGGCATTGTGCCTGATATCGATTGCAGCGGCGGAACGCCCGCGGTTCGTTCTGCATGCCGCGAGCGCGGGCGCCATCGCACTCCTCCTGGCCATGCCCTTCATCCACGATCAACTTTCGGCCGCCGGAATGCGGGGCCACAGCGCGTTGATAGCCTTGCAGCCCGTCGCAGTGCTTGGAAGCGCATTCCCTTCCGCTATCCGGCGCGTGCTGGACGTGCCGGCCTACTGGTTGGTTTATCTCCCGGTTGAATTTCCCGCATACTTTCTCGCCGGAATGGCCGGGCTCTTCCTGCTGTTCAAAGACCGCGCGCGCGATGCGGAGCAGCAGCTTTTGGTGCGAGCGATTGCCCTGCTGACGCTGGTCAGCCTTAGCGTCGGATGGCTCATGGCCAGTGTCATCGCCGACAACAACGACCTCGGCTGGCGCGCGGTGTTGCCGGCGGTCATGACGCTTGTCTCTATCAGCGCCGCCCTGATTTCGCGCTGGCCGCGCAACGACGTCAGGATGGCAACGATGGTGGCGGCGGCCGGCGCGATCTTCAGCCTGCCGGAAAGCGTCAAGATCCTTCACGAGAATATCGACGGCCTGCGCAAACCGTCCGAACGCGTGTTCGCTGCGAGCCCCGCCATGTGGGATTCCGCGCGGCGGCACACCGCTCCAACGGAGCGCATCGCCAACAATCCGGCCTTCCTGAGCGACATGACTCCATGGCCGGTCAATATCTCATGGGCGCTGCTGGCCCACCGCCGCTCGTGCTACGCCGGAAGCGAGCTTGCCATCCCGTTTGCCCCGATCCCGGCAGCCCGCCGCGCCGAGATCGAGGCGCAGTTCATCCGCGTCTTCTCTGGCGATCCTAAACCCGATGACATCGAGCAACTGGCGGAGCACTTCAGGTGCGACACCATCGTCGTTACCGCGCAGGACGGCGCCTGGCGCCGCGACCCATTCTCAGCGAGCCCGTTCTACCGCCTGGTCGAAAGCAAGCCCGACGCGTGGCGCATCTACCGGAAAACAACACAGCGACCGTGATACGGGCGCGTACGCCTAAATCCCGGCAAACCAGTTGAACCCGCGCTCCGACCAATAAGTTCCGGTGAACCGGTTGGTCACTTCGATGGCGGTGATCCACTTGGCATACTTGAACCCGAGCTTCGTCGATGTGCGCAACCGAAGCGGAAAGCCGAAAGGATCGGTAATCGGCTGCTTCGCATACTTGGTGGCCAGGATGGTTTGCGGATGCAGCGCCGTCGCCATATCGAGGCATTCGGTATAGTCGTCCGCGCATTTGAACGCGACGTACTTCGCTCTTGTATCCGCGCCGATGCGTTCCAAAAACTGCTTCAGGTTCACACCGGACCACTGGCCGATGTAGTCCCAGCCTTCCACACAGATATGCCTGACGATGATTTCCTGTTCTGGCAATCGGCCGATCTGTTCGGCCGTCCAAGGCGACTTATTGTCGGCCAGTCCGGCGATTTCCAGCTTCCAGGTGCTGGCGTCGACCGGCTTGACGTCCTCGATGTCGTAGTAGGCGTTGAAGCGCGGCGGCTTCACCACCTGATCTTCCCGATAGGTTGGCGCCAGATGGACCGGCCTGAACATGAGTTGCTGAAACGCGTCGTTGAACGACGACACCGCCGACATGAAAGATTTCATCGGGCTGGTGTCGCTAACGGAGCATCCGGTCAGCATGCTAAGCGCCCCGACGCTGAACGTCCCGCGCAACAGGTTTCGGCGGTTGACCTCGTCGACGATCGGCTTCCACCGATCGAGCGCGCGCGGATCGACGCCGCCCTTCGGGCGAAATATGGAGCTGGATGGCGAGCGAATCGGCATGGGTGCGTTCCGTTATTCGGCCGGCGTGAGCGCGGGGTTGGGCTTGTCTTGCGGCTCGGGAGGGCCGCCATCAACCATCGCAACGATGGTTTTTGGCACGATGAGCGCAAGCGCAACGTGGATCACCAGGAAGGCCACAATCGCCGCCATCCCGATGAAATGCGCGAGCCTCGCGCCCTGGAAGTCGTAGAACAGCGACGTCAGTTCGGAAAGCTGCACCGGCTTCCAGATGGCCCAGCCCGAAAGCACCTGCAGGACAATGACCGCGATGATGCCAGCGTAGAGGACCTATTGCACCGCGTTGTAGTGGGTGATGTCGTCGTGGGCGAGGCGAAAGCGCAACGCGTCGCGAATATCGGCCACGATTGCGCTCGGCCAGATCGGCAGCAGCTTGCGGCGGAATCGGCCGGTGTAAAAACCATAAGCGAGATAGCAGAGTCCGTTGACCATCAGGATCCACATGGCGAAGAAGTGCCACTGCAGGGCATGCTGCGCTTCCATGCCTAAAGTTATGGCATTGGGAAAATGCAGCCAGCCGAACAGAACCTCGTCGTTGTAGATTTTCCACCCGCTGCCGATCAGCACGATCATCGTGATCGCGTTGACCCAATGCATGATGCGAAGCGGCAGTGGATGCAGCTTGCGTGGATAACGCTCAGTTGATTTGACCGGACCGTCGCTCATCTTCAATGCTCAGCTCTCAAATCTCATCGATGGGGCGATACGAACGGAAATGACTTTCACAGGCAAGACACGACCTTGTGTTGAACACATTGCAATGACAGTCGCGCTGGCCTGCGCGCTCGCCGCCGGCTGTTTTTGCACTCCGGTGGCGGCAGAAACCGTGCGCGGTCTCGTTGTTGCAGCCGCGCCGCAACGTGACGCGGCTCCAGCCGCCGATACGGGTCAGAAGGAGCTGACGCCTGAGGAGAAGATGAGCCGCCGGTTTCCCCAGCCGGTACGTGTCGGCTTTCTGGTTGGTCTGCCCGTGCTAGACTGGGAGGATTCGACGATTGGATTCATCCAGCAGGTCGTCCGGACGCCGGATGGCAAGATCAAGCTTATCGTCCCCTATTACCCCCGTTTCGGATGGGTGCGGGATGGCGGGTTCTTGGACCGATGGCGGCGCCCTGTGGCCGTGCCCATCGAAACCGTAGCAATTCTCGCGCGCCAGGTCGATGCACTCGACTGTTAGCGCACAATGAGAATGTCCCCTTTGTGCAAAGTGAGAATGTCCCCTTTTCGAGTTTGATTCGACGGGGCATTGATGGACAGGGGATTACTGACGATGAGCGCGTCGGAGCGCGAACGGGCGGGCGTCGTGCGTT
>JAPLPD010000114.1 GCA_026400395.1 Alphaproteobacteria bacterium | reverse complement strand
CGATCTCTCAAGTCCGTCGAATAGCCCTTTGCCATGATCGCCCTCGCCGCTAATGGGAGCGAACATCGAATCTGATTTGCAGGAGTTAGGGAATCCCTCGCTGCTTAAATTGATTCACATCGGGTGGAAACCGCTCTAGCGGACGATGCCCCCCCCACACACTTGACCGCGCCGTTTGTGGCATTGCAGGTGACCCTGATCGTCACACCGTTACGCAGGAAGAACGGAATCTGCATATCGAATTGCGTCACGCCGGCGAGAGGGCCGGTGCCTCGGCCGCAACGGCGGGTGCTTGGGCGAACGAAAATCCGGCTGCGAACGATCCTGCCGCAATGGCTCTGTGGCGCACTGTTCCGATCATGCATGCAAGATGAACGGCCCAGCGCGGCCAAGTCTCGACTTGCATCAAATGTGCGCCGCGCTGCTGTGCTTAGTTGGAAAACAAAGAGATCACGATGACCCCAAATGAACTTCGCGAAATATTGAAATCGGCCTTCGCCAAAGCGGGGGTTACGATCAGCGAGAACAACGGCGCCCTCGCTGGCACACGCGAATCGATCAAAGCCAAATGGTGGCTGGGCGGCCGCAAGGTCGTCTACCGCATGTCGTGCCTTCTCGCCGAGGCCGAGCGCATTGTGCACTTCCGGGAAGCGGTGCTGGAACGCAGTTGGGGCATCCCGCCGCCGACTTTTACGATTGAAACGACGACGACGAGCGGCTGGAAGCGTTCGGGTACACGCACCGATATCTCGGCGGCTGGCGGCGGTGAAATCGATTATGCGCGCGTGCGTGAGATGGTGGAAAACGCGGTGGCATCCGCCGGATGGACCTTCCATTTCGAAGGTGGACGGCTTCCGTAAAATCTCGGGCCATGGCCGCCGGCTTGGAACGCAAACGCCCCGCCGGGCGTTGGTATCGGACCGAATTCACCCAGAGGAGATATCGATGGCGGATAACGCGCATCCCGCGACCAAAATGCGTGGCGGCAATCCCGACGTGAAGCATACCCCGGCGCACGAGAAGCCGGACGACGCGATGGAGCGCAAGCTCGAGCAGGGGCTTGAGGAATCGATGGCCGGGTCCGACCCCGTGAGCATCACCCAGCCGTCCAGGAGCAAGATCGACAAGCTGACGCAGGACCAAGAAAAAGATGACGCCGCTTGAGATTTCGGGCCGCTGTCGCGAAAAAGTCGGCCTTTTGGCCGGCTTTTCCGCATTGGGGGGCCGGTTGCCGGAGGCCCGGTAACGATCTAATAAGGTTACGATCTTGGCGTCGGCAGGACGCAACGATCGCACACATTTCTTGAAGCAATCGGGCGCAAACTCGCCCTATACGTCTTCCGCAAGGGGAAACGCGCTCATTCGGGCGCGTTGGCTTGAGGTCGGGGATCTTCAGCGTGGTTCGCAAGTATTTCGGCACTGACGGCATTCGTGGCCGCGCCAACGGCACGATCACGCCCGAGCTTGCCCTCAAGGTCGGGCAGGCCGCCGGCGTCATGTTCCAGAACGGCGAGCACCGCCACCGCGTGCTGATCGGCAAGGATACGCGGCTGTCCGGCTACATGATCGAGACCGCCCTGGTGGCGGGCTTCACCTCGGTCGGGATGGATGTGCTGCTGACTGGACCGATGCCGACGCCGGCGGTCGCCATGCTGACGCGCTCGATGCGCGCTGATCTCGGCGTGATGATCTCCGCCTCGCACAACCCTTACGATGACAACGGCATCAAGCTGTTCGGCCCGGATGGCTACAAGCTGTCCGACCAGATCGAACTCAAGATCGAGAAGATGATCGACGGCGATCTCGGCAAGCGGCTGGCGAAATCCGCCGACCTCGGCCGTGCCAAGCGCATCGGCGGCGTGCAGGACCGCTACATCGAATTCGCCAAGCGCACGCTGCCGCGCAACATGTCGCTGGACGGCCTGCGCATCGTGATCGATTGCGCCAATGGCGCCGCCTATCAGGTGGCGCCCGACGCGCTGTGGGAGCTGGGCGCCGAGGTTATCAAGTTCGGCGTCGACCCCGACGGCTTCAATATCAACAAGGATTGCGGCTCGACCGAGCCGGCGGCGCTGGCGGCCAAGGTGCGCGAGGTGCGCGCCGATATCGGCATCGCTCTCGACGGCGACGCCGACCGTCTGCTCGTGGTCGATGAGCGCGGCCATATCGTCGATGGCGATCAGATCATGGGCGTGATCGCCGAAAGCTGGCAGGCGGATGGCCGTCTCAGCAAGCCCGGCGTGGTCGCGACGGTGATGTCGAACCTGGGCCTGGAGCGCCATCTCGGCAAGCTCGGCCTGACCATGGCCCGCACCGCGGTCGGCGACCGCTACGTGCTCGAACACATGCGCGAGCACGGCTACAACGTCGGCGGCGAAGCCTCCGGTCACATCATCATGTCGGACTACGCCACCACCGGAGACGGCCTCGTCGCCGCGCTCCAGGTGCTCGCGGTGGTGCAGAAGCAGGACAAGCCGGTCTCCCAAGTCTGTCACGTGTTCGAGCCGCTGCCGCAGATCCTGCGCAACGTGCGCTACAAGACCGGCAAGCCGCTCGACGACGCCAAGGTCCGCCTCGCCATCAAGAGCGCGGAGCAAAAGCTCAACGGACAGGGGCGGCTGGTGATCCGGCCCTCCGGCACCGAGCCGGTGATCCGGGTGATGGCCGAGGGGGATGATAAGTCCCTGGTCGAGAACGTGGTCGACGGCATCGTCGAGGCGTTGACCGACGTGGCGGCCTGAGCCGCGGATCGAATGACTTTCCCGCGTATTGCGGAAAATGGAACCGCTATTCGATCATTTCGTCGGCGCTTGTCAGAAGCGTAGGTGGTACCGTGAGGCCGAGTGCTTTTGCCGTCTTGAGGTTAATTACCAGTTCGTACTTGGTGGGCTGCTCGACCGGCAAGTCAGCTGGATTCATGCCTTTCAGAATGCGATCAACATACTCGGCTGCCGCACCGGCGGTCTGTGGAAAGCCTCAAAAAGCCGCGGAAATTCAGCGGTTTCACAGTTTAGACAAGCTGTAAAATTGGTCGATTTGTTTTGCCTCGGATCGGGCGGCACGGTACGAAAATCCGTCCGGGGCACCTGATGATCGTCTGTTCCTGCAATGTTTTGAGCGACCAAGACGTGCGGACCGCCGTAACGGCGGAGTCTGGCCCGCGCTCGACCGGACAGGTCTACGGCTGCCTCGGCTGCAGCGCCCAATGCGGCCGCTGCGCCCGCACCATCCGCAAGATCATGGACGAGGCGCTGGAATCGGCGGCGACCGCTTGCGGCGGCTGCGCCCGTCATTCGGCGGACTGAAATCCCCAGTATTTCGTTCGGGAATGGGCGTTTGTGTCCATTGGTGCTGGATGAAACCAACTCTCCAATCTAGAAATATTCTAACCAGCCGGTGGTCTCGGGCTCCCATCGGGCCGACAGCATGGAGTGCAGGATGAAGGGCGAACCGAAGGTCATCGAATATCTCAACAAGGCGCTGCGCCACGAGCTCACCGCCATCAACCAGTACTGGCTGCACTATCGCCTGCTGGACAATTGGGGCCTGGATACGCTGGCCAAGCAATGGCGCAAGGAATCCATCGAGGAGATGGAGCACGCCGACAAGCTGGTCGACCGCATCATTTTCCTCGACGGCTTTCCCAACATGCAGGTGCTCGATCCGTTGCAGATCGGCCAGAACGTGAAGGAGATCCTCGACTGCGATCTCAAGGCCGAGATTTCGGCGCGCACGCTCTACGAGGAAGCGGCGACGCATTGTCATGGCGCGCGCGACTACGTCACCCGCGACCTGTTCGAGAAGCTGATGCAGGACGAGGAGCATCATATCGACTTCCTCGAGAAGCAGCTGCATCTGGTCAAGGAACTCGGCATCGAGCTGTATCAGCAGCACCACATCGGCAAGATCGACGCGTCGTAACTGCGAGCGTTTTCGGCTCTGCTGCAACGGTAAACCAGACGTTAAATCACGCCCGCGGATTCCAAATGGAGTTCGCGGGCGCTTGTTTTCGCGGCGTGTCCGTTAACAATCACGGTTAAAAAGTAAGGTTAATCTCCGCTTAAACATTCGCTGCCATCCTCGCCTCCGTTGGATTCCTGTGGAGCCGCGTCGGCTGCTCCGCTCGACGAGAAGGGTGAGGTCATGGTCAGCGTAAAGGTCGCGTCCATCGCGGGCGCTGTCGCAATCTTCGCGGCAACGGCACATGCAGCGGATATGCCGGGCGGTTACCCGCCGCTTTATCCGCCGCCGATCGAGGAGTTTGCCCCCGCTTCGGGCTGGTACCTCCGCGGCGACATCGGCATGTCCAATCAAAGATTCAACCCGCATTCCCCGGATGACGCTCTGCTTTCCGCAACGCTCACGCCGATTCAGATATAGGCATCAGCACCTTATCCTGGATCGAGCGAAGCGATCATGGCGCACCCAGCGGGTGAATCGGACTCGGACGTTCCTCGGCTCAATTTCGACCGGCGCCTCAAGCTGGAGTTCCACGGTTCCAGCGTCACCTCCGATGCTGGTCTGCTGCCGTTCCGGGAACTGGATGACGT
>JAPLPD010000355.1 GCA_026400395.1 Alphaproteobacteria bacterium | reverse complement strand
GCGCACCCATGGCCAGTCTCCCGCCCATCGTCCTCTCGCACAGCCCGCCATTGCCCAGCCTGCCCGGGCGCGATAGATGGCTAGTATGACAATGTCTTCCTCCCGGCTCTCCCGCCTTGTCCTTGCTCTCGCCCAGACCCGTTCGACGGTCGGGGATATTGCCGGCAATGCGGCTGTTGTCCGGCAGGCGCGGGCGCAGGCGGCTTCTCAGGGGGCCGATCTCGTCATGTTCCCCGAGCTCAATCTCGCCGGCTATCCGCCGGAAGACTTGGTGCTGAAGCCCGCGTTCCAGGCCGCCTGCCGCTCCGCGATCGAGGCGCTGGCGCGCGAGAGTGCGAACGGCCCGGCGCTGCTGATCGGCACGCCCTGGGTCGAGGACGGCAAGCTCTACAACGCTTATGCGCTGCTCTCCGGCGGCGCGATCGAGGCGATCCGCTACAAGGTCGATCTGCCGAACTACGGTGTGTTCGATGAGAAGCGCGTGTTTGCTGCCGGCCCGATGCCGGGACCGGTCCTGATCAAGGGCGTGCGCATCGGCATTCCGATCTGCGAGGACATCTGGCGCAACGAAGTCGTCGAGTGCCTGAGCGAGACCGGCGGCGAAATCCTGCTGGTGCCGAACGGCTCGCCGTACTGGCGCGGCAAGACTGAGCACCGGCTGAACATCGCTGTGGCGCGGGTGGTCGAGTCCGGGCTGCCGCTGATCTATCTCAACATGCTCGGCGGCCAGGATGAACTGGTGTTCGACGGCGCGTCGTTCGTGCTCAACGCCGACCGCAGCGTCGGCGCGCAGTTGCCGACCTTCCGCGAGACCGTCGCGCTGACCGAATGGCAGCGGGAAGGGGGTGGCTGGCGCTGCGTCAGCGGGCCGGTGACGACGGTCGACGAGAACGAGAAGACCGATTACCGCGCTTGCGTGCTCGGCCTGCAGGACTACGTCAACAAGAGCGGCTTCAAGGGCGTCGTGCTCGGACTGTCCGGCGGCGTCGATTCCGCGCTGTGCGCGGCGATGGCGGTCGATGCGCTCGGCGCCGACCGCGTCCGCTGCGTCATGCTGCCGTATCGCTTCACCTCGCAGGACTCGCTCACCGACGCGGCCGCGTGCGCCCGGGCGCTCGGCGTGCAGTACGACACCCTGCCGATCGAGAGTGCCGTGCTGGGCATCGAGAAGGCGCTCGAACCGGTCCTCGCCGGCCGCACCCGCGACGTCACCGAGGAGAACATCCAGGCGCGCGCCCGCGGCGTGATCCTGATGGCGATCTCCAACAAGTTCGGCCTGATGGTGGTGACCACCGGCAACAAGTCGGAAATGTCGGTCGGCTACGCCACGCTCTATGGCGACATGAATGGCGGCTTCAATCCGATCAAGGATCTCTACAAGACCCAGGTGTTCAGTCTGTGCCGGCTGCGCAACACCTGGAAGCCGGA
This sequence comes from Alphaproteobacteria bacterium, assembly GCA_026400395.1. Classification (GTDB taxonomy): domain Bacteria; phylum Pseudomonadota; class Alphaproteobacteria; order Rhizobiales; family Xanthobacteraceae; genus Z2-YC6860. The sequence goes on along the minus strand of JAPLPD010000355.1, from coordinate 14,267 downwards.
CAATGCGCTCGGGCCAGACGGCGAGGTGATCCCGGAGAACATCATCGTCAAGCCGCCGACCGCGGAGCTTCGCGAGAACCAGAAGGACCAGGACTCGCTGCCGCCCTACGACATGCTCGACCAGATTCTCGAGCGCCTGGTGGAGCGCGAGGAGCCGGTGGCGAGTATCGCCGCGGCCGGCTTCGATCGCGACGTCGTGCTGAAGATCGCGCGCCTGCTCGACCTCGCCGAATACAAGCGGCGGCAGGCGGCGCCCGGCGTCAAGGTCACACTGAAGAACTTCGGCCGCGACCGCCGATATCCGATCGTCAACCGCTTCCGCGACACCGGTGCGCCTCTGCCCGAGCCGGATCGCTCGCTGCTTAAGGCCGGCGCACAGAGCAAGACCGAAGCCTTCGATTTCTAGCAAAACCGGAAACGTCATTCCGGGGCGCGCCGAGGGCGCGAACCCGGAATCCAGAAATGCATGAAATCCCGACGGCTCTGGATTCCGGGTCCGCCGCTTCGCGGCGTCCAGGAATGACGGCGGAGAGAGTCAGTAACGCGTCAGGGCGCTTTGCTGACCTTGCAGTCCGAGGATTCCTGCTTGGAATTCAGGATCGTCACCTGGCCGCCGAACGGGGATTCCAATTCGATGTACTTGTTGCCCTCCCGGGCGAAGGCTTCGTTCAGTTTGCACGTCAGTCCGGTTTCGCCACGGGCAAACTCGAAGTGGGCGCGGTAGGCCCCGGACGGAAACGTCCGCACGAAGGTCAGCGTTCCGTCGGCGAACGTCCATGCGCCCTGGCCGCCGCCCCGGCTCAGCACGGTGCGGGTCTCCTCCAGCGTAAAGCGCGCCGACAGCGGCGCGGCCTTACGCGTCCCCTGAGGGCCGCGAAACGTGGTGTTGACTGTCTGGTCGATGGTGTTGTCTGCGCCGATGGCGAGCTGCCAGTTCTGACGCGCCTGCGACGAGAAGTTGCGGCCGTCCCGCCGCAATTCTTGCACGCGATGGACGTCGGCATCGATGGTTACATCGGCCAGATCGGCAAAGGTGACGGTGTCGCCGAGCGCGCGGGCCGGCAGTGCGATCAGCAGCAGAGCCAGCACAACACCGAGAGCGACGGCGCGGCGGAACGTGCTTTCTGGCATCGCGGTCTCCGGCCATGAGTTTCGGAACGGGCATCGATGATTTCATCGACGCTTCGCTGCGCGCTGGGGAGGAGAATACCGGAGCGGCCTGGCGCAGAGAATATGGAATCGGCGTCGCAGGCAGCGAGGTTTCCTGTGGTTTCCGCGCCTCGAGATGCCTAATCTGGTACACTAATAAGAAAGGTCGGGAGGAGCGGAAATGAACAGGCGCGACTGTGTAAAGGCTCTGGGTTCGGCGTTGGTGACTGCGGCTCTGCCGTCCTGGTCCGCCTTGGCGCAGGCGAACTACCCCGACCGTCCGATCCGCGTGATCGTGCCTTACGCCCCCGGCGGCGTTGTCGATGTGATGGCCCGCCACTGGGCGGCGCGGATCAAGTCCGTTCTCGGCAACACGGTGATCGAGAACCTTGGCGGCGCCGGCGGCACGCTCGGCGCCGGCACGGTCGCCCGCGCGCAGGCTGACGGCTATACCCTGCTGTTCGGTGACACCAGTTCGCAGATCATCGCGCCGTCGCTGATGGCGTCGCCGCCCTACGATCCGGTCAACAGCTTCGCGGCGGTTTCCATCATCGCCACTTCGACGCCGGGTATCGTCGTGCATCCGAGCGTCCCGGTGAAAAATATCGCGGAATTCATCAAGTACGCGCAGAGCAACGGCGAGAAACTCTCCTACGGCTCGGCTGGCGCCGGTACCGTCGGCAATCTCGCGGGCGAACTGTTCAAGCAGAGCATCCGCGCGCCAGGCATGACTCACATCCCCTACCGCGGCGCCGGGCCGGCGTTCGCGGACCTGATCGCCGGCAACGTCCCGGTGGCGACGCCAAACGTCACCGGTCAGGTGCTGGAAATGCACCGCGCCGAAAAGGTTCGCATCCTTGCGGTCTGCGGCCCGACCCGTCTCAAGGCCGCGCCGGACATTCCCGCGGCGGTGGAAAGCCTGCCGGGAATGGTCGTACAGCTCTCGGCCGGCCTCTTTGCTCCGGCCGGAACGCCGGAGCCGATCGTGCTGCAGATTGCCAGCGCAACGGCCATTGCGGTCAATGACCCGGAGTTCGTTCGCGTGTTGGAGGCGGCGGGCTTGGAGACGCGGCAAGACGCTTCGTCGGCGGCCGCGCAATCCTTCCTGAAGGCTGAGCGCGACCGTTTGCTGCCGGTGATCCAGGCGGCCGGCATGAAGGCGCTCTAAGACTGAGGACTACGAAGGTGTGGTCTCACTTGGCGAGGAGTGCCGCAAAAACAAACCGATGGAGGAGGCCGTGTCGTTCGATAAGCCCCTTTGGACGCTATTGCTAATCGTGGTGTTGGTGCCGGCCGTGTCGGTCGATCAGGCACTTGGTCAAGAACTGCAAAATGGGATTGACGCCATCATTAGAAATCAAAATCTCAATTCCGATGTCAACCGAGAAGCCACCTACGACAGATTTGCAATTTCCGGCAGGAAAACGCGACTGGGATCTTTTTACGCGGCAAAATTAAATTGCCAGCCTGAGGATTGGAACGAAGTGTCGATTTCAAAGCAGCCCGAACATGGCAAGGCAACTCTGCGCGATGAAACAACTGTGATGTCCTACGGGAAAGCCAACGCCCGGTCGTCATGCAATGGAAAATCAATCAGGTCGAAATTATTTGAGTATGTTCCGTCGCAGGATTACAAAGGCATGGACGAAATCGTTGTTGAGGCAATAAACAGCGCAGGCTAACAGATAATCAACACCTGCAAGTTGACCGTGAAATAGCAAACATGCCGATGCGAGTCCGCTGCTACGCGGCGTGATCGTCATGGTGTGGAGAGTGATGGTCGAGACAACGGTTGGCGATGTCTACTTTTGGCGCAACTGGCATCGCGGCATGTGCACTTTCGTGTTGCTAAGAAGTGGAATTACACCGCGGTTGAGTCGCTAGCGAATTAAGAGCGTACACCGTACGCCGGTCGGGGGGATTAGATGGAAAGACGAAAGCTGCTGGTGGGCGCGTCCGCCGTGGGGCTGAATGCCTTGCTGGGGCCCGGCCAAGCGCGGTCTCAATCGGCGTATCCCAACAGGAGCATCACGTTCATCGTTCCTTCGCCGGCCGGCGGTGTCTACGACCTCAACGGCCGTCTGCTTGTCGACATGATCAAGCCGAAACTTGGAACGATCGTGGTCGACAACCGATCCGGTGGCACGGCTTGGGTCGGCGTCACAGCCGCCGCGAGAGCCGCTCCCGATGGTTACACGGTCCTTCTCGCCGGCAGCGCGACGCACATTCTGCAGCCGGCCATGATGACGGTTCAACCCTACGACCCCGTCAAAGATTTCAGTCCGATTGCAACGCTGACGGCATCGTGGACGTGCGTCGCCATCAATCCCGCCTTGCCCGTGCACAATTTGAAAGAACTCGCAGCTTACGCCAAGGACAATCCGGGAAAGCTGACGACGGGCTTTCGGGGAATCGGCGATCCGACGCATTTGGCCGGCGAGCTGTTCCGCCGGCTCGGGGGCGGGCTCGACATCCTTGATGTTCCGTACCGCGCTGTCCCGCAGGCCATCAACGACATTGTCGGCGGAAGCCTTCAAATGGCGATGCCTCACATCACCAGCAACATCAACCAGCTTCATCAGGCTGGGAAAATCCGGCTGCTCTCGCTCAACGCGCCCAACCGCATTCCGCTGGCGCCTGATCTTCCGACCTCGCGCGAGGCCGGTCTCGACGGAATGATTGCCGGAACAGACTTTTATCTTTACGCGCCGGCTGGGACGCCGGTTCCGATCCTGGCCCTCTGGAACCGGCTCGCGGGTGCGGCGCTCTCCGATCCGGCGTTCCGCGAGAAGCTCGTCAACGTGGGGCTTGAGCCGATCTTCGCGGGCGACCTGGAACAGACGGCCGCCTATATCGAAAAGGAGCGGCAGCGCTGGACGCCGATCGTCAAGGCCATGGGTATCAAAATCGATTAGCGATGCGTTGATCGTCGGAGTGCGAAGAGGGCACTCCGCGGACCGTCACCGCGCCGGCAGGAACGTCGGGCCGACCGCCCGCACCTTGCGGTTTGGATCGGGCTTCGACGGCTCCTCGGCCGGCCCCGCGCTTGCAGCGGGAGCCGCTCCCGGCGCAGAGGCCGGAGCAGCCACCGGCGTGGCCTGGGTCTGGGCCGCGCGCGGATCGGGCCGGCCCACGGCGTTTGCGGTCGCGGCTGGGATCCTGATCGGCTTGCCTTGCGCATCAACACGCGGCTGCGACAATTGCTTCGCGCGCTGGTCGTTGACGACGATGTCGCCCTGTTCGACTGTGGGGTCTTCGACGTTCTTCAATGCCTGCGACCAGGTTTCTCCGGGCCGACGGCAACTGCAGGTCTGGTCGAGCGCGGTGCGGTAGCGGAACGCATTCGGCATCGCCGTGTATAGCTGCTGGGTCGTCACCGATACAGCCTCGTTGATGCCTTCGCCCGGATTGCGATGGGAGTAAAGCTGGACCTCGGTGGCCGGGCACGACGCGCGGCAGGCTTTCTCGTCATCGGGGAAGCGGGCCGAACTGGTGGCGGGCGAGATCGGATAATAGAAGCCGTCGCAGGTTCGCACGCAGATGGTGCGGAAGGTGCCGCTGGGGCCGGCGCTTGCCGGACCGTCGCTGCCCGGCGTGAAGACGGACTTCGGCCCGAACAGGGTGTCGAAGAATCCGTTCGGCGGCGGCGGGGTGGCGGCCACCTGCTGCTGGTATTGTGCGCCGCAATTGTTCTGCGCCAGCGCAACCAGGATGGCGCGGCGCTGGCCGCCGCGCTCGGGCGCGCTGTCGCCCTTCATGCGCTCCATGTCCGACTGAACGCGGTCGAGGCTGTCCTTCAACTGCTGGATCTTGGTGTTGAGCGGGGCGCACATGGCGGGCTGCCCGCTGAACAGAACCAGGAAGCTGTTCTTCTCGCAGCCGGCGCGCCGGGCGGTCGCCTCCTGGCGGCCGATCTCGGCCTCCTGGCTGGCGGCGGTCTCTTCCAGCTTGCGACGCTGGTCGGCGCGGGAGGCGTCGTTGCCGCCGCGGTCGAACGCCTGAAGCTGCGCCTCAAGCCGGGCGCAATACGGATTGGCATTCGGTTGCGTCTGCTGAGCCTGCGGGGGCAGCGGCGCCGGCTGTTGCTGCGCATGCGCGGTCTGCAGCAGCGCAAGCACGGCGGCGGCAGGCATCAGCGCGCGGCACCCGGTCAGTTTCATCCCAATTCCCCATTCCCCGCGTGCCCTGACGCGGGTCGTTCGAGCCGACTTTGAGGCTGCAATGGCGGCTAAAGTTTGGACGCCGGCTGCCGGTTCAGTCAAGAATCCGGACCCGTTAAGCCCGGCGGATTGCGCCTTCTACGTGCTGGCCGCGACCGGCGGACGCGACCGCCGCGACTCGGCAAACAGGTTCCACAATACGCCACAGATGATGAGTGTGGCCCCCGCGAACACGAAGGCGTCGGTCGCCTCTCCGTAGAACACCCAGCCCACCAGCGCAATCAGCGGGATGCGCAGGAAGTCGATCGGCACGACCACGGTTGCGTCGCCAAATCGGAATGCCTGGGTCAGGCAGTAGTGCGAGGTGAGGCCGACCGCGCCGAGCGCCAGCGTCGGCAGCAACAGATCGGCGCCGAGACGAAAAACGAACAACGACGGTCCGCCGGTCGCGGCCTGCACAACAGGCCAAGCGAGCGCCAGCGGCAGTTGCATGAGATTCATCCAGAAGATGATGGCGAAGGTGCTGACGCGGCGGTTGGTGAGCTGCTTGGTGACGATCAGCGAGATGGCGAAGATGAACGCGGCGAACAGCACCAGCAGGGCGTTGGGCTGGAAGCTCGCCATGCCGGGCCGCACGATCACCAGCACGCCGAGGAAGCCAAGCATGATGCTGCCGAACCGGCTTTTGGTCATCCGTTCGCCCAGCACCAGCGCGGCAAGGATCGCCACCCATGCGGGCATGGTGAACTCCAGCGAGAACACGGTGGCGAACGGCAGCAGCGTCACCGCCAGCGCCCAGGCAAACTGTCCGATAAAATGCGTGACGTTGCGCGCCAGGTGATAGCCGAAGTGGGTGGGCGCGCACTCCTTGCGCAGCGAGGGCTGCACGAGCGCCAGCACCAGCAGCACCAGTAGCCCCAAGCCGGAGCGGATGGTCAGGATTTCAAACGTGTTGAGGTGCTGGCCGAGCGTGCGGATGGCGAGCGCGCTGGCGGAAAACGACAGCAGTGCGCCGGTCATCCAAAATACGACCCGGCCGAGTTGCGAAATGGCCACGGCTTGCTGCTTTGGGTGTGAGTGAAACGGGCCGCCTTGTAACAGGCGGCCGCGGCGTCGTCACTCGGCGTCGGGCTGGCTTTCCGGACGCGCCCTCTCGAAGGCCGGCAGTTTGGCGAGCGCGGCGTCAGCGGCGACCAGCTTCGGGAACGCATCGAGCGGAACTTTCAGCCGCCGCGCGTTGTAGATCTGCGGCACCAGATAGATGTCGGCGAGGGTGACGTTGGCGCCGAAGCAATAGGGGCCGGGCTGGATCATTGATTCGAGTGCGTCGAAGCCTTCAAGAATCCAATGGTGGTACCAAGCGTCGATCGCCGGCTGTTCCTGCTTCAGCACGCGCTTGATGTACTGCAGCGGGGCAAGGTTGTTGAGCGGATGGATGTCGCAGGCGATCAGGGCTGCGAAGGCGCGCACCTTGGCGCGCTCGACCGGGTCCGCCGGCAGGAACGCGGGTGTCGGATAGACCTCGTCGAGATACTCGATGATCGCCGGCGACTGGATCAGCACCTCACCGCTGTCGAGCGCCAGGGATGGCACGCGCCGCTGGCGGTTGACCGCGCGGTACTCCGGCGAGTGCTGGTTGCCGCCGTCCTTGGTGAGATGGATCGCAATCTGCTCGGTCGCCAGATTTTTGAGGTTGAGCGCGATGCGCACGCGATACGCGGCGGAAGAACGGAAATAAGTGTAGTGTTTCATGACATCTCCCGGCGTCGCGTTGAGAACAACCCCATGCTCAAGGCCGAGCAACGGGAACAACGGCGGGATATTAGCGGGGGGATTTGCGCTTTGCGAATTCCTCGGCGAGCTTTGCCGAACGTTCGGTCAGCCGATCGACCGAGCGTTCGAAGGCCGCCCGATCCGCCGGGTCGACGGCTTCGGCCAGCCGGTTGGCGAAATCGAGCGCAATCGGCGCCAGATCGTCATACATCGCGCGCCCCGCGGCGGTCAGCGCAAGAATAGCCTCCCGCATGTCGGCGCGGTTGGCCCGCCGGATCACCAGCTTGCGGTCTTCAAGCAGCGCCACCGCGCGCGACACTTTGGTCTTGTGCATGTGGCTGTGGCCGCCGATCGCCTTGCCGGTCATCATTCCGTATTGGCCGAGGGTCACCAGAACCCGCCATTCCGGCACGCCGATGCCGTAACCATCGGCGTAGATGCGCGACAGTGCCTGCGAGACCAGGCTCGCCACTACATTGAGCCGGTAGGGCAGGAATTGTTCGAGCTTGAGCGGGGCGTCGTCGCCGTGCCCGGCGGCCGGTGCCGCGTCGTCGGTCGGAGCGTTCATGGTCGCTCCGGCGCGCCGTGCGACATCCGCTGGGCGATCACACCGTCAACAGTTGCAGCGGCCTGCATCCCCATTCTCCTTGCCTGGAGGGTTGTTCTTGAAATTGCGAGCCGCTAGACTTGGTTGCGTACGAAACTAAAGTCGTTCCAAACTATAAAGCGGCGGCGTGTGCTGACAAGGGCAGGGGCGCAAATGGCGGTGAAATACATGTCCGGTTTCGGCAACGGCTTCGAAACCGAAGCGTTGGACGGAGCCCTTCCGGTCGGGCGCAACTCGCCGCAAAAGGTCAACTACGGCCTTTATGCCGAGCAATTGTCCGGATCCCCGTTCACCGCGCCGCAGGCCGCCAACCAGCGCAGTTGGCTCTATCGCATTCGTCCAACCGTCCGGCACACCGGACGCTTCGAGAAGATTGACGGGCGCTTCATCCGGACCGCGCCCGCCCATGACACGACCGATCTGCCGATTGGGCAGTTGCGGTGGGGCCCGCCGGAAATTCCGAAGAAGGCGCTGACCTTCGTCACCGGCCTGTACACGATGACCACCGCCGGCGACGCCGAGGCGCAGGGCGGGATGGCAGCTCATCTACTGCTGTTGACGAAGTCGATGGAGCGTGAGCATTTTTTCAACGCCGACGGCGAGATGCTTATCGTTGCTCAGCACGGGAAGATGCGCTTCTGCACCGAGTTCGGGGTGCTCGAAATCGAGCCCGGCGAGATTTGCGTCATTCCTCGCGGGGTGATCTTTCGCGTCGAACTGATCGACGGGCCGGCGCGCGGATATGTCTGCGAAAATTACGGCGGCGCTTTCAAGCTGCCGGACCGTGGCCCGATCGGGGCCAACTGCCTGGCCAACGCCCGCGACTTCCTGGCGCCGGTGGCGGCGTACGAAGACGTCGAGAAAGCCTGCACGCTCTATGTGAAATGGGGCGGCGAGCTATTCCGGACCAAGGTGCCTCATTCGCCGCTCGATGTGGCCGCCTGGCACGGCAACTACTATCCCTACAAATACGACATGCGCCGCTTCTCGCCGGTCGGCGCGTTGCTGTTCGATCATCCCGACCCGTCGATCTATACGGTGCTGACATCGCCATCGGAAACTCCGGGTACCGCGAATATCGACTTCGTCATCTTTCCGGAGCGCTGGGCGGTGGCGGAGAACACGTTCCGCCCCCCATGGTATCACCGCAATATCATGTCGGAGTTCATGGGGCTGGTTTACGGCGTGTACGACGCCAAGCCCGAAGGTTTCGTGCCCGGCGGCATGAGTCTGCACAACATGATGCTGCCGCACGGTCCCGACTCCGATGCCTTCGAGAGCGCCAGCAACACCGAGTTGAAGCCGGTCAAGCTCACCAATACGCTCGCGTTCATGTTCGAGACGCGCTTTCGTCAGCGCATCACCCAATATGCCGCGGAACTGCCGACCCGCCAGGACGATTACATGGACTGCTGGAAGGGCCTGAAGAAGCATTTTGATCGCAAGAAGCGAAAACCGAAGTAGCTGGCGCGCGGTTTGCATCGTCCACAGCCATGAACACACCGTTGACTGTCAACTTCGCGGCCGGGGCCGGCGGCCCGTGGCGGATTGAGCGTATAGCGGCGTGTCGCGGCGAAAGCCTGGCGCCTGCGGCCAGACTGGATATCGTGGAAGGCAGGCAGCCTGTGGCGACGGACGGCTTCACCTGGCAACTTAGGGGCTTCACGGGCGAATTGCGTTACACCACCAGCCCCGAGCGGAAGGCGCTCGTCGCGGTTCAAGCGCCGCTGGGGCGTGCCGAAGCCCGTTGCGCGGCGCTCATTCCCATCCGCAAAAACGCGGCGTGGTGGGACCTCGCGCAAGACGAACGGCGAACCATCTTCGAGGAGCGCTCCCGCCACATTGCCATCGGGCACGACTACCTGCCGGCGGTGGCGCGTCGGCTGCACCACTGCCGCGGTTTGGGTGGCCCGTTCGATTTCCTCACCTGGTTCGAGTATGCCCCCGAGGCCGAGTCTGCATTCGACGCCATGCTCCAGCGCCTGCGCGCAACGGAAGAATGGTGCTATGTAGAGCGCGAAGTCGATGTCCGACTGGTCCGCGTTGATAACGAAAAGTAGTTCGGGAGGAAATTCATGAAGCTTGCGTCTCTCAAGGGCGGCCGTGACGGCCGGCTGGTCGTCGTCTCCCGCGATCTCTCGCGCGCCGCCGATGCCTCCGCCGTGGCGCCGACGTTGCGCGACGCGCTGGACGACTGGAATGCGGCCGAGCCTCGCCTGCAGGAAATCGCCAATGCCCTTGAAGCCGGCCACGGCACGCACATGGCGTTCGATCCGAAGCAATGCGCCGCTCCACTGCCGCGCAGCTTCGGTTGGGCCGACGGTTCGGCATACGTCAATCACGTCGCGCTGGTTCGCAAATCGCGCGGAGCCGAGGTGCCGGCGACCTTCTGGACCGATCCGCTGATGTATCGCGGCGCCTCCGATGAATTCATCGGACCTTGCGATCCGATCCGCGCCGCCGACACCGCATGGGGCATCGATCTCGAAGCCGAGGTTGCCGTGGTGGTGACCGACGTGCCGCAGGGCGCGACGCCGGAGCAGGCCGCGCCGTTGATCAGGCTGTTCATGCTGCTGGACGACATTAGCTTCCGAAATCTCATACCCGGCGAACTCGCCAAAGGCTTCGGCTTCCTTCAGAGCAAGGGGCAAACATCGTTCTCGCCGGTCGCGGTCACGCCGGATGAACTGGGGCCGGCCTTCGACGGAAAGAAGGTGCATCTGCCGCTGCTCAGCCAGATCAACGGCAAGCCGTTCGGCCGGCCGAACGCCGGCGTTGATATGACGTTCGATTTCCCGACGCTGATTTCGCACGCGGTGAAGACAAGGCCCCTCAAGGGCGGTTGTATTGTTGGTTCGGGTACGGTGTCGAACCGCGACGCCGACGGCGGTCCGGGCAAGCCGGTGACAGACGGTGGGGTCGGTTATTCGTGCCTGGCCGAAATCCGCACCGTCGAGACGATCCTGCATGGCGTGCCGAAGACGCCGTACCTGAATTTCGGCGACCGCGTGCGGATCGAAATGAAAGACGCCAAGGGCACGTCGATCTTCGGCGCCATCGACCACGAGGTGGTGCGCGCGTAAGCGCGCTGCGCTTAAGTCGGGAGCCGCATCGTCGCAAGCATGTCAGTGCATGCCCCGGCGCAGGCGTTGCACGCCTCGGCGCAGACTTCGCAGTGCTGATGCATTTGGCCGTGGCCGCTGCACTCGGACGCGCAGGCGCGGCAGAACGCGATGCAATTGGCAAGTTGTGCCTCCAGCAATTGGCGGTGACCCGCTTTGTTAGGGCGCGTCAGGATGCTGCCTGTTGCACCGCAGACCGCGGCGCAATCCAAATTGAGCCGAACGCACGAGACCAGATGTGACACGTCGCGCTCGGACAGGCAGGCGTCGGCGCATGCGGTGCAGACTTCCACGCAGTTGAAGCAGGCGTCGATGCACCGGCTTACGGCATCGGCATGCGCGGGCTTTTCCGGGTGCGAACGGAACATTGCGCGGACGGCGACAGCGGACATGGCGGAATTCCTGGGCTTCCTCGCGTTCCCCGCACAAAAACCCCCATGGCTGTGATTGGTTCCGAACATAACCATTGGCGTCGCCGGTGCCCGCCGGACGCCTGTAACGGAAACAGAAGCGTCTTCGCGAGTCAGTCCATGCGGCCGGATGGCGCCGGATCTGGTTTGCCATCGAGAATCTGCCGGACCTTGCGCGCCATCGCGTCGGCGGTGAAAGGCTTGTTCAGCAGTTCCACATCGGCGTCCAGCCGGCCCTGGTGGATGATCGCATTGCGGGTGTAGCCGGTGGCAAACAGCACCTTGAGGTCGGGCCTTCGCCGGCGGGCTTCATCGGCGAGCTGGCGGCCGTTCATGCCTCCGGGCAAGACAACATCGGTGAACAGCATAACAATTTTTGGATCGGATTCGAGCACCGCGAGCCCGCTGAGCGCGTCGGGTGCGACTTGCACGGTGTAGCCTTGCTCGCGCAGCGCTTCGGATGCGAACTTGCGGACCTCGGGGTCGTCCTCCACCAGAAGGATTGTCTCCGCGCCGCGTGGCATCGGGGCCGGCCGCGTTGCCCGCTCGTCGCTCCAGTCCACCAACTCGCGCTGTTCGGCGAGTTTGGGGAAGTAGAGTTTGATCGACGTGCCTTCGCCGGCCGCGCTGTAGATTTTGATGTGACCATTCGACTGTTTGAGAAATCCGTAGACCATGCTCAGCCCGAGGCCGGTGCCCATCCCCGTAGGCTTGGTGGTGAAGAACGGCTCGAATGCGCGGTCTCGCACCTCGCGGCTCATGCCGGTGCCGGAATCGGTCACCGCCAGCAAGACGTATTGGCCCGGGGTGAAGCCGTCGCTGTTGCTCGCCACGTAGGCTTCGTCGAGGTAGGAGTTTGACGTTTCGATCGTCAGGCGGCCGCCTTCGGGCATGGCGTCGCGGGCGTTGACGGCCAGATTGAGGATGGCGTTTTCGAGTTGGTTGCCGTCGACCGCGACCTTCCAGAGACCGCCGGCGAGTACGGTTTCGACGGTGACGGTCTCGCCGATGGTTCGCCGCAACAACTCCGACATGCTCTGCACCAGGCGGTTGATGTCGACCGCCTTGACCTCCTGCGGATGCTGGCGCGAAAACGCCAGCAGGCGTTGCACCAACGTGGCGGCGCGCTCTGACGCCTGGCGCGCGGAATCCAGCAAGCGCTCGATCCGGGTGTTGTCGCCGGTCAACCGGCGCGATGCCATGTCGATATTGCCGATGATCACCGTCAGCATGTTGTTGAAGTCGTGCGCGATGCCGCCTGACAGCCGGCCCACCGCTTCCATCTTCTGCGCCTGGCGCAGCGCCTGTTCGGTGGCTTCGCGACGGTTCACCTCCTGCTGTAGGCGGTCGGTGCGCCGCAGCGCGATGAAGCTCAGTGCGACCAGCGCAAGCGTTGCCGGAAAACCGAAGATCAGATGAGACGACATGGCCCGCAACCACGCGCGGATGACTTCGGCTCGCTCGACGCCGACGGTGACGTAGACATCCGGCAGCTTCTCCAACTGCTGATAGGTGAAGATGCGGACCCTGCCATCGACCGCCGCCGGACCACTGAGAAACCCGGTCTTTGGCTGGGCTTTGACAGCGGTCATGAACGGCGCTTCCGGGCGCAGTCGGGCCTGCGCTCCGGGACTATCCGGAAACCGGGCGAGCACCGCGCCGTCGGCGCGTAACAGCGTCGCGCTGCCCGGTGGCGGCAGCTTGGAATAGAACTCCGTAAAGTATTCCGGCGCGATCGAGACAATGGTGACCCCGGCGAACCGCCCGTTCACGCTTCGCCTCCGGCTGAGGGCGAAAAACCGGGTGTTGGCGGCGGCGCGGGCGTCGAGAACCTCGGTCACGAAGACGCCGCCCGCGAGGGTGTCGCGGTGGGCTTTGAAGTAGCTGCGGTCCGAGAGATCGATTTTCGGCATCGGATAGACGGTTGCCGAAACGATCGGGAAGCCGTCGGCGCCGATGATCCAGAGGTCGCGCAACTGCGGCAGCGACGACGTCATGTATCGCATGCGGTCGGAGTAGAGTTTCTCGTTGGTGCGCAGTTCCTCCTGGCTCACGCCTTCGGTCATTTCGTCGAGGTAGCGCGCGGCGAACTCGAACGTCTCGAACACCTTCTGCGCATGCTCGTGCACGATCGCGAGGTTGCGCCGGAGGCGGTCGTTGGCCTCTTCGAAATGCTGATGGTAGGAAAAAGCGGCGGCGACGGCGTAGAGGGTAACCGGCAAAACGACCGAGCAGATCAGCAGCACCCGCAGCGGCCGCGCGGCGCTTCGCGCCGGGTCCGACGGGTCGTGCAACAGGCCGCTTTTACGGGCCAGTCGGCGGAAGAGTTGGCGCATCGAAATGCTTGGAAACCCGCCCGGACAATGGAAAGAACCGGGAAGTTACGTGGGACTTCGCGCAAACTCAATCAAGAGGCGGATCGGACCGCCTGGGCGCTGTGAGTTCCATTCAATCAAAGGTGCGGGCGAAAGTTCCCGCCTGCGTCAGGCTGGCGCCTTAGCGCGAGCACTCGATGGCGACGAATTGCTCGCAACTGCTGCCCTTGCAACTGCCCGGGTTGGTCGGGATCGCGCCGGTGATCTCGTCCTTGTCGATCTGGCGGAACGAGGTTGCCTGGGCGAATTCCCGCGATTTGCAGTAGGCCATGGCGGCGGCGTTGCCGCACTTTTCGCCGGAGGCAAGGCAGCGATCGACGCCGTAGCCGTCGGCGTTGTTGGCGACGATGAAGATACGCTTTTCCGCCTGGGCGGCCGAGACGCCAAGCACAGCGGCGAGAATGACTGTGGCGAGAAGGGATCGCATGTGATCGCCCGCGTTTTTCGGACCCGGATCGGTCCTGACCGAACAATGTGGGGAAACCGTTAAGGCCGCCTTAACCGAGCCGGCCGCCAAGCCTGGCCGTGACCGCCGCGGGTGGCTCTGTCAACGCACAATGAGAATGTCCCCTCGTTCCGCACAATGAGAATGTCCCCTTTTGGATGGGGCTGAGCGTTTGTGGGTAACGAGGGGGGTCGCGCGCCTTCACAGCGGTAGCGTCGCCCCTCGT
>JAPLPD010000054.1:1785-2402 GCA_026400395.1 Alphaproteobacteria bacterium | reverse complement strand
TACGCGCTCCTCACCATCGCGCTGATCTCCAACATCATGGCGATCGTCTTGCAGGCGCTGTGTGCGCGGCTTGGCATCGCCTCCGGCCGCGATCTCGCACAGGCCTGCCGCGACGCTTTCCCGCGCGCGATTTCACTGCCGCTGTGGTTCATGGCGGAAGTTGCGATCTGCGCCACGGACCTCGCTGAAGTCATCGGCACCGCCATCGGCCTCAATCTCCTGTTCGGGATTCCGCTGGAGATCGGCGTCATCATCACGGCGCTCGACGTATTCCTGATCCTGTGGATGCAGAACCTCGGCTTCCGCTGGATCGAGGCTTTCATCGTCACGCTGCTCGGCGTCATCGCGGTCTGCTTTGGTATCCAGATCGCCATGGCGAGCCCGGACTGGCACGCCGTCATCGTCGGCTTCGCGCCGACCGTCGATATCCTGCGCAACCCGGACATGCTGTACCTCGCGCTCGGCATCCTCGGCGCGACCGTGATGCCGCACAATCTCTACCTGCACTCCGGCGTCGTGCAGACAAGGCGTTTCGGCGAGAGCGTTCCCGAGAAGCGGGAGGCGATCAAACTCGCGACCATCGATTCAACCATCGCATTGTGTTTTGCGCTGACCAT
>JAPLPD010000054.1:0-1735 GCA_026400395.1 Alphaproteobacteria bacterium | reverse complement strand
CTGCGATTGCGCCGACACTGTTCGGCATTGCGCTGTTGTGCTGCGGCCTGAACTCGACCGTCACGGCGACGCTCGCCGGCCAGATCGTGATGGAGGGGTTTCTCGATATCAAGCTGCCGCCCTGGGCAAGGCGTCTGATCACGCGCTCCATCGCCATCGTGCCGGCGGCCATCGTGACGATCTGGTGGGGCGCCAGCGGCACGGCGAAGCTGCTGATCTTGAGTCAGGTCGTGCTGAGCCTGCAGCTGCCGTTCGCCATCGTGCCACTGGTGATGTTCACGGCCGACCGCCGCAAGATGGGCGAGTTGCTCGCGCCGCGCTGGCTGACGGCGTTCGCAGCGGTGATCGCAGCGATCATCATCGCGCTGAACATCAAGCTGCTGTGGGATGTGGCGACGGGGTAGGGCGTAGGTTTGTAGGGCGGATTAGCCGAAGGCGTAATCCGCCTCCCACCACCGCAATAGGCTTCGCTAGTCACCCGGTTGGCTGGTATTATCCTCCCCATGCGCTTCATCATCGGTTTCCTTTCCGGTGTTCTTGGCATGCTCGCCGGTTGGGCGGGGCTTGCCGCGCTTGTAATCGCGCTCGCGGGGCCGGACCGTGATGGCGGCATCGCCATGGGTGCGTTTTTCAACATCGGGCCGGCTGGCGGTCTGATCGGTTTTGTTGCCGGCGTGCTGCTGTTCGTGAAGTTCGGTGCGGTCACTCAGGCGATAACATCTGCTCAAGCAACATCGCCGCCTGATGCCGAACGCTCCGACGTTGCATCTGCGACTGCTCCTGCTCCAGCTATTCCTCCTGCGCGCAAGCGCGTGTCGCCCATCTTTGCCGTCGCAGTTCTGCTGGTTACGGGCGGCCTCGCGTGGTGGGGCTGGTACGAGTTGATCCGTTCGCCGTACCTCTCGCACGGCTACATGACGCTCAACCTGCAATTCAAGCTTCCATCCGGAATGGCCTTGCCGGCGGACTCAACGGATGTGCACGCTTCGGTGGATGAGGGAGGACAGCATGCCGACGTGCTGCTCGGCCGGGCGTGGCACGGCACGGTTGGAGATCGCCGGGTGATCCTCGCCACCATATCGCTCAGCATGAAGACGAGGCACAGGGTCGTGCATCTGGAGATTCCCGGTGTGCCTGAGCAGACTTGGCAAGTCGATCTGCCGAACGATCCCGATCCGACGCCCGGCTATTCGCCGTGGCGGCTTGCGAGCGGCAATCCTGCCGCGAAGATCGAGATGA
This sequence comes from Alphaproteobacteria bacterium, assembly GCA_026400395.1. GTDB lineage: Bacteria > Pseudomonadota > Alphaproteobacteria > Rhizobiales > Xanthobacteraceae > Z2-YC6860. The sequence continues at coordinate 496 of JAPLPD010000054.1, read as the reverse complement.
ATTTCAGCCTGACCTCGGATCATTGAAAGGTTAGCGAAACCCGAGGTGCCGAAACATAAGATGACCCCGGATTTCACTTCGTTTAATCCGGGCTACACTTGCGTATCGAAGCGGCGGGTTACGGCGCTTCGCGCCTAACCCACCCTACAGCCGCAATTCTACTTCTCCACCCGCTCCCAACCCGCCGGGGCCAATCGTTCCTGCGGCAGGTAGCGGCCCTTGTAGTCCATCTTGCGCGAGCCCTCGACCCAGTAGCCGAGATAGAGGTGCGGCAGGCCCATGCGGCGCGCGCGCGCGATGTGATCGAGGATCATGAACGTGCCGAGCGAGCGCGCGGCCTCATCCGGTTCAAAGAACGAATAGACCATCGATAGCCCGTCGCCGAGGACATCGGTGAGCGCGACGGCGAGGAGGTCGCCCTTGCCGCGGCCGGTGAACATGCTGTCCGGGTCGCGCCGGCGATATTCGACCATGCGCGTTGAGACGTGGCTGTCCT
>JAPLPD010000351.1 GCA_026400395.1 Alphaproteobacteria bacterium | reverse complement strand
TGCCCTTGGCGATGGCCTTGAGGGTCGCCGCGAGCGCGGGAAGCTTGACGATATCGCCTTCCTCCGGCGCGCGGCCATCGACGAGGTAGTGCTTCGACGCGCCGGGGCTGTTGCCGAGCTTGCCGACAAGGCCCTTCCAATCGGACGCGACCCGCGCGGCGACCGGAAAGCCAAACTCCGCGTAGTGGATAGCGGGCTCAAGCACCCGCGCGAGCGGCCAAGTTCCTTGCGCCTTGAGGATTGCATCCCAGGCTTCGATCGCGCCCGGCACGTTGACCGCATATGGCGAGGTTGGCTCGATCGTCCGCAGACCCTGAGCCGTCAGCGCCTCGGCCGAGGCTTTGGCGCCGGATCGGCCGCAACCGTTGTAGCCCCAGACGGGCTTACCCTCTGAGGCGATCAGGGCGAAGCAATCGCCACCGATGCCGGTCATGTGCGGCTCGATCACGCAGAGCACAGCCACCGCCGACACGGCAGCATCCACCGCGTTGCCGCCCAGGCGCATGACGTCGATGGCGGCGAGCGTGGCGAGCGGATGCGAGGTGGCCGCCATGCCCTCGCCGGCAATCACGGGCGAGCGGCCGGGCAAATGAAAGTCGCGACTCATGGATTCGACCGGTTGAAGATACGACGATCAGATGGTGGGATCGGTCCGGTCGATCTGGATGTCGCGCTGCGCCGTCCGCGCCGTGATGATAAATCCAGCCATCACATCGACCAGGCAGATCACCATCAGGATGAAGAACGTCGATGATCCAGCGCGCGCCACCAAGAGGAATTCGACCAGCATGACGATGAACAGGATCATCGACAGGATGTGATCCATCAGCCCGCGCAGACCCATCCGCGCCGACTTTATGACCTCGATGCCCAGAAGCACGATGGCGAACGCCAGGATGATTTCCTCAGGCGTGACGGTCCAATCCTGTCCGGAGATCAGGTGGATGGTCGCAACGTTCGCGGTCCAGCTCAGCCCCGGCAGCAGGAACGCAACCATGTTGTAGATCGCGAACGGAATCACCAGCAGCGGGAAACCGATCAGGTACATGGTCGTGCCTTCCCCGGAACGTGCAAGCGAACGACCTTAGGCCTCGGTCTTGACCTTCAGCACCGACCGGCCCTTGTACATGCCGGTCTTGAGATCGATGTGATGAGGACGGCGCAGCTCGCCTGAATCCATGTCTTCGATGTAGGTCGGGCGCTTGAGCGCATCCGCCGAACGGCGCATGCCCCGCCGGGACGGCGACGTCTTCTTTTTTGGCACGGCCATTGGAAAATCTCCTCGAAACCACGGTTCAGGCTAGCGCCGGACCGTTAAACCTTTGGGAAGCCGGGCTTTTAGAGGAAGCCCCCCGCCAAGTCTAGACCCATTTCGGGATCAGGACCGCAAACATGCGTCGATCGGTCCCGAGCGGGCCGCCCGCGTCTGGACGATGCCGGCGATGAGCCGGACCCCCGGCCGCGGGGCCTTGGCACTGCGCCGCTTTGGATTCGGCAGCATCGCGGCCATCAAAGCAGCCTCTCCGGCCGACAATTGCGCCGCCGGCTTGCCAAACGCATGGCGGGAACCCGCCTCAACGCCGAATTCGCCATTCGGGCCCCATTCGGCGATGTTGAGGTAGATTTCCATCACCCGCCGCTTGGGGAGAACCAGATTGATCCAGAGCGCCAGCGGGAACTCCAAACCTTTTAGGACGAAGCTCCGCCCGCCCCAGAGGAACAGATTCTTAGCGGTCTGCTGGGTGATGGTGGAGCCGCCCCTCGCCTCAGTAATGTCCTCGGCGTCCCCGATCGAAGCCTTGATTTCGGTCCAGTCCACGCCGCGGTGGGAGCAGAATCGGCCGTCCTCGGACGCAATCACCGACCGCGGCAACACCGGCGCAATCCGCTCCAGCGGCACGAATATGCGCTCCACCCGCTTGCCGCGCGCTCAGCGCGCCAGCATCAGGGTGTCAACGCACAATGAGAATGTCCCCTCGTTCCGCACAATGAGAATGTCCCCTTTTGGATGGGGCTGAGCGTTTGTGGGTAACGAGGGGGGTCGCGCGCCTTCACAGCGGTAGCGTCGCCCCTCGTTATCCACATCC
>JAPLPD010000203.1 GCA_026400395.1 Alphaproteobacteria bacterium | reverse complement strand
TCGCTCCACGACAATCAAATCACGCGTCACGAAAATATCGCTTGCGTTATCGTCGCGCCGCGACAATCATCTCCTCGCCGCGACCGCCAAAATGGCCATCCTGATTGTCGCGGAGTTCTCATCCAGATTGTCGCGCTACAAAGCGGCGGATAATGCTGGCTTGCCAGCGCCAGCGCGCCCCAGGCGCCGGCCGAATGGCCGATCGCGAGCACGCCGGTCTTGCGGATGAACTTCTGGAACGTGAGATAATCGATCGCCGCCGCGATCGACGCACCGGTGTTGAGCCCCGCCTTGCGATAGTCGGCGTTGGCGCAGCCACCCTGATCTTCGTAGTAGGTCCCGCCGGTCTTGCCGTGACCGGGACGCTGCGGCACCGCGACCGCGTAGCCGTGCGCCACCAGCCATTCGGTCAGCGCCGTGTACGCCGGCGCGCCATACTCCGCGCGGCGCAACTCATTCTGCGTGGTGCCGTGATTGATCACTGCGAGTCGAAACGGTCCGGCGCCCGGCGGCCGGAACACTGTCGTCCACATCATCGTGCTGCGATCCTGCGCCGGGAGCAGCCAGAGCTGCCGGCGAATCACTCCGTCTTCCGGGCCCTGCGGACCGGCCGATTTTTGCGCCCGCGCGGGTTCGGGACCGATCGCCAGCAAGATCAAGAGTCCGCACAGAAATTTCGCGCGCGCGCGTGTCATCGGTGCCACATCCGGTGCAAACCCAACTGGGATGGCGGTTTTCGCTCTCGCACCTGTCCTGTCCTGGGACACTTCGGGTCAGTAATCCACATCGTAAACTCTTGGTTAAAGGTCGGACTTGAAGGCAACGGAATCGCTTGCTCATATTCACACATGAGCACTGTCCTAATCGAGATTCGTCGGGCCAAGGCATCCGATGCCGCGGCTGTGGCGGACACCCACGACGAAGCGTGGCGTGGCGCCTATCAGGGCGTCATCCCCGGCGTGGAACTCGAGAAGCTCGTCACGCGCCGGGGCGCGGACTGGTGGGACAGCGCGATTCGCAAAAGCAGCCGCATCGCCATCCTGGCATTCGGTGACAAGGTCGCCGGTTACGCCAACTACGGCCGCAACCGCGCGCGCAGCCTGTTCTATGACGGCGAAATCTATGAACTCTATCTGCGCCCCGAATATCAGGGCCTTGGCTTCGGCCGCCGCCTGTTTACGTCGGCGCGCCGCGATCTCGCCCAGAGCGGACTGAAGAGCCTCGTGGTGTGGGCGCTGTCGGACAACGATCCGGCGGTCGAGTTCTACAAGGCGCTCGGCGGCAAGGCCGTGGCCCGCTCGTCGGAGCGGTTCGGCGAGAAGAGCCTCGATAAGGTCGCCTACGCCTGGAACAACTGATTCTGAGATAAAGACGCTTGTTTGGAGTCCGGCCATCCGCCGGGCTTTTTGTTTTCAGGGCCCGCCACCGTACAATCCGCTGAAGCCCTTGCCCTGCACGCCGCGCACCACCGGCTTGTCCTTGCCGCATTTGAAGCCGCGCGCGGTCTCGTCGGCGAGTTGGTTTGCCAGCTCATTGGCGTTCGGACTGGCGCGGCCATCGACGTAGCCGACATGGCAGACCCCGCCCGGTCCGAGCCGCGTCACCACCAGCACCTGGCCCTGCACCTGCTTGAGATCGTCATCGGGATCGAGCGTCGTCGTGTTCCAGCGCAGGATGGTGGCGAACGCACGGGATTTGCCGTTGGGCAGCCGGTCGATCCGCCATTCGATGGTCTTGCCGACGCTGTTGAACGCGGACAGCGTTTGTTTCGCGGCCAATTCGTTGGCGGCGTTCGGGCCGAAGCTGATCGTCATGCGCTGATCGCCACCGGTGAGATACACGGCGATGCCGTCATGGCCACCGCAGCGCCAGGTGCCGTAGTCTTCGACCTCCTTACCGGCATGGTGGCGGCATTTCTTCAAATCGAGCGGCGTGTAGGCGCGCTCGATGGCGCCGGTAGAGGGACCAGCCGGTTGCGCGGCGGCGCCCACGCACGCGATCAGGATCAAAACGGCTGCTGCAAGTCCGCGCATCTGAATCGTTGGTCGCGCGGCGGCCATCGGCCGTTCAAACCGCCGGCGGCGGCAGCCCGGCGATGGCGCAGGCCGCGCGCACGGTGTTCACCATCAGGCAGGCGATGGTCATCGGACCGACGCCGCCGGGCACCGGCGTGATTGCGCCTGCGACCTCGACCGCTTCGGCGAAATTGACGTCGCCGACCAGCTTCGACTTTCCATTGACGCCCGGCACGCGGTTGATACCGACGTCGATCACCGTGGCGCCGGGCTTGATCCAATCGCCGCGCACGAACTCCGGCTTGCCTATGGCCGCGACCAGCAGATCGGCGCGCCGGCACACCGCCGGCAGATCGCGAGTGCGGGAATGGGCGATGGTGACGGTGGCATTCTCGGCCAGCAACAATTGCGAAACCGGCTTGCCGACGATGTTGGAGCGGCCGATCACCACCGCCTCAAGGCCGGCGAGCGAAGCGTGCGCGGTCTTAGCCAGCATGACGCAGCCGAGCGGCGTGCACGGCACCAGCGCCGGCAACCCGGACGCGAGCCGCCCAACGTTGACCGGATGGAAGCCGTCGACATCCTTGCGCGGATCGATCGCGTCGAGCACGCGATTGGCGTCGATCTGCGGCGGCAGCGGCAATTGCACCAGGATGCCGTGAACCGCCGGGTCGGCGTTGAGCTTGGCCACCAGCGCCAGCAGATCGGCCTGGCTGACGCTGTCCGGCAGGCGATGATCGAACGAGCGCATGCCGGTCTCGACGGTGACCTTGGCCTTGCTGCCGACGTAGGACTCGCTCGCCGGATTGTTGCCGGCCAACACAACCGCGAGCCCCGGCGTGAGGCCATGCTGCGACGAAAGGCGTTTCACCTCGTCCGCGACCCGGACCCGCAGCGCCGCAGCGTTGACCTTGCCGTCGATGATGGTTGCGCTCATAGCCGATTGTTAGCGCAGCCCCGCGTTCTTCTCCAGCGCGGCGGCGAGCGTTGGGCCGTGGCCCGCGATGATCAGCCGCTTGATGCGCGCGGTGGCGCCGGACACCAGCGCAACATCGCGAGGTGGGACACTCGCGGCGTGGGCCAGCAGGGTCATCAACGCGGCGTTCGCCTCGCCTTCGGTGGCCGCTGCGCGCACCCGCGCCTTCAGCACCCATTGCCCGTCGTCGCGCTGCTCGATGCCGTCGATGGCATCGCGGCCGCCGCGCGGTGTCAGCCGCACCGTGACCGAGAGGCCACCGGGCACGGCAGTCCACGGCCGCGACATCGCCTAGAAAACGGCGGGGTAGATGTAGCGGACGATAATGTCCTTGAGCAGGATGATGATCAGGATCACGACGACCGGTGAGAGGTCGAGGCCGCCCAGGTTCGGCAGCAAGTTGCGGAGCGGCCGCAGCACCGGTTCGGTGATCCGGTACAGGAAGTCGCCGATCATCGCGACGAACTGGTTCCGCGAATTGACCACGTTGAACGCCACCAGCCAGGACAGGATCGCCGCCGCGATCAATATCCAGACGTAAAGGTCGAGAATGATCAGGATGACGGTGAGAATCGAGCGCATGGCGGGGATGGCCTCGTCGGATCGCCGCGAAACTAGCGGGTCGCCGGAGGCCAAACAAGCGGCCAAAACAGCCTTGCACTGGCCTATTCTGTCAACGCACAATGAGAATGTCCCCTCGTTCCGCACAATGAGAATGTCCCCTTTTGGATGGGGCTGAGCGTTTGTGGGTAACGAGGGGGGTCGCGCGCCTTCACAGCGGTAGCGTCGCCCCTCGTTATCCACATCCG
>JAPLPD010000208.1 GCA_026400395.1 Alphaproteobacteria bacterium | reverse complement strand
GCGGATGTGGATAACGAGGGGCGACGCTACCGCTGTGAAGGCGCGCGACCCCCCTCGTTACCCACAAACGCTCAGCCCCATCCAAAAGGGGACATTCTCATTGTGCGGAACGAGGGGACATTCTCATTGTGCGTTGACAGGCACGAAACTCTGGAAGAACACCCACACCAGACCCGCCGACCAGCCCTTGAGCGGGTCGCCGGTCTTGATGGTGATCGGCAGCATGATGACGAACGTAACGACGAACATGTGCGGCACGCTGACGCCCGAAGGCAGCGCGCAGACGTCGGTGCGGCCGGTCTTTTCGGCAAGGCGATAAGCGAGCCATGCGTAGTAGAAGGTGGAGAGGCACATCATCAGGCCGAGCGCCGGCAGGATGCGGCCGAACACGATCGCGTCGGGCATCTTCAGCACGAAGCGCAACAGGCCGGTGAGCACCAGCATGTTGACCAGAATGTTGGTGCCGAAACCGAAGAAGGCGTTCCAATCGCTCGGCACCCACAAAGCGGGTTTAGCCGTCGTCGTTGTCGACGTCATGGAACACTCCCCCTTTTTAATCCCCCGCCGCTGCGCTTCCACACGGAGACGGACAACTGCGTGCGTGGTTTGCCGGGTAAGAACCAAACACGCGAGCCGCCCGTCTCCGCAGCGGAAGAACAACCGCTGGAAACTGTTTTGCAAACGTCATGCCAAATGTCGCAAAGCCTTCACACGAGCACGGCGCGCGGCCAAGTTCCGTGGAAATCCAATCGGTTGGTTCGGGTGAAGCGCTGACGCGAGCGGCGCTTCCGTCTTTCCTGCCGGAGCCGTCGCTGCCTATTTACTGGTGCAGAACGTTGCGGCTGCTCAAGGCGAATCCATCGCTGCAACAACATGAGGCGATGCGGCGACCCAGCCGAAGATGCCGCCCTGGGCCTTGATCATGGCCAGGCCAGCGGCATGGAATTCGGGGAAGTAGGACGCGCAGCAGTCGGACAGCACGATACAGCGGAAGCCGCGGTCGTTGGCCTCGCGGACGGTGGTGTTGACGCAGACTTCCGTGGTGACGCCGCACACGAAGAGCGTGTCGATCTCACGGTTCTTCAACATCAGTTCCAGATCGGTCTGATAGAAAGCGCCCTTGCCGGGCTTGTCGATCACCGGCTCGCCGGGGGCGGGGTACAGTTCCGGAATGATATCGTGGCCGGGCTCGCCGCGGATCAGAATCCGCCCCATCGGTCCCGGCGCGCCGATGCGGAGCGACGGCTCGCCCCGTTCGACCTTGTGCTTCGGCGCGTCCGAGAGGTCGGGCCGGTGGCCTTCGCGGGTGTGGATGATCAGCATTTTGCACGCCCGTGCCGCGTCGAGCAGCTTCTGCAACGGCGGCACCGCCGCCTTCAGGAGCGCCACGTTGTTGCCCAGCGTCTCGCCAAAACCGCCGGGCTCGAGGAAATCGCGTTGCATGTCGATGATGATGAGGGCGGCGTGGTCGAGTTCGACGACCAGCGTGGACGGCTCTGCCTCAATGCGTTTGACGGCCATGAACGGCGCTCCTCTGTGCCCGGGCGACCATCATAATGTGCAAGATCGAGGCCATGCCGTTCTTCACGCAATTGACCGGTGCGCGGGCGGTCTTTAGCTTGATTTGCACCGCGCAACCCGCCGTTTTCTCATGCAACATCTCGCAAGCTATCTGATCGTGTTCCTGGGCGGCGGCTGCGGCGCCGCCATCCGCCACGGCGTCAATCTCGGCGGGATGCGCACACTCGGGCCGAACTTTCCCTACGGCACACTGTTCATCAATGTGACCGGCTCGACCATCATGGGGCTGGTGGTCGCCTATTTCGCCTTCAAGGGTGACATGTCGCAGCACTGGCGGCTGTTTCTCACCACTGGGGTGCTCGGCGGCTATACGACGTTCTCCGCCTTCTCACTCGATGCCGCCCTGCTGTACGAGCGCGGCGAACTGGGACTGGCCGCGGTCTACGTCATCGGGGTGCGCCACTTCGCTTGAGCGTGCCGCCCTTGGCCCGCGCGATACCCTCGAGAACCAGCCGCTCGGCGCCGGCCACATCGACCCAGCGCACGATCGTCACCCACTTGCCCTTCTCCAAATCCTTGTAATGCTGGAAGAAGTGGGCGATCTGCTGGGTCATGATCCGCGGCAGGTCGCGATAACTGCGAACATCCGTATAGAACGGACCGAGCGCATCCACCGGCACTGCGACGATCTTCTCGTCGCTGCCGGCCTCGTCCTTCATCAGCAACGCGCCGACCGCCCGGCAGCGCACCACAGCGCCCGGCACCACCGGTACCTGGCTGACCACCAGCACGTCGCAGGGGTCGCCGTCGCCCGACAGCGTCTGTGGGATGAAGCCGTAGTTGCCCGGATAGAACATCGCCGTGTGCAGGAAGCGGTCGACCATCAGCGCACCGGACACTTTGTCCAGCTCGTATTTGACCGGCGCGCCGCCGAGCGGAATTTCGATGATGACGTTGAAGTCGTACGGCGGATTGCGCCCGGCGGCGATCGAGCGGATGTCCATGTGCTTATCCTCAGGCGAGCATGATCTTTTCCGAAAACCGGTTCCCACTTTTCGGGATCATGCTCACCGCTCCATCGGGCGCAGCCCGAGCTTGTCGAGCAGTGCCATGTCGCGGTCGCGGCCGGGGTTGGGCGTGGTCAGCAGCTTAGGCCCGTAGAAGATCGAATTGGCGCCGGCCAGGAAGCACAGCGCCTGGGTCTCCTCGCTCATGTCCTCGCGGCCGGCGGAAAGCCGCACCACCGACTTCGGCATGCAGATGCGGGCGACGGCGATGGTGCGCACGAACTCCAGCGGATCGAGCTTGCTCTCCCCCGCCAGCGGGGTGCCTTCGACCTGCACCAGCATGTTGATCGGCACCGACTCCGGATGCACCGGCAGGCTCGCCAATGTCGCGATCATGCCGGCGCGATCCTCGGCGCCCTCGCCCATGCCGACGATGCCGCCGCAGCAGACGTTGATGCCGGCGTCGCGCACTGCGTCCAGCGTGTTGAGGCGATCGCGATAGGTCCGCGTGGTGATGATCTCGCCATAGAACTCCGGCGAGGTGTCGAGGTTGTGGTTGTAGTAGTCGAGGCCGGAGCCCTTCAGCCGCTTGGCCTGCGCCGGCGAAAGCATGCCGAGCGTGGCGCAGGTCTCCAGGCCGAGCGCGCGCACGCCCTCGACCATCGCGCAGACGTTCTCGACGTCCCGGTCCTTCGGCGAACGCCAGGCCGCGCCCATGCAGAAGCGGCTGGCGCCGCCGGCCTTCGCCGCCCGCGCCTCGGCCAGCACCGCATCGAGGCTCATCAGCTTGCCGGCGTCGACGCCGGTGTCGTAACGCGCCGCCTGCGGACAATAGGCGCAGTCCTCCGGACAGCCGCCGGTCTTGATCGACAGCAGCGTCGAGATCTGCACTTCGTTCGGATCGAAATGCATGCGGTGGATGCGCGCCGCCTCGAACATCAAGTCGGGGAACGGCAGCGCGAACAGCGCCCCGACCTCGGCGCGGATCCAGTCGTTGCGGATCAGGCCCGGATTTGCGTGCGAGTGTTGCGCTGCTTCGATCGACATGACCCCACCATAAACCGGCGGACAGACGGGACAAGCCCGTTAACCAGGCCGCAAAGCCGCCGCAAACCTTGTCCCGCGTTGTGGTATTGTCTCGTCAGATGCGGCGCGCCGGGGAATTCACGCGTGCCAGACGCCACCATCGAACACATCCATGCCCGCGCGCGGACGTGGCGCAGCGAGATCGTGCAAGCCCGGATCAGGCTTGCCGACGAAGACCTGACATTCACCCAGCGCTGCGAACTGGAGCGCCTGGTTGATGACCGGGAGCTGTGCTTGAAAATGATGCTGCCGGATTTCCCCGGCCAGCTCGAGCGCATCGACCGCGAGATCGAGCACGAATTGCGGCGCTGAGCGCGCCCGCCGCTGCTTCCCGCCCGCGCCTGCCTGATGCGTGAGCGAACAATGCTGCGTGTGAGCGGCCATCCGGGCAACAATTCGCCACGCAAATATTAATTTCGGCAACATCGTACTGATTTTTGCTGCGTCGCATTATCGCCCCATTTTCCCAAGTACTGGGCCCTCGTCACTGCCTTGCGATTCGCGGGCCTGACACATCATCCACAACAGAAGAGGTTACGGAATGCAGCTTCGGGGTACGTTTGTCTTTGGGCTATCCGTTTTGATCTCCGCTTTATTGCTTTCATCGCCACAAAAGGCATCTGCCGAGTCCGGTATTGCTTCGGTCTACGGCAACGAAAAAACCGCCAACGGCGAATACGCCCACCCCTCGCGGTTGACCGCGGCCCACAAGACGCTGCCCTTCGGCACCTTCGTGCAGGTTACCAACCGTCGGAACGGCCGTACGGTGGTGGTCCGCATCAACGACCGCGGCCCGCACATCCGGGGACGGATCATCGACCTCACCGCCGCCGGCGCCAAGGCGCTGGCCTTCAGCGGCCTCGCGCCGGTCACGCTGACCGTGCTCGGCCGCTTCGCCAACCGCGCGAGCCCCGACAAGGGCTGAGCGGATTTCATCCGCATAGCCGGGGCGGGGGCTTCTCTGTGTCGGCGGATCACCAGAACCACTGTTCTGCATCGATCCATCCCCGTTCGTTCCCGCGAAAGCGGGAACCCAGATTTTGCGCCAAGCCTGGGCCCCCGCATCCGCGGGGACGAACGGAGATTGGTGCGCTCGCCCACTTATCATTTCACCTGCGGCCGCTTGGTCAGCGCTTCCTGCTTGCGCCAATTCTCTGCCGCGGCGTCGGCGGCGCGGCGCGACTGACGTTCGGTGCAGCCGTCGCACCGCGCCTGGATCGCCACCCGCCACCAGCCTTCAAATCCTCCGGCAGCACCGGCCAGAAGATCGCGTCGCAAGGGTTGCCGATGCCGATGCATGTTTTCGCGCGCCGGCAACGCTTCACCGGGCACGCGCACCAGAGCTTCATCACATTGCCGAGCATCAAGCCGGTGTCTTCATCCTCCAGCACGGCGGCTCCTTTCGCTTGGTTTCGTCGCAGGCATGATTTCGCGATCTCGCGGCGCGTTGTGCCCGAGTTGTCTGGATGTCGCCCGGCCCGAAAGCCGAGGGGATGGGGCGCCGCGAGGCGCGTCCGTCCAATGCTGCGCCTCTTGCGAGACGCCGCGCGCCCTTGCGCGGACGCGCTCGCCTCGCGGCGCCCCATCGCGGCATTTGCAGGCGCCCCGCACGATGGAGGACACGCCATCAACTCCGGGCCGCGTTTCCGGGAACCGGCATTTCCGCCGACCCGTCCAGCGAAGCTCCTCGCAGAGCGCCCATAGTGGCGCCCGAGCGGGGTCCGGAGCCGCCCGAGTGCGAGGTTACGAGCCTCGCCCGCAGGGACCGCATCCCGCCCCGGTCGCATGACGTCTCATGAGAACGCCCTCGAAGGGTGGGATGAAGATAGGTATAAGATCATATAGGAATAAAATCAAGACGCCTCTTGATAGAATGTTCCTATTTTGTTCTTATTCGCCTCTGGAACCGAGGGCTGTAGCCTATGACCACCAGCATTTTTGCCACTGCATTGAGAGTTCTTTGGCGCCATCCCTTGAAATCGAAAAGAGCCGACCTGAAGATAGTCTTCTCGTATTATGGTTGCGTTTATGAGCGAATCGGCAAAAGGCGGAGCATTGCGGCCCGGGAGACTCCAATGCCGCTAAAGTTCCGACCTAAGCTCGACAAGATTGTTGAACTGTTGCTGTACTTGGCAAAGCGGCGGCCAGGCGCAGACAAGTATCAGGCTGTCAAATTTCTTTATTTGACGGATCGGGAACATTTCCAACGATACGGACGACCTATCACTTTCGATGATTATTATGCGATGTGGTATGGCCCCGTTGCATCCAATGCTTTGGATTTGCTGCACGAAGATTACTGGACGCTGCGTCGAGCCGGCATAAATTCTTTGCCGTTCAAAACCGAGCGCGGCTACGTCAAATTTAAAAGCGGGAAAGATACCGAAACCGTTTTCATTCGCGCCCCACTGCGCGCAGTAAACGACAGCATATTTTCAAAAAGTGACATCGAAGTATTCGACGAGATAATTGAGAAGTATGGCGATGCGTCGTTCGACGAATTATTTGAAATGACGCACAAGCATCCCGCATATCTAAATGCGTGGAACAACAAGCCAGAAGGCCAAAAACGCGCCCCGATGGCTTATGACGATATGATTGAGGATGAGGTCCGCCGGAAATCACTAGTCGCAGATTTAGCTGCCGTTTCAGCGAAGATGTAAATGCTTGTCGGAGAAATTCATATTTGGAGTACGGATAAGGCCAAGGGACATGACTCAAGAAACAAATATCATTTGTATATTGGTGAGTGCGCTTGGGAAGATGGGCATGCGTTTCTTTTCATAAATAGTGGAAAGTACGGCTCAGATTTCGAACTCTTAAAATTGGACTACCTGTTCTTTCCACTCGAAAAAAACTATATTTCCCTCACCGGCATAATTCCATACTCCGACCGAGAGTTGGAAAGCATGGCCCCAGTTCTTAAGGGGCGTCTGACAAACCAGCATATGAAAGATTTATTTAACGCGGTTGCTGACTGTAAGACGATGCCAAATCGAGAAGTTTTATTGGTCGGAAACGCTTTAAAGACCGCTTTTTCTTAGTCGCCCATGCGGGGCGAGCCGCATCGTCCGCCCGCACTTCTATCGGACTGGAACGACTAGAGCGGTTTCCACCCGATGTGAATCAATTTAAGCAGCGAGGGATTCCCTAACTCTTGCAAATCAGATTCGATGTTCGCTCCCATTAGCGGCGAGGGCGATCATGGCAAAGGGCTATTCGACGGACTTGAGAGATCGTG
>JAPLPD010000006.1 GCA_026400395.1 Alphaproteobacteria bacterium | reverse complement strand
CGGCCCGCCAAGACCGGCTTGCTCCGCTGTGTGGGGCTCCGCGGCGCCGGTCATGGCTCCGTCAGAGGGGCACATTTGCATGCTGATAGGGGGTCGTTATTGGACGCGAAAAGGGGTCGCAGTTGGATGCGATTTGACAGGTTGGCAGGTTAAGGGAGGTAGTCGTGCGTGTTGATCGTGTCGAGCGCCGTGGGAAGCGTACCCAATCAACCAAGAAGCCAGGCAACGCCAGGTGCAAGCCCGTCGTGTTCCGCCAGGTCAGCTTCACATCAGAAGCTTGGTACGAGAGGGTGGCGCTGCTGATCTCGATCCCGCTCGACAGGCGCGAGCAGCGCAACCGTCACTGAATAAGCAGACCAAGAGATCAGGCGCCTCGTGTCTGACGAATTTGGTGCGCCCTCTTGTATCCCGCTGGCGCGAGGCGATTCAAAGCGAAACCAGCTTCAATGATTCTTTGAGCCGTTGCAAGCGCGGGAAGGTTGCAGTCGAAATAGTCAGTACCCTGCCTTAGACTAATTGCGTCGGTGCGTGAAAGCGCTGGTAGACGCGCGCGTCCTGCAGACGGACTTCAGTTCCTGAAGCTGGTATCAAGCTGCAGTCATCGCATACGCAAAACGATTGCGCGATCGCTGGTCGAATCTGTCGTTTTCCGGATGTCGGCAACATCCTGTACAACAACCGCATCGGACGGGTTCCCCCACTTCGATCGGATGAATGTTACGACATCCGCGACGTCTTGATCCGTCATCAAATGGCGAAACGGCGGCATCCGATAAATGTCGGGCACTCCGTTTGCGATGATGCGCGACGAGCCATTGAGGATCAGGTTGATCTTGGACGCGGCATCCGGCTCCGCTAGCACGGGATTTCCGGCTAATGACGGGAGATAAGGCGGGTGGCCAGCTCCGTCGCGTGTGTGGCAGCCTTCGCACTGACGAGCGTAGATTACTCCGCCGGCCCGAACATCCCCCGCTTTGCCGCCTCTTGTGTCGGGAGATGCGACCGCTGCAACGGGTACGAGTGACTTCAGGTATTTGGCTATGGCGTTAAGGTCTGCCTCGTTGAGGTATTGCGTGCTGTAGTTCACCACTTCCGTCATGGTGCCAAATGCTGCGCCGTGCTTATTGCGGCCGGTCTTCAAGAAAGTGGCAACGTCCTTTTCGGACCAGCGACCGATGCCACTGATCGTATCTCCGGTGAGATTGGACGCGAACCAATTGTCCAATTTGGCGCCCGCGAGATAGTTGGCTTGCCCTTCGTTAAGAGCTTTTTCCTGAAAAGCCAATCCGCGCGGCGTATGACAGGCGCCGCAATGGCCCAAGCCTTGAACCAGATAAGCGCCGCGATTCCATTCCGCATCGGCTTTCGCATCTGGCTTGTACGGGCCTCGATCGGTCATGAGCGATGTCCAGATCGACAGAGGCCAGCGCATGTTCCACGGCCATGACAAGTCGTTGGAGTGGTTGGGCTGCACAACGGCCTTCACTTCGCGCATGAAGTATTCGTATAGAGTCTTGATGTCGTCGTCGCTGATCTTCGCGTAGGACGGGTAGGGCATTGCCGGATAGAGGCGGTGCCCGTCCTTCGCAATGCCCTTACGGACAGCGTTATCGAAATCTACAAGTGTATAGCTGCCGATCCCGGTTTCGCGGTCGGGAGTAATATTGGTTGAAAAAATATTGCCGACCGGTGTCGCCATTTTGAGGCCGCCGGCAAATGGTTGGGTATCTGGCGTGGAGTGGCAGACGACGCAGTTGCCTGCGCGAGCCAAATACTCTCCCTTGGGAAGGTCCTGCGCGAAGGATGTCGTCGACGTAGAAATTCCAATCAATGCGACAATTATTTTGGCTGCTTGCATGGCTCATTCGTTGATCTGGTACGGGTAGGGCCCTATGGAAAACGAGAGTTGCTCGCGAAAAACCTTCGTCTAAGCGCAATCATAGGATTGCCTTGATGTGTTCCGGATTGAGCGGCAACCGCCGCGGATGTTTGCCGGTAGCATCGAAGACGGCATTGGCAACGGCGCCTGCGGTAGCGACAGTTCCAGCTTCTCCAGCAGACCCCCATGCAATATCTGGGCGTGGAATCAATTCAAGCTTTGCTTTTGGAAGCTCGTCAAAAGTCAGGATTGGATAATCGAGCCAGTTCACGCTTGTTACTTTTTTTCGGTCAAAGTGAACCTGCTCATGCAGCGCCCTGCTGAGTCCTTGTACGAGCCCGCCTTCGACCTGATTCATAAGGCCATCTGGATTGAGGACCAGACCGCAATCGAAAGCCATAAAAACATCGGTAACGCGGACGTGGCCTGATGCACGTTCCACTTCAACGTCAACGACGAGCGCAGAGCGGCTTTCCCCGGCACCATAGCGCGCCAACGCCAGCCCACGGCCGGTGAGAACCGAACCCGTCCGGTCGCGTTTGATATTTTTTCTGCTTTCCCATGCACTCAGACGCGCGACCGCGCGAAGCACATCTTGATCGCGCGAGTCACCAGTGTTCATGAGACGGATTTCGAGCGGATCAAATCCGCCCAAGGCCGCCAGTTCTTCGATAAAGGACTCGTAGGCGAAAATGGATTGGATGCCGCCCGGCGAACGGAGGTAGATGCCGCGTAGCCAAGGCTCGACGTATATGTTTCGCGCGCGTTTGGCCGGGACGTCATACAGGAGATTGGCAGCAGCACCGCTCATTCGTCCCCATCCCGGAGCGCCGCCGATGAGGTGCCAGGCCAGATGGTTTCCCTTCTCGCCCATCGAGTGGCTCGGCGAATATTGCTGGTAATCAAAGGCGGTGATGCGACCTTTGTCGTCGATCGCGCCTTCGATGGTCATGGTCATTGCCGGGCTTAGTGGCTCCCAGGCATGCTCGTCATCGCGCATCCATTGCACGCGAACTGGGCGCCCCACGGCCTGCGACATGACGGCGGCATCAGCCGCGGCGTCATCGCAACCCAGGCGGCCGTAGCAGCCTGATGCCTCCCGCCACACCAGATGGACTTGCTCGAGCGGCATGCCCAGCATTTTCGCGATGTCGCTTCGGTCGCCTTGCGGCCACTGCGAGCCGGACCAGATGGTGGCTTGGCCTGGCCGGACATCCGCAATCGCGCAGGATGGGCCGATCATTGCGTGGTCTTGGTAAGGAAAGTCGTAAGTGGCCTTGTGGCGCGTTTTGCCCTTGGCGAGCCCGGCGTTGATGTCACCGACATTATATCCGAGTTGGTCACTGACCACGCGGGCCTTGGTCAAGTCTTCGTAGAGCTTGTCGAACTGCGGTAGCGTTTCCGATTTCGTCCATTCGGCCTGAAGCACCAGCGCCGCCTTGATCGCATCCTCTTCGCGAGGAGCGACTACGCCCAGGAAGTTGTTGCGGCGGATCACCCTCGCACCCGGAATCTTCCGGATCGTGTCTTCCGACACGGACACGAGATTGGCGCCGATTGCCGGCGGCCGGACGACGCGGCCGTGAAGCATGCCCGGAACGCGAACGTTGTGAACGTATTCGTACGTTCCCGCGATCTTCGCGGGGATATCAACGCGTGGGATCGATTTGCCGATGACTTTGTAGTCTTTGAATTCCTTCAGCTTGGACTTGGGCTTCATCAGGATGCCGCGAGAGATGTCCTCCTCAGTCTTGCTGGCGAGCTCAAGTTTTACTGAAAAAAACTTGTCGCCAATCAGCTCGCCGTAGGACACGGCGTTGTCCGGAGCGGTTTTCGATCGAACGACGCCATCGGAAGTTTCGAGCGCGTCGGTTGGCAAGGACAGTTTCGCCGCAACCATCTCCACCAATGCGGCACGGGCCTCGGCGGCGGCAACGCGCAGAGGCTGCGAGCCCCGTACAACATTCAGGCTCGCGGTCGTCTTGCCCTGGTTCGGGGTGAGGCGCGTGTCACCCATGATGACGCGCACACTTTCGAAGCGAACGTCGAGCTCTTCCGCAACGAATTGCGCCAGTACAGTCTCCGTGCCTGTGCCGAGATCAACGCGCCCGGTGTAAACCGTAACGGAGCCGTCACGGGCGATCGCCAGCCATGAATCCAGACTTTCGAAGTCGATAATCCGGACAGGTGTGCTGAGATCGGCAGCGGGGGATTGACCCGTTGCCGCGCGAGCTGCAGGACCAAACGACAGACCGACAACGAGTACGCCGGCTCCTTCGAGCAGTCCACGACGGGTAAATTGGGGAGCGTTCATAGCTGCACTCCCTGTTTCACGGCGCGTTCGATCGCGCGAACGATGCGATAGTGGGTGCCGCAGCGACAGAGATGCCCGCTCATCCCCGCTTTGATTTCTTCCTCTGAAGGTTTTGGGTTCTGTTTGAGGATGGCAGCGGCGGCGATGATCATGCCGCTGATACAGTAGCCGCATTGTGCGGCTTGTTCGGCAACAAATGCCGCCTGGAGGGGGTGCGGCTTGTCGACCGTCCCAAGACCTTCCGTGGTGGTGATTTCGCTGCCGACGACGCTTGCGACAGGCGTCACGCAGGAGCGGATTTCAGCGCCGTTCAGTAGGACGGCGCACGCCCCGCACTGCGCCAAGCCGCAGCCGAACTTTGCGCCATTCAATTCGAGATCGTTTCGGAGAATGTAGAGAAGAGGGGTGTCGCCATCCGCAGTTATGGACTGGTCTCGGCCATTCACCCGAAGCGTAAATGTTTCGGTCATGATCGTCTCCTCCACAAAAGCGTATGCCTCTGTAACGGAAGCGTCAAACAGCGTGCCGCACGATCCTCACTTCATTTTATGGCGGCCTTGACCCTCTCCACGGTGTCTTTCGGTATTGTGTAAAGGTGCCGTAACACCCGCTCGATCTCTTCGCCTTTAACGAGCTGAACATGCATGCCGCGGGTGGCTGCTTCGGCACGGTATTCTGAAGACGCCATGGTGTCGTTGAACGCCTTTCGGAGCGCCGCCACACGCTCCGGAGGCACGCCCGGCGGCGCGGCGAATGGACGGGTGAACAGCTGCGGTGAAACAATCAACTCGAGCGCCTCCCGGTCCTTGGTCGTCTTGGCCAGATCAAGCACGAGCGGCACATCCGTGTGGTCCGGATTTTTCTCCAATGCAAACTGCATCAGCACATTTATTTTCTTGTCCCGAAGCCAGCCCGGTTTCTGCGTCTCGATCGTCGAGAAGCCCATCGAGCAGAAGCCCTCTATCTCACCACGCTCGATGGCTAGCAGGGATTCTGTCGAGCCAGGGTAGCCCGAGATCACGCGGAATTTTGTCCCGAGCACTGCGTTGCTGAGTTTGGGAAACGCCACCGCATCTCCGATCGAGCCGCTGGCGCCGACGATCAGTTGCTTCTGGAGAAGATCGGCAAACGTCTTAACGGGAGCGGCGTGCCACGCAAAGCAGGTGCTCGCGTCGCTATCCGTGCTGCCGATCCAATTTATTTTAAGCGAATCAAATCGCGCGACCTGCGGATCCAATAGCGGTTCTAGCGGTATCGCTCGGTCGAAGGTTGCGAATTCCGTGCCGTCCTTGGGAAGCGTGTTGTACAGGGAACTGATCAGTACGAGGCCGGAGGCGCCCGGTACATTCTTCACAATGATCTTGGGATTTCCGGGAATGTAATTTCCCATGTGGCGCGCGAGTATGCGTGCGTGGAGATCGTAGCCGCCGCCTGCCGAGAACCCGACACTGAGTGTTATGGTCTTTCCTCGGTAAAAATCTTCAACGGGGTCTGCTGAGGTAGCATCGAGAAACGCGCCCCCGGTGAGCACGCTCGTCAATACGACGAGGCTTGACGCGAAACGGTATACGCGGCGACGATTGTTCGTTCGTCGGGTAGGAGTCCGCGCAACTGATTTAAGCATCTCTGTCCCCTCGCGGCTGCGGCTTCTCGCGAAGCCGATCCTGATCGTATAGTGTTTTTGGACGCAGACCATTGGAGCGTAAGCGACCATGGCGCCAAGCGCCAGAAGCCGCGACACAACGATCGATTGTATTTTACGGTTGGCTGCGATCCGCGCTGGACCGAATTGGGAGTCTTCCATGGCAAAGCCATGCTTAAGTTTCGCGTGCGGACTTTATGATCGCATCCTGCCGCTCTACACCGGCGAGGTGCGGCCTGCGGGCTTTGATCTAAACATCATTCCCTTTCACGGCGGTTCGGGAAAGCGCGCAATCTTCGATCGCATGGCTGGCAACCTCGAATTCGATATCGCCGAGATGTCGAGCTCGGAGTACATCTCGACGGTCGCCGCGGGTCAGCGCCCGTACGTGGCCATTCCCGCGTTTCCGTCGCGCGTCTTCCGTCACAGCATGATGGTGGTGAACCGGAACCGAATCCGGACGCCCAAGGATCTGGAAGGCAAGCGCGTGGGTGTGCCGCTTTACACCATGACCGCCGCCGTGTTCGCCCGAGGCATTTTGCAGCACGAATACGGCGTCGACCTTTCAAAGATCAGTTGGGTGCAAGGTGCGGTCAACAAAGACTCGGGTGGCACTCACGGGACGCCAAGCGCCCCGCCGCTTCTCAAGCCGGTGGATCTCCAGGACAACACGAGCGGGCACTCGCTCAGCACATTGCTGGAAAATGGCGAGCTTGACGCCACCCTTGGCACCGTCCCGCCAAAGGCGCTCGGAAAAACCCCCGATATCGTGCGCTTGTTTCCCAACTATCGGGAGATCGAGCGTGAGTACTATCAGCGCACCAAGATCTTTCCCATCATGCATCTGATCGTGATCCGCCGCGACGTTCTCGAGAAATATCCGTTTGTCGCGTCTAGTCTTTATGATGCGATGGTGGACTCCAAGAAGCGTCAGCTCGAGCACATGGAGAATGCCGGTTCACTTCTCTACATGCTTCCCTGGATGGCGTCGGACCTTGAAGAGATCGATCGGGTCTTCGGTGGCGATCCTTGGCCCTATGGGATCGAACCAAACCGCCCGACGCTGGAGGCGTTGGTTACCTACCTTCACGATCAAGGCTTCATAGCAAATCGGGTGCCGCTTGAAGATCTCTTCGCGCCGATTTTCGAGCGTCTCTGAGTTCAACCGACCGCTGTCGGACTCAATCCGGCGCCCGGACGCGCGGCGCGGTCTTGTCGAGGAATTGGTTGAGTCGCTGAATCGACTCCGGACTGCGCGTATATTCCGCCACCATACGCTCGAAAAACAGACCGTCGTCGCAAGACATATCCTGCAGGCGAGGCAGGCTGTTGGTTATTGCGAAGTTCGAAAGCGGCGCGTTCTTGCAGATTTTCAGCGCCAGTTCCTTTGCCTTCGCGATCACTTGTCCCTTCGGCACGACGTATTGAACCACACCATACCGCTCGGCCTCATCGGGTTTCAGGACGCGGCCTGTGAGCATCATGTCTTGCATGCGGGCAAAGCCCAGAAGCCGCGCAATACGAACCGATCCCCCGCCGCCGATGAAGATGCCTCTCGTCCCCTCGGGGAGTCCGAAGAATGCGGTTTCGTCGGCAACCCGAATATGAGCAGCTGCGGCGGTCTCAAGCCCTCCACCGAGGGTCGCGCCATGCAGGGCAGCAATGAAGGGTATATTGCCTCTCGCCATCACCTCGTAAAACGAATTGCGGTTGAACTGGAACGGTAATCGCTGGGATTGGCCGGTCTTCCAGCTCTCGGCGGCCCATCGAAGATCAAGACCTGCGCAAAAATTATCGCCGTGGCCAAAGAGAATTCCGCATTTGGCCTCGTCGCCAGCCCGCAGAATGGCTTCGCGTAAACCATTCATAACATCTGGATTGAAGCAGTTGCGCTTGTCCGGCCGATTGAGCCCAACCAGAGCGATTTCTCCATCCAGCTCGTAGGTGACGACGTTCTCTTCGCTCATAATCGGCTCCAAATTCAACGATGCCGGTCCGAGGTCCGTGTCTCGTGATAGCATTTCGATGTGGTTCGCAACTGCCGGCGCCAAGCATTTCCATGTTGGAGTGGCGTAGCAGCCGTTCGGTTTGCCTCCCATCGGATCATGGGAGGCATGTTCCGACAGTATCCCAAAAAT
This sequence comes from Alphaproteobacteria bacterium, assembly GCA_026400395.1. GTDB lineage: Bacteria > Pseudomonadota > Alphaproteobacteria > Rhizobiales > Xanthobacteraceae > Z2-YC6860. The sequence goes on along the minus strand of JAPLPD010000006.1, from coordinate 16,701 downwards.
GTCGGCGATATCCAGAGCGGTGCCGCGGCACCTGCATTGCGTCACTCGGGGCTCTCTCGTCACTGTTGCACGCTGCGTTGCCATTGACATGACTGTTGTGTTGATCACCATCGCGCCACTGAGCGTTGTATTCTTCTCCGATATTTGACATCCCTGGCGCCGCTTCCTAGCATTTTGCGTTTGCAATTGGAGATATCCGGCGATGACGGCGACAAACTTCCTGTCTGACAAGGACATCGTCATCATCGCCTATGGTGAAGTGAAGAACGAGCTGCGCTCCGGCAAGACCGCAACCGAGTTGACCGCGGATGTCATGGTGCAGCTTCTTGCCAAGACAGGTTTGACCAACCGCGACGTCGATGGTTTTGCACTCTTGCTGCCGCTGTCCGAGACGGGCTTCCCCTGGTACTCGAATGTCGTCGTCGAGAATCTCGGAATCCAGGCGCGCTGGCTGCAGATCACCGACATCGGTGGCTGCGCGATCCTCGGCAATATCGCCCGAGCGGCAGCTGCGCTGAAGTGCGGGATGATTGAGTTTGCGTTCTGCATTCATGCGGATGCGCCGAGCCGTCCTTCCGTTGCCGAATACTTCAACTATCGCTCGGAGTTTCAGGAGCCGGCGGGCTATCAGGGCCCGCTGATCGCCTTTGGGTTGATGACGGACGCTTACGATCAGAAATACGGTCTGAAGCCTGAAGCGCTGGGGCGGCTCGCTGTGGCTCAGCGCAACGGCGCCGTGGCGAACGAGAACGCGCTTGAGAAGTTGCGCAAGCCGATCACGGTCGATGACTACCTCAACTCGCGGCTAGTTTCGGAGCCGATGCGCCTGCTTGATTGCGTGATGCGCTGCGACGGCGCCAACGGTGTTGTCGTCACCACGCTCGAGCGCGCCAAGGCCATGGGCGTTAAGAAGATGGTGCGGCTCGCGTCCTATTCGGAGATCACCAACTACGATCCGACCAACTCGACGCCCGATGCATTCGAGACCGGATTCCAGGTAGTCGGTCCGGATGCGCTCAACAAGGCCGGCATGACACCGCGAGACGTGGACATGTTCCATCCGTACGACGACTTCCTCATCGCCATGCTGCTCAAACTCGAACAGATCGGCTTCTGCAAGCGCGGTGAGGGGAGCGACTACCTGATGAGCACCGACTTCTCCCCGACCGGAAACCTGCCGCTCAACACCGGTGGCGGGCAAATTTCGGCGGGGCAGCCCGGACTGGCCGGTGGCGGGCTCAACGTCATCGAAGCGGTGCGTCAGTTGATGGGCGAAGCCGGCAGCCGTCAGGTGCCAAACGCCAAGAACGCTTTGGTGACCGGAATTGGCGTCGTTCCGTATTTCCGGAACTGGGGTTCCAGCGTCGCGATGGTGATGGAGGTTTGAACCCGATGGCTGAAGCAAACAAACGACCGGTCCCGGTTCCGAGCCACACTTCGAAGCCATTCTGGGAGGCCGGCAAGCGCGGCAAGTTTCTGCTGCAATACGATTCGGTAGCGAAGAAATATCAGTTCTTTCCCCGCCCGGTGAGTATCTACAGCGGGAGCGACAAGCTGGAATGGCGCGAAGCGTCCGGCCGCGGCACGCTCGTGGCGCGGACCAATGTGCAAGTGCCGCATCGGGGCTTCGAGAAGCTCGTTCCTTTCGTCCTTGCCGCGGTCAATCTTGAAGAGGGCGTCCGTGTCGTCGCCAGGCTGATCGGCGTGTCCTACGATCAGGCAAAGCACGGCATGAAGGTGCGGATCTGCTGGGAAGAGCTTTCGGACGGCTCCCGCATGTTCGCTTTCGAACCGGACATGTAAGATCATCACCTCCGGCCGCTAGAAGGTCAGCATTATGTTCCGTCGTGACACGACCGCCGAGGCCTGTTTCCGTCTGGATGTGCGGACATGGCTGGAAGCCAATCTTCCGCCAGCGCTGCGAAATCGCACGACGCGCCCGCTGCCGGATGAATTGATGCCCTGGTATCACGCGCTTTCGCGTAAGGGCTGGATCGCACCGCACTGGTCCCAAAAGTATGGCGGGATGGGAGCGACGCTGAACGAACAGATCATCATGACGGAAGAGCTGGGGCGTATAGGCGCGCCGCATCTGCCGGTTCAGGGTCTCAATCACATCGGTCCGATCCTGATGGAGTTTGCCAACGAGGCTCAGAAAGCGCGGCATCTGCCGCCGATTCTCGCCGGCACCGTGATCTGGGCGCAGGGTTATTCCGAGCCCGGCGCGGGTTCTGATCTCGCCAGCCTGACGACCCGTGCAGTACTGGAGGGCGACCATTTCGTTGTGAACGGGCAAAAGATATGGACCACCTGGGGCCACCATTCAGACTGGATGTTCGCGCTGGTGCGCACAGATCCGCAGGCTCAGCCACGTCAAGCGGGAATCAGTTTCTTGCTGATCGATCTGCACAGCCCGGGCATCAGGATCAGGCCTATCAAGACGATCGCGGGCGATGATGAGTTCAGCGAGGTGTTCTTCGACGATGTTCGCGTTCCGGCGGAAAACCTGGTCGGCAAGCTGCATGATGGTTGGCGCATCGCCAACGCGCTGCTCGGACACGAACGCCTCGCAACCTCGAACCCGCAGTTCTCATTGATGGCCCTTGAGCGGATCAAGATCATGGCGCGTGCCTCCGGCATCATGGCGGATCCGGCGTTTCAGGATCGCTTGGCTGCCATCAGCATTAACGTGACGGCCCTGGCGGCGCTGTTCAGCCATGCAGTCGAGTTGACCAACGAGCAGCGAAGCCCTGGCCCGGAATCCTCAATTATCAAAATCTTCGGATCTGAGCTTCTTCAGGACCTCAATGTGCTCTTGGTCGAAGCCGCTGGCGGACTTGCGACGGTGGATCGACCGATTGAAACGGAGTTCGGTGAAGTGGATGTCGCAACTCCCTTCCTTCAGGCGCGGCGTGTGACGATTTACGGGGGCTCGTCTGAAATCCAGCGCAATGTGGTGGCGCGACGCGTTCTGAATCTTCCAAATTGAGATAGCACGGCTGGCGACCATGGAACTGCACCTGACTTCGGAGCAAATGTTGTTGCGCGACAGCGCTACGAAGTTTGTGGCGGCGGCAGGAGCGAAGGTCGCGCGTGGATTTCGGGATGGCGTTCAAAGCTTCGCGCCTTCACGTTTGCGCGAGGCGGGAGAACTTGGCTGGCTGGGCATTCTCGTTCCGGAGTCCGCGGGTGGGCTCGGACTAGGCCTCACCGAGCTTGCTTTGGTGCTTGAACAGGCGGGACGAGGGCTTGTTTGCGAACCGATCGGACTTGCGGCGATCTCGTCCGCCGCGCTTGCGCAAGGACCCAACCCGCATCCGATGCTGGAGCAGGCAATGAGTGGGACGGCGCTCGTGGTACCGGCACTCCAGGAAAGCGGATACGGCGGCAACCCATTTCAGCCACGCGCGCGGTTGACGACACAAGGTGGAGCGTCGCGCGTAACCGGCAAAAAGCTGTTTGTTTGTGCAGACGGCGCTGAAGGGTTTCTGGTCAGCGCCAGCAGCGCCAACGGGCCGGTGATTTGCTACGTGGCCCGCAACGCACCGGGCACGACGTTGTCTGCCCTGCAGACGGTGGACGGCCGCAAGCTTTCGACGTTGACGTTGACGGACGCTCCCGCTGACATCATCCCCCCGAACGCGTCATCGAAAAACGCGGTGGAGGCGCTCCACAATCTGGCGCTGGTTGCTTTGTCCGCTGAGCTGCTCGGGGTAATGGAAAAGGCACAGGAAACGACGTTCGACTACCTGCGCATTCGAAAGCAGTTCGGCAAGCTGATCGGCAGCTTCCAGGCGCTGCAGCATAAATCGGTCGATATCTATATCCGGACCGAGGCAACGCGATCTCTGGTTTTTCAGATCGCAGCCAACAACACCCCATATCGCATCGATCCGGCGTTGGCCGCTGCCGTGAAGGCCAAAGCGTCGGACGACGCCCTCGTCGTAACCCAGGCTTGCATCCAACTTCATGGCGGTATCGGTTTCACCGACGAGCATGAAATTGGTCTGTATCTCAAGCGCGCGATGATGCTGTCGTCGTTGCACGGCAACGCCGCGGCGCAAAGACGGGAGTACGTGGCGCTTGCTGGGCTGACGGAATAGCGGTTGAGCTACATCGTGATTGACACCCCAACGGCGCTTGATAGCGTCGGTGCTGTCGAAGTCGACCCAAAAAACTATTGTTGAAGGTTGGTTCGAGGTCTGGAGTTAGCAATGAACTTGACGCGCCGGGCCGTTATTTCGTCGGCGATATTCTCAGCCGCCGGGCTCCCGCAAATGGCCCGTGCTCTTGAGGACAAATATCCGACGAAACCGGTTCGAATCATCGTCCCGTTTGCGGCGGGTGGTGAGGCAGACTACCTCCCGCGTTTGGTGGGGCAGCATTTCGCGGAGACGAATGGCCAGCCATTCGTCATCGAGAACCGAACCGGAGGTGGCAGCGTCATCGGCATCGACGCTGGCGCTAAGGCTCCGGCAGACGGCTACACCCTCACTGTCGTCACCAATGCATTTACAGTCAATCAAAGCCTGCGGGCGTCGCTCCCGTACAATATGGCTGCCGATTTTGCGCCGGTCACCCGGATTGCGACGTCGCCTCACGTCCTGGTCATCAGTTCGTCGTTCAAGGCATCGACGCTTGCCGAGTTAAAGCTGCTGGCAAAATCAGAGAAGAATCTGAGCTTTGCATCGGTTGGAGTTGGGTCGATTGCGCAACTTGAGGGAGAGAAGCTCAAACGCGAATGGGGCGTCGACCTCGTGCATATCCCGTACCGCGGAACGGCGCCTGCGCTTACAGACATCCTTGCAAATAATGTGACGATGATGTTTGCGGCGCTGCCGCCGCTCATGCCGCTATTGCAAAGCGGGCAGCTGAAGCCGCTAGTCGTTACCGGCCGCACACGTGACAGCCTCATTCCCAATACGCCGACGATGATAGAAAGCGGCTTTCCTAATTTCGTTTTCGAGTCTTGGTATGGCTTGATTGCGCCGCGTCAAACGCCGTCGGAATACCGCTCAAAGTTGAATTCAGAAATCAGGCGTATTCTCAATATTCCGTCCGTGATCGCAAAGCTCCGTGAGCAGGGCTTCTCGCCTGCGGGAGAACCGGCAGAAGAATTCCAGCTGTTTATTAATGACGAAGTCGCTAAGTATCAGAAACTGATAGCCGACATCGGAATTCCGAAGGAGTAGTCGGCAGTTTGTAGGCTTAATGGCCTCGTTCGACGATATCGGTGAACATCACTTGGCAACGATAAGTGCGTCCAATGCCGTCGCTCCTTCTCCCTCGGCATGCACGACCAGCGGATTGACATCGATCTCGATCAGATCAGGTCTGGTTTGCATCAGCCGACCAACCGCCATCATGGCCTGAACAACCGAGTCGACGTCTGACGGTGGTGCACCACGAACACCAGCCAGAAGCTTCGCCGAACGTAGTCGACCCAACGCTTTGGCAATCTCTTCAGCGGGTGCATCGCAGGGCAAAAGTTGAATATCGCCCATCGCTTCAACCCAGATACCGCCCAGCCCAAGCAGGAGAATGGGCCCCCACTCAGGATCGCGTTTAGCTCCTATCACCAGCTCAATACCCTTGCGCGACATCTTCTCCACGAGCATGCCGTCAAGCACGATGCCGGGCGCGGCCTTTGCAACGCTTTCAGCCAGCCATCGATTTCCAACCGTCTCGCAACTCCACGTCGCTGCCAATGTTCAGCCGGACGCCGCCGGCCTCGGTCTTATGCGCCAGCGCAGACCCTTGTGCCTTCAAGGCGACCGGGTAGCCTACGCGCGAAGCCACAGTGACCGCTTCTTCAACGGTTCGCGCAAGTTCTCCATCAGGCACCCGAAGGCCGATGCTTGAGAGAAGCTTCTTACCGAGCCATTCGGGCAGGGTACCTTTTTGAATTGATGGGAGATTTTTGTAAGGCTCGTACTTGCTGCCCTGCCTGGCGAGAAGCTGTCCGTAGCGGTGATAGAGGGCAAGGGCGCGAAACATGCGATCCGACGATCGCGAGACCACGGCCGGGCTTTTGTTCAGCGCCTCGGCCACTTCTGGATCGAGCGGTGACCCATCACCCAGTGCGATCAGGACCTTCGGCTTAGATGATCCGGCCAACCCTTCGTTGAAGGCACGAGCATTGACCCCAATGTTGAGTGGATAGGAAATGAAAACGCTCCCGATGTTCGGATCGTCCATCAGGGCCTTTGTCGCTGCGGTTAGCCCATCGGGCGTGACGCCCGCGGTGACGTCAAGCGGATTGCCATAATTTCCAAAGGCGGGAAGAGCGCTGTCCAACAATGCCTTTGTTTTAGGCTGTATCTCCGGAATCGCGAGCCCAAGATCCTCGGCGAAATCGTTGGTCAGGGCGACGTATGCGCCCGACCCGGTGATGATTCCGGGGCCCTCCTTAGGCGGCGCTGGAAAGTGCGCGAGGATGTCGAGCAAATCCATCATCTCGTCCATCGTGTTCACTACGAGCGCGCCAGCGTTTTCCACTTGAACGCGCATCGATCCGTAATCGCCGATCAACGCTCCTGTGTGAGACTGGGCCGCTCGTTTGGATTTAAGCCCTCGGCCTGGATGTAGCAGCACCACCGGCTTTCCCGAGGCGCGAGCCTTGCGACCGGCTGCAAGGAAGTCCGCAGCCCGCCGAATCTGTTCCGCATAAACGGCGATGACGCGTGTGGCGCGATCCTCGATCAGAAACTCGATGAAGTCGGTCGATTCCAGGCCGGCTTCGTTGCCCGTCGAGACAACGTAGGAAACCGGAATCTTCCGGACGTCGGCGGCACGCTGCATGTGACCCATGATGCCGCCGCTTTGGCCGATAATCGCAAGACCGGCAGGAGTGGCCGCGCTGAGCCGGCCAACCTGGCGAGCGATAAGCATGTGCAGCATCAGGCCATCGACGTTGTTGGTGTAGCCCAGACAATTAGGACCCACGATAGCGAGGCCACCTTCGCGCGCAGTTCGCGTGACGGAATCCTGGACGTCGCGGTTGCCGGTCTCCGCGAATCCGGCGGCAAAGATCATCGCTGATCCCACATTGCGCTGAACGCACGCCGCGACGGCTTCAGGCACCGCGGCCGCCGGCAGCGTGAAAACCGCGAGATCCACGCCCATGGGCAATTCGGCGGGGCTGCTGAGAACACGGCGCCCATCGATGGGCTCGGCGCTTCGCCCGACAAGATGAATGTCGCCCTGAAAATTGTTTAGCTTGAGCCCCTGAAGAATGACTTGGCCAACAGTTCCTTGTCGCGCTGACATGCCGACGATCGCTACAGATTTCGGCCGCAAGAATTTTGTGACAGCGTTCGGACCTCTAGCGGACTGCGGATTAGTCATCTCAACTCCATGCAACTGAGGTCACCGGAAGGTGCGATCCGTTGGGCAGATGCCCGTATTGATCTGTTCAATATCATATCCTGAAAGCGATGAAACACGATCTCGCCTATCGCGGGCGGGAGGATTGCAATGCATCGTCATCACGAGCGTGTAGGTAGATCATGAAAGCGATCGGGATGGTCAAGCTCGCCGATCTCGTCGAGTACGATTTGCGGCTGACCTGAAGATCACCTTGCAAAGCTCGACGTGGGAAGACGGCGATCGGAAGATGGTCAAAGATTATCTCGTTCGCTCACGGACTCGGCGGTCTATTGGCGGCCGGTGAGATCGTGGGCGCGCTCTATCATGACGACTATATTGGCGGGGGGCTCGCAACCGGCAGTGAGATCGCGCGCCATCCGATTGCAGGCCGGTGGCAAATGACCGCCGAGACCAAGTCCGCGCTGATGAATTCGGGGGCTGAAGAGCCGCCGATGGAGCTCAACATTACCGAGATCGTAACAGAGGTGATCTACCAATCCGCACCTGGGCAGTTACTATTCCTTAAGCCATGCAGCGACCACCGGCTTGAGCTGCTTGTCGCTGGTCAGCGTGTTGCGGAACGCCCAGATGCTCATGTCCGAAAGGCCGGGCTTCGCCGAGCAAAAGGAATTGATGACGGTCTTCAGCCGGTCGAGCTGCGGCGCGATGGTCTCGAACTCGCCACTGAAGCACCGACGGCAAAACTCCCGCTTCCGGAAAACGTTTCCTGTGCTGAATGCCGCGTTCGGATGGCTTCCGGGCTGGTCGCTCCGCCGAGCATGCAGCCAATAATGTCGAGTATCCGGAGTTTTGTGCTGGCGACGAGTTCAGAAGGGATTTCTTCGAAACGCAAACCAGTCGTCCACCGCGCAAGTTTTTCGTTGAATTGCATTCGATCTCGCGCGGGTTTAAAAACAGGTGGCCCTAACGGACTCGAACGCTGATGATAGAATCGATGATAGGACCGATTTCCAAGTCTAACCACGCCTCGTCGCGCGTGCCTGCAGCGACATGCGGGGTGAGGATTACATTCTCCACGCTCTGAAAAGGGTGATTGAGGGGTAAAGGCTCGACGGAAAAAACATCCATTGCTGCTCCAGCGATCGTTCCGTTACGCAGAGCTCGCAATAGGGCATCTTCATCGATAACTGTTCCCCTTGCGGTGTTCACGATCATCACCCCGCGCTTTATTCTCCTGAGAAAGTCGTCGTCGACCAAATGCTTGGTCTGCTCGTTCGCTGGCACATGAAGCGAAATCACGTCCGCAGTCGCGAGTAGCTCGTCGAGTCCGACGTAGGTTAGTCCAAGTTTCTCCTCAACCTGACGATCCCGGGTTCGGCGTGTGTAGATGACTTTGGCGCCGAAAGGGCGGAGGTATTCGGCGACCATACTGCCGGTCTGGCCTAGACCCAGCAGCCCAACAACCCGCCCGGCCAATCCCGTGACGTTTTTGCATGCCGGCCAATTGTAAGCCCAGCCGGCCGGAGGCAGTGGCGAGGGTTGTTTCATCGCGACTTGGGACTCGCGAAAGCCGCGTACCAGCGCGAGCATGAGCATGATGACGTGTTCGGCGACCAGTCGGTTTGTATGCCGGTCGAGTGAATGCACAGCGATTCCACGTTCTCCGCAGAGACCGACGTCGACATTGCTGGTGTCGCGGCCGAACATCTGAATGAGTTGCAGCGATCTTGCGCCATTGAGTTCATCCGCGCCGATCTTTTGATTCTCGATCACCAGAACGTCGGCATCCGCCAGCCACTTTTCGATATTCGGCGGGTCATCACAGTGAACGACGTCGATGCCACCCGTAACGCCGCGTTTCTCGGACCAGGCTCGAAGGAGTGCCTTGGGGTCTGCGCTCTCGGTCAGAAAAAATTCTTGCAGGAACTTGGGGCCTGCATCGGACGGCGCCAGGGCCTCCCCGATCAGGCGAAACATTTTGTCCGGCTCACCGAAAACGACTTTCATGGGCTTTATGCCTGTCGAGAAATTCAAAGGGCGTCAACCGGCACCTTCATCTCAGCTGCTGCAGCCCGCACAGCCTTTATGATATTCTCGTAACCCGTGCAGCGGCACAAATTGGAAGACAGAATTTCGACTAATTCCTTTTCGCAAATGTCGGATCGCCTCTCGATCACACCGACCGCGAGCATCAAGAAACCCGGAGTGCAGAAGCCACATTGCAAGGCGTGGTGGCGCATGAATGCTTCTTGCATCGGGTGCAATCGTCCGCCCTGCTGCAGCCCTTCGACGGTACGATGTGGGTGCCGGTTTGGCCGCAATCCTCGCGAATAACGTCCACTAATGTGCGCCGAGGTTCGACCGTCACCGTGTAGTTCGTGTCATTGATCGTAAGGGTGACATCGTGCTGCTCGCTCATTCTGCACTCTCCAACGCCCGCTGAATCAGCGTTTGGACCAACCCGCGGCGGTATTCCTCGTTGTTGGTGATGTCTTGCATCGGATCGATTGCGGCGGCCGCTGCCTCCGCAGCCTCCACAAACACGTCGGTCTGTGGCGCTCGCCCAACAAGCACATCTTCCGCCTGAGGCACACGGCGCGCATGTGGCTCGACGCCGCCGACTGCAACCCGCGGTTCACCAATTAGCCCGCTTTCGAGCCGGTACGTTACCAACGCCATCGCGATTGCAAAATCACCCTTCCGCCGACTAAATTCGACAAATCCGGCGCGCGTTCCCGCCTTCAGCATCGGCAACTCGGCCGCAACGACCAACTCATCCTCTTCCAAAGCTGTCGCCATCACGCCCTGAAAAAAATCGGCGGCTGCGATACGCCGTGCTCCACGCAGGCTGCGAAGCACCACGACGCCGCCGAGCGCGGCCATAACGCAGCACCACTCCGATGCGGGATCAGCGTTGGCGATGCTGCCACAAAAAGTGCCGCGGGTGCGGATCGGGTAATGTGCAATATTCTGTACAACTTTGCGGAGAAGCTTGCCGGTGAGGCCTAGCCCTGCTTCGCTTTCGAAAGCCGCATGCCGGACGCACGCTCCGATCGTTATTACCTCGCCGCATGCAGCCATCGTCGCCAAATCGGCGATGCCGTTGATGTCGATGAGATGTGACGGGCGTGCCATGCGAAAAGCCATGGTCGGGACCAGGCTTTGTCCGCCGGCGAGGATGCGCCCTTCCTGCGGAGCCAGCTCGGCCAGCAACGCGACCGCTTCGTCGATCGAGGTCGGAGCATGGTAGCTGAAGCGGGCAGGTTTCATGGTGCAGGCTAACTTTCTCGATAGGCCACGCGCGGGGCTGGTTACAAAGCCGACGGTCCTATTCTCTGCAGAAAGAGGGTTACTTGAGTGATGGTATCCGATGCTGACATTTAAGGATTTTGCCCTTGAACAGATTTACGGGGCAGGACCCCTACGTGGTCTCGGAGGACAGTTTCGATAGCATTGCAGCGTCCCCAGGGGCGGCAACAATTTCGATATGCTTTCGTTTGCGGAGCAGGCGATGTCCCGGCAATTGGCGGTATCGTCGCTGACGATTCGGTAGCTTGTGACGGGCGAACGGCAGGTCGAGAATCATGAGATCGTGAAGGTATGCATTAACAGTGTCCAAGTGGCCAAGTAACGCACGGTACCTGCAGTCACTGAGATAGCACAGTCACATACGTTGACAATGGTCGATGAACCGTTTCATTACTGGACTTTAAGCGGTATTTCGCGAAATCGAGCGAGGGTCAGATGAAAGCAGCTGTTATAGAGAAGCAGGGCGGCATCGAGAATATCGTCTATCGCGACTTTACCGATCCTGTTGTCGGCCCACGTGACGTGCTGGTGCGCTGCAAAGCTGTCGGACTGAACTACTTCGATATTTTCGTGCGTCAGGGAATGCCTGGGCTGCCGATACCTATGCCCTGGATATCCGGAGCCGATGCGGCCGGCGAGATTGCTGCACTGGGTTCCGAGGTCAAGGGGTGGAGGGTCGGCGACCGCTGCCTGATCGACCCGTTGACCAACGAAGGCATGATGGGCGAAGAAGTGCAGGGTGCCTTCGCCGAATATTGCCGAATACCTTCTGAATTCGTAATTCCTTTGGATCCCCGACTGTCCTTTGTCGATGGGGCTACCGTCCCGGCCAATTACGGTACCGTATACCGGATGCTATTCACGAATGGACAGATCAGCGCCGGCGATCTCGTGCTCGTTCTCGGAGCGAGCGGGGGTGTGGGTACGGCGACTGTGCAGGTGGTGAAGGCGTACGGAGGTAACGTCATCGCGTGTGCGGGGTCCGACGAAAAGTGCGAAAAGCTGAAGGCCTTGGGCGCCGACCATGTGATCAACTACAGCACGCATGATTTTTCAAAGGAGGCTTGGCGTATCAGTGGCAAAAAGGGCGTCGATGTATGCGTGAACTTCACCGGCGGCAACACTTGGAATCCGTCGATTCGCGCATTGAAGCTTCACGGGAAGCTTTTGACGTGCGGCGCGACAGCGGGCTTCGACGCACAGACCGACATCCGATTTATTTGGCAGCGTGAACTAAAGATTTGTGGTTCGAACGGCTACACAAAAGAAGATGTTCGTCGTGGCATGATCGATATGGCGGACGGCAAAATCCAGCGGCCTGAAGTCCGGACCTTCCCTCTGTCCCAACTGGGCGAGGCCGAAAAGGTCATGGAGTCCCGAGACTTCTTCGGCAAGATCGTTATGATCCCCTGACCGGCGAGGCAGGCGACATACCAGATCGGCTCCTTGGCGAATTTGCTATTGGGAGCACGAATGGGCGGGATTCCTACAATCCGTGAGGTCGCCGTTGCCGCCGACGTAGCCATAGGCACGGTTTCTCGCGTTTTGAACGGCCATAAGTCGGTGAGCGACGATGTTCGCCGTCGCGTTCTTAAAGCGATCAAGAAGCTGAAATATGAGCCAGACCGTGTCGCCCAGAGCATGCGGCTCGGCGTTACGCGGACAGTAGCATTTGCCACGCGCGACATCTCGATCCCCGGGTTTGGCGCAATCGTTAACGCGGCGGAAGAAGCACTCCGGAGCAACGGGTACACGCTTCTGCTGGCGATGACGGATGAACGCAAAGAGCGGGAGCTGAACTTGCTCCGGATATTTCAACAACGCCGCGTTGATGCGGTCATAATGGCCACCAGCAGCGAAGACGACACAGAACTGTCAAAGCGGATAAGGAGTGCCGATATCCCGATAGTGCTGCTCGATCGCGAAAATCCTCTGCAATTGGACGCAGTCACGCTGGACCATCGGCGCGGAATTCGCGCCGCAACGGAATACCTTCGGGGATTCGGGCACACGCGAATAGCACTGTTGACAGGCAACCCGTCGACGCGGCCCGCCCACGAGCGTATTGCGGGCTTCAAGGAGGCTTCGTCACACCTCGGGAAGCACGCAAATCACAGTATTATCCGAACCGGAGCGTTCTCGGCGGAGTTCGGCTTCCGTGAAGCTTCATCGTTGCTGTCGGGCGCAACACGACCTACCGCCATTATCGCTGGTGGGATGGCAATGCTCGCCGGGGTATTGCAGGCCGTGCGTGCGCGGGGCCTCAAGATTCCCGATGACGTGTCGGTGATCGCAGGCGCCGATAGCGACTTGGCGGCCCTGGCAACCCCTTCCATCACGGCGGTGCGATGGAGTGGCACCGATGAAGGGCGGATGGCTGTGCAACTGCTTCTGAACCGCCTGGGAAATCGCTCCGCGCCGGTCCAAAGGGTCATGATTTCCACCGAACTGATACCGCGGGAGTCTTGCGGGCCGCCCACACGCTGAGTTCCAGTCTTGACATATTTTCGGCTTCGGTGTTCATTTGCGATAGTCTTCCACCGGGGTTTCAAATGGCGGGTTCGAGCAGCAAGCAGGGTCGTTCGTGGATGTTTGTGCCCGGCAATCGGGACCGGTTTATCCAGAAGGCAAACAACTCGGCGGCTGACGGGATCCTTCTCGACATAGAAGACGGGGTCCTCCCCAACGAAAAGGCTGCAGCTCGACGCATGATCGCGGGCTCTCTGGCGGATGCGAAAGGTGGGCCGCGTCGCTACGTTCGCGTCAACGCGTTGACCACCCCTTGGCTGAAACAGGATCTCGAAGCGGTTGTCGTTGCCGGTCTCGAAGGTATCTGCCTCACCAAGGTGGTGAAGCCGTCTGATGTGCATGAGACATCGTCGTGGATCGAAGCTCTCGAGAAGGAGCGTGGCCTGGAGCCCGGAAGAATCCGCATTCTCGCCGCTGTGGAGAGTGCTCGGGGCATCATGAACGCCGTTTCTATCGCCGACTCCAGCCCGCGGATTGTGGGTTTGATGTTCGGAGCGGAGGACTACGCCTTGGATTTGGGACTGGGCGCCCGTCGTGAAAAGGAAGCCGCAGAATTGCTCTTCGCCCGTTCGCAGATCGTAAACGCGGCAGCCGCCGCAAACGTCCTGAGTATTGATGGAGTTTTTCCGAATTTGAACGACGAGAGCGGACTCGAAGCGGATGTTCGTCAAGCACGGCGTCTGGGGTTCACTTCGAAATCGACATTCAATCCGCGCCAGATCGACGTCATCAATCAGATATTCTCCCCGCAAGCGGACGAGATCGAATATGCGCGAAAGATTGCCGCCGGCTTCCGTGAGGCCGAGTTGCGTGGAGACGCGTCCGTCGCGATCGGAGGCCAACTTGTGGACAAGCCGATACTTCTGAGGGCTCTGAGAATTCTGGAAATCGTCGACGGCTGAGGAGGCATGATGGGTACGGTGAAAGAAGGCTGGGTTGGCCGCTTCTTCGAGGATTTCGAAGTCGGAGACATCTACCGTTGTCGCCTGGGTCGCACCATCACTGAAACCGACAACATCCATTTTACGCTCCTGACCAACAACACGAACCAAATCCATTTCAACGCGCATTACGCAAGTCGTACCGAGTTCAAGCGACCTCTCGTCAACAGCGCGATGACTCTTTCGGTGGTGGCCGGACTCGGGGTGGCGGACATCAGCGAGAACGGGTTCGCCTTGGGGTGGGACTACATCAAACTGCCCAATCCTGTATTCGCCGGTGACACGCTGTATTCCGAGTCGGAGGTGTTGACTCGGAGGGAATCCAAATCGCGGCCGGATCAGGGCATCGTTAAGGTCCTCACCCGCGGAATCAACCAAGACGGGATTGTTGTCATAGAGTACGAGCGCTCGGTCATGGTCTGGAAAAAGGGACAGGCTCCGTTGAAGGCCCTGTTTCCGGAGATCAAGAAAAGCTAGCCTCACGACATCCATGAAACGTTTCATTGACGCGGCTAACAGCGTCGTCTACCAAAAATTGCCGCGTCGCGGACGGACGTTCGACCAGGGATTAGATAAATGGCGACCAAGTTGCCACTCGATGGCGTCACGGTGATCGAACTCGGTCACAGCGTGGCCGCACCCTACGCGGGGGAGATCCTCGGAGATCTTGGCGCAGACGTGGTCAAAATCGAGAAGGCTGACGGTGATGATGCGAGAAAGTGGGCGCCACCCTATTGGGGTGAGATGTCATCCACGTTTCAAAGCCTCAACCGAAACAAGCGCTCGGCTGTCGTAAATCTGAAGGACCCAGCCGAGCGCGAATCCCTCAAGCGCCTGATCGTCGAGCAGGGTGATGTGGTCATTCAAAATTTGCGGCCCGGTTCGGCGCAGGAGTTCGGCCTGGATGCGCAAGCGCTGCGTGCGCTGAAACCCGAACTTATCTACTGCACCATCGGCGCGTTCGGAGCAAAGGGCCCTCTGAAGGACCGGCCGGGATACGACCCTCTCATGCAGGCGTTCGCGGGAATGATGAGCGTTACCGGCGAGCCGGACCAGCGTCCGGTAAGGGTCGGAACGTCGATAATCGACATGGCCGCAGGGATGTGGTCCGTCATCGGCATCGTTTCGGCACTCCTCCAGTCCAGAGGCGGCAACCGCGGCGCGACAATTGACACCTCCCTGTACGAAACCGCTCTGGCGTGGATGTGCTACCACGCTGCGAATTTTCAGGCCTCCGGCGATCTCCCGACGCGTCAAGGTTCCGGGGCTGCGATGATCGTGCCATACCGCGGCTACGCCACGAAGAGCGGCTTCATCGTCATCGCGGCCGGCAACGACAAGCTGTTCGCGGCGCTTGCCAGGGTGCTGAAGCATCCCGAATGGATCGACGATCCCAGATTTCGGACGAATCCTGATCGGGTGAAAAACCAGTCCGTGCTCTACGGTTGGATCGAAGACATCATCCGCGAGAAGGCGAGCGAGGATTGGCAGGCGCTGCTTGACGCCGCCGAGGTCCCGAACGCCCCGATGCAATCGATCGACCAGGTGCTTGCGCATCCGCAGACGCAGGCCCTCGACATGATGCAGCGGAGTCCCGACGGAAAGATTACGCTGCTTGGGCTTCCGATTTCCTTTGATGGCGTCCGGCCGGCCTTCCGGAAGGCGCCGCCCGCGCTGGGGGCCCACACGACAGAAATCTTCCCCGGGTCGAAGCTTTCCACAGCCGCGAAACGGGCCTGAGGATGACTCTGGCGGTGTCTGCGCATTGACGGTTCGGATCACATCGAAAATTCCAGAGTCAGGTTCGATCAATGGATGATAGCTCGTCGGGCGCGGTAACGATTAGTCTGGAGGAAACCTATCCGGACATCAGGTCGCTGGTGCGCCGCATCTGCACGGATTTTTCCGGCGACTACTGGCGCAAGCTCGAAGAAACGCAGGCCTATCCCACGGACTTCGTTGCGGCTCTTACGAAAGCGGGTCTGCTCGGGTCCCTGATCCCGGAGGAATTCGGCGGCCTGGGGCTGCCGCTAGGCGCTGCGTCGGCCACACTCGAGGAAATCCATTCGGCTGGCTGCAATGCGGGCGCCTGTCACGCACAGATCTATATGATGGGAACAGTGCTGCGGCACGGAAGCGCGGAGCAGAAGAAAAAGTATCTGCCCGATATCGCCGCGGGGCGGCTCCGCCTCCAGGCGTTCGGAGTGACCGAGCCGACCAGCGGATCGGATACGACGAAACTCAAGACTCGCGCCGAGAAGAGAAACGACCACTACCTCGTCAACGGCCAGAAGGTCTGGACCTCGCGGGCGCTCCACTCGGATCTCATGCTGCTTCTGGCGCGCACTACGCCCCTGGATCAGGTGAAAAAGAAGAGCGACGGGCTTTCCGTGTTTCTCGTGGACGTCAAGGCATCACTCGGAAACGGGCTGGAGATCAGGCCGCTCCGCGCGATGGTCAACCACAACACGACGGAGGTTTTCATCGATTCCCTTCGCGTGCCGTTCGAGAACCTGGTGGGCGAGGAGGGCAAGGGGTTTCGATACATCCTCGACAGCATGAACGCGGAGCGGATCCTGGTGGCCTCGGAAGC
>JAPLPD010000312.1 GCA_026400395.1 Alphaproteobacteria bacterium | reverse complement strand
GGATGTGGATAACGAGGGGCGACGCTACCGCTGTGAAGGCGCGCGACCCCCCTCGTTACCCACAAACGCTCAGCCCCATCCAAAAGGGGACATTCTCATTGTGCGGAACGAGGGGACATTCTCATTGTGCGTTGACACGGGTAGCCGGGCCTTGATCTCCTTGCTGACCGGCTGGCCGGTGGTCAGGCAGTTGCCCAGGTCGCCGTGGGCGAGATCTCTGACGTAATTGCCGAACTGAACGATCAGCGGCTTGTCGAGACCCAGCTGCACGCGAACCTGCTCGATCGCCTCCTTGGTTGCCGCGGGGCCGGCGAAGTAGGCCGCCGGGTCGCCGGGCAGAGCGCGGGTCAGCAGGAAGGTGACGATCACCACGCCGATCAAGCTCGGGATCGCCATCATCATTCGCTTCAGGAACATGACCAGCATGGATGCGATCCTCTCAGTGGCGGCGCTTTACATCTGGGTCGCCATGGCCGGACCAAAGAGGCACGGGAAGCGGCATCTGTGGTCCGGCCATCCGCGCTGTCCCTCCAAACCTTCCTCCGAGAACGGGTGAGGGTTTGGGATGGAGCGCGGACGCCTGCGCGCATGCGCAGGCATGACGAGCTCGTGATTCCTCACCCCTTGGAAAATGCCCGATAATCGAGACGGCGATGGAACCAGTATTGGTACCCGGTGACGTTCTTCTGCATCGCTACGTTGGAGTATGGCTGGAACAGCGGGATGCGCGGCAGATCGCTGAACGCGAGATCGACGAAGCCCTTCACGTCCTTCTCGTAGGTCGCCTTGTCGCCGCTGGCCGCAGCCGTGACCGCGCCGTCGATGAACCCGTCCATTTCCTTGGACTGGTAGCTCATCGTGTTGAAGATCGAATTTTTGCCGTGGTAGCACCAGATGAAGAAGTACTCGGGATAATCGAGCCAGCCCGAGAACACGTTGAGATAGAGCGGCATCACCTTCTTGTTCAATTCGGTGCGGAAGTTCGCGCCAGGAATTTTGTTGATCGTGGTCTTGATTCCGATCTGGCCCAGGCTTTCCTGGATCAGCACCGCGGTCGGCTCGTTGACGGTGGCAAAGCCCAGATCGAACGACAGCGTGGTCTCGAAGCCGTTCGGATGGCCGGCTTCGGCCATCAACGCCTTGGCCTTTGCGATGTCGGTGTTGTAGGTGGTCGCTTGCGGCCACGCCACTTCGGTCGGCGAGCCGGCCGCCGCGCCGAACAGCGGCTTGCCGAGGCCGAACAGCACGGCCTCCATGATCTTCTGATAGGGCACCGCCAGGGCAACCGCCTGACGGACCTTCGGATTGTCGAACGGTGCGTTCTTGACGTTCATGCCGAGGTACTGGCAGCCGTTGGAGAACGGCGTCGAGATGATGTTGAGCTTGCCCGCGTCCTTCAGTTCGACGAAATCCTTGTTCGGAAGCTCGTAGGAGATGTCGGCGTCGCCACGCTCGAGCAATGCGCGCCGGTTGCCCGCGGACGGCACCATGCGCCAGATCACACGTTTGACCTTCGGCATCGGGCCGCCGACCCACTTGTCGTTGCGTTCAAGGACCACTTCGGAACCGGCGGTCCAACTCGTCACGCGATAAGCGCCGCTGCCCGCGGTGTTCTGCTTGGTGTATTCCATGCCCCACGGATCTTTTTCCGTGGCGTTCTTCTTCACCAGTTCGGAGTTGTAGATCGCAGGAACGACGACCGCGAGATCGGGGATGGTGAGGCGGTCCTTGCGCAGAAAATCAACGCGGAAGGTGTGGTCGTCAACGACCACGAACTGCTCGGGCTTGGAGAGGGAGCCCGCGCCCATCTGGAAGGTCGGGAAGCCGCCGACGGTGACGGCGCGATCGAGCGACCATTTCACGTCCTTGGCGGTGACCGGCGTGCCGTCCTGGAAGGTGGCGCTCTTCTTCAGCTTGAAGGTCGCTGACATGTCGCCGACGTTCATGTCCTCGGCGAGTTCGCCCTTGAATTTGTCCTTGTCGTAGTAGGGCTGACCGTTCGGGCCGGTCTTCATCTCATGGCTGATCAGGCGGTCGTAGCAATTCCACGACACTTCGTAGCCCGGCACGTTGGACCCGACGCCGTGGATGTCGATGTTGTTGGGGCCGCTTTCGGAGACGATCAGCAGCGTCTCCTGGCGCGACTGCGCCTTGGCCGGAGAGAAGATCGCAGGCGCGGTGACCATGCCGGTCCCCGCGGCCGCTGCGGTCGATTTGAGAAATTTGCGACGATCCATGAAAGCCTCCCCGCTTGTACAAGTTCCGGGAGGTCTCTCAGCAAAGGTCATGCCAGTTTCGAAAAGTGCCGCGCGCGCCGGTAAAGCATTGCTTTTGTTAGATTTCCGAAGGCTTGCGGGCCAGGGCAGCGTTCGGGGCCAGGCCGCCACGCGGGAGGTCTATTGCATACAATTGCGGATCACTTGCCTAATAGATAAGGAGCATTCCTGCTGCGCATATCGCGGGCGTGTTGGCTTGCGGAGGCGTTGGCGGGTGGGCCTAGCTGCAACAACGGCAGCGCATGGCGAACGCCACCCGCTCTTCTTCGGTCAGCTTCTCGGGTTCAGGCTCGCGGACCTGTGGTTGAGTGGTCGACGGGAACGGGATGATCACCTCGGTGATCGGCTCGTCGTGCGGCAGTCCCTGCTGCTTCATGCCGGCGCGGCGGGTCTGGGTGGCGGCGATGTCCAGCTTCAGAGAATCCCGCGCGAACACCGCGCCATAGTACGTCTCTGCCGATTCCCTGGTGATGTAGCCGCAGCGCACATCATGCTCCAGCGTGTTCAGGTCGCGCTCCAGCGGTGAGCCGAAACCGCCGCCGCCGCCGGACCGGATGATGTAGGCGTCACCGGGCTGCAGCACCTGGTTCAGCGCCTTGGCGCTGGGAAAGTGAGTCTCGTCGGTCTGGTTGAAGCGATGCACCGCCACCGCGTTGCCGAGCCCGGACATGCCGCCGAACAATCCCCACGGCTTGCAGCGCGCGCGCTCCATCAGCGAACTGAAACGGATCGGGTGGCGCGCCTGCACCACCTGCTCGGCGCCGAGGCCGCCGCGGAATTTGCCGGCGCCGCCGGAATCCGGCCGCAGGCAGTAGCGTTCGATCAGCAGCGGATACTTGGCCTCGACCTGCTCGGAGGGGCCGTTGTGGGTGTCGCCGTCGTTCATGGCGATCACCGCGTTGCGGCCGTCGCTGTTGAACTTGGCGCCCCAACCGCCACCGATGAGACCGCCGAGATAAATGTAGAAGCTGTCATCCTTCGGCCGCCGGCCATTGATGCGGCCGACACACAGGTCGGCATGGTGACCGGAGATCACCTGCTCGGGCATGGCGGGCGCCAGCGCCTTGAAGATCGTATCGACGATCGTCATCGGATACGTCATCCACATGCGCATCGCGGCCGGCTTCACCGCGCTGACCACGCGGCCCGCCGGCAGCACGATGTCGAGCGCGCGGAACTGCCCCTCGTTGATCGGCAGATCGAGCGACGAGGTGAGGCACTTGAACGCAACCTGGGCGCAGGAATAGCCCGCGGTGATGCCGGAGTTGTAGAAGCCCTGCACCTGCTTCGACACACCGGAGAGATCGACCGTCATCTTGTCGCCGGCGACGATGACCTTCACGTTGATCGGCACGCGCTGGCCGACGTTGATACCGTCGTCGTCCATGAACGACTCGGCCTCATAGACGCCGTCCGGCATGGCGCGCACGCGCTCGCGCGCCAGCGCCTCGCTCTGGTCCATGATTGATTCGATACCGCCGAGCACCTCGTCGCGTCCGTATTTGCGCATCATCTCCATGAAGCGCTTTTCGCCGGTTTTTACCGCGGCAAGCTGGGCGCGGAAGTCGCCCATGGCGCGCTCGGGAATGCGGACGTTGGTTCGGATGATCGAGATCAACTCCTCGTTCGGCAGGCCCTTGCGATGGATCTTGACGATCGGCATCTGCAAGCCTTCGGAGAAGATGTCGGTGGTACCCTCCATCAGCGTGCCGCCGACGTCGGGCCAGTGCGCCATGCAACAGGAGAAGCCGACCAGCTCGTTGTCATGGAACACCGGCACCGAGAACGTCATGTGGTTGAGGTGCGAACCGGTGATGTAGGCGTCGTTGGTCAGCAGAATATCGCCGGGATCGATGTCGCCCTTGAAGTGCGCGATCTTGGCCTTCACCGTCTCGCTCATGCCGCGAATGAACATCGGTAGGCCAAGTCCGATCGATACGGTGTTGCCGCGCGCGTCGAACATGCCCACCGTGAAGTCGAGGGCCTCGTAGATGATCATGTTGTAAGCCGTGCGCATGAGGTTGATTTTCATCTCCTCGGTCACGGCGACGAGGCCGTTGCGCACGATTTCGGTAACGACGGGATTGGCCATGGTCTTGGTGTTCGTCTTGGATTCCGCTTTCACCATGTCGTTCATGGTCAGCCCCTCCGAACCGTGATGACGAGATCGCCGAATGCATCGACCTCCACCTGATCGCCGGGATGCACGACGGTGGTGGAGGCGTGCTCCTCGATCAGCGCCGGCCCGGAGATCCGGTTCCCAGCGTTTAACGCCGGGCGGTCGTAGGTCGGCGTATCGACGAAGCCCGAGCCGGCGAAATACACCGGCCGCTTGCCGCGAAACGCCGCGGCTTCGGGTTCCGCGCTGCCCCTGGCGATGTGCTCGAACGGCGGCTTGCGCATTTCACCGATGATTGCGCTGCGCAGGCTGACGATCTCGGCCTTTTCGGTGGCGACGGAAAAGCCGTAGCGGGTTTGATGCACAGCATCGAAGCGCGCCTTGATGCCGTCGCGGTCCTGCGACGTGAAGAGTTCGATCGGCAGATCGATGGTGACGGCGTGCTCCTGGCCGACGTAGCGCATATCGGCGGCGCGCTCCACGGCGACGCCGGACAGGGTCTGGCCGCGGCCGACGGTGGCGCGGCCCTGGCGCTCCATCTCGGCGAAGATTTCCTCCATCGCCGGGAAAGATGCGTCGGCGAGCGGCGTGAACCAGGTGTTGACGAAATCGCGGCGGAGATCAGCGACCAGCATTCCGTACGCCGAGAAATGTCCCGGCGCTCGCGGGATGATCACGGTGCCGATCGAGAGTTCACGCGCGACGGCGGAGGCGTGCAGCGGCCCGGCGCCGCCATAGGCTACCAGCGCGAAATCGGCGGCATCGAGGCCGCGCTCGGTGGTCACCCAGCGCACCACATGGGCCATCTTCGTCGTGGCAATGCGGAGGATCCCCTCGGCGGCTTCGATGGGATCTAGGCCGAGCGGCGTGGCGATCCTCTCGTTCAGCGCCTGCTTGGCGGCGCCGAGATCGAGCGGCATCTCGCCGCCGAGAAAGCGGTCGGCGCCGAGCCGGCCAAGCACCAGATTGGCGTCGGTGATGGTGGGTTCGGTGCCGCCGAGGCCGTAGCAAACCGGGCCCGGCGATGCGCCGGCCGATTCTGGTCCCACTCGCAGGGCGTTGCCAACCTCGACGCGGGCAATGCTGCCACCGCCGGTGCCGACCTCCTGAATGTCGATCATCGGCATTTGCACGGGAAGTCCGGTGGCGTAGCCGCCGATCAACGCCGAGCCGGTCATCAGCACGTTGCCTTCATAGATTACGCCTGCTTTGGCCGTGGTGCCTCCCATGTCGAAGGCAATCGCGTTGGAAATATGGATGGAGTCGCACAGCGCCTTGGCGCCGACCACGCCGGCTGCGGGGCCGGATTCGAGCATGCGGATGCAGGACTGGCGGGCGTCGCCGACGTCGAACAGCCCGCCGGTGGACTGAACGATAAGGAAATTGCCGACAAAGCCCGCGGTTCCAAGATGCTCTTCCATTTCGGTGAGGTAGCGCTGCACGCGCGGGCCGACGTAGGCGTTGGCCGCGGCGGTCGATGTCCGCTCGTATTCACGATACTCCTGGCTCAGCTCATGCGATGAGGTGACGAAAAGCTCCGGAAATTTGGTGCTGACGATCGTTTTCGCCCGCTGTTCATGAATCGGGTTGCGGTACGAGTGCAGGAACAGGATGGCGATGGCCTGCACGCCCTCATCGACCGCGGCCTGCGCCGCCTTCAGCACCTGCTCCTCGTCGAGCGGGATCAGCACCGTGCCCTGCGCGTCCATCCGCTCCATGATCTCAAAGCGCAGATCGCGATCGATCAGCGGCTGGTGCTTCTGGAAGAACAGATTGTAGGACTCCGGGCGGTTGACGCGGCCGATCTCGTAGATGTCGCGGAACCCTTGCGTGGTGAGCAGCGCGCATTTGGCGCCGCTGCGCTCCAGGATGGTGTTGATTGCGACGGTGGTGCCGTGCAGGAACAGTTGGGCTGCCGAAAACTGCGAGCCGGCCTTACCGACTCCGTTCTCGATGCCGGCGACCAGCCGCTTCGGCGTGGTCAGCGTCTTGCCGAGCCTGAGCGCGCCGGTTGTCTCGTCGAACGCCGCCACGTCGGTGAAGGTGCCGCCGACATCGGCGGACAGACGGATCGCGGAATCACGCAACGGGGCATTCATAGGGGCACTCCCTAGACTCTCAACGTATCGTCCCGGTGCGCTTATGACGCGAGCCTGGAATGATCGCGAATGCTTTTATCACGCATTCATCAGCGCTTGCGCCGGCAGATCGGTAATGAAGCTATGCGCCGGCGCGTGTGCGATGAAAAACGGCAGCCTGGCGTTCTCCGCCGCGCTCTGCGGTGTGACGCCGCAGGCCCAGAACACCGGCACGATGCCGTCCGGCACCGGCGGCACCGGACCGCCGAACAGCGGTGCCTTCAGGTCTGCGCCGATCGCGGCGGGGTCTCCCAGGTGAATCGGCGCGCCGTGGTTGAACGGAAACCGCGATGTCACCTGCGTCGCGGTTATGGCCTGCTGCGCGGTGAGCCAGCGCATGGTGACGATCATCTCGCCGCGAAACGGCCCGGCCGATTCGGTCGGCAGCGCGGTGCGCAGCACCCAGCGATCCTTGTGGGTGGGCACACCGGCATTTTCCAGCGCGCCGTCGATGCTGATGCCGGAGCCGATCAGGAAGGTGACGAGATCGTCGCGCCACAGATCGGTGATATCGGTGCGGTCCTCGGTGCGAACGCCGTCGCGATAGACCGCGTAACGCGCGCAGTCGGTGCGCAGGTCGGCGGCGGGCGCGAGCTTATTCGGGATCGGGCTGCCGGGATCGGTGACTTCGAGAACCGGGCAGGCGCGCTGGTTGC
Organism: Alphaproteobacteria bacterium; assembly: GCA_026400395.1. Classification (GTDB taxonomy): domain Bacteria; phylum Pseudomonadota; class Alphaproteobacteria; order Rhizobiales; family Xanthobacteraceae; genus Z2-YC6860. Next base: position 1,009 of record JAPLPD010000312.1, on the reverse strand, counting down.
GCTGGCAATAGAGCAGGAAATCGAAGGCATACTCCTTCGGCAGGATGGCGAGATTGCATTGCACGAAGCCGTGCGCGAGGCCGCGGCTCGTCCCGGTGATGCGGCCGGCGCGGATGTCCTGACGGACGCGCTGGCTTTCAAGCACCGCGGGGCCGGTCATGGCTGCGTGTCCTGGGCCTTTTATTCTTCATCGAGCATCACCTCATAAAGCTGCGCATGACCGCTTTTGTCCGAGGTGAACAACACGCGTGACCCATCCGGCGAGAAACGCGGATGCGGGTGGGTGTGCTGGGCGGCTTCGACCGCCACCGGGCCGTCGTTGTAGGGAAACGGCCCACCCCAGTGTTTGCCCTCGGACGACGCCTCGCTGGCGCAGAGGAATTCGGCGTCGTCGGCGGGGTCGCCGTCGACATCGAAGGTGTGCAGACCGCGGTCGGGAAAATTCGTATCGCAGACGAAGCGTTCGCCGGCGTCGTCCGGCGCCGCGTGCCACACCGAGGAATAGATCAACTGCCGGATGACGCCGCGATCGATGTCGATCATCTGCATGCCGCGCGGCCAGTCGACGAAGGCGACGGTGCGCCGGCCCGGCACCCACACCTCGTGGGTGACCCACTGCATCTTGTCCTTGCGCTGGTAGAGCCGGCGGTTCTTCGCGCCGCTGCGGTCGGTGAGCCAGACCCGGTCGGTCAGCGGACCTGCGTAGAGAATCAGATCGTCGTCGTCCGGACAGAATTGCGGATGGCCGATGGTGTCGCGTTCGAGGAATACCGACGAGGTTTTGGTTTCGGTGTCGATCAGCACGAAGCGCGACACCGGGCCGGATTTAACCGGCACCGCCCACCACTTGCCGCTGTTCGACAGCGCGGTGGTGCCCATCGCCGCGCCGACCATGCCCTTCTCGCGCATCTCGGCGTCGCCGAAATCGGCAAGCTGTTCTTCCTCCAGCGTGTCCAGATTGACGCGCCATCCGGCCGGGCCTGCGGTGAAATAGACATAGCGGCCGTCG
>JAPLPD010000113.1 GCA_026400395.1 Alphaproteobacteria bacterium | reverse complement strand
CGAAGCCCACGGCTCCGCGCTCAAGCGCAGCCCGCATTTCAACAAGGGGCAGTTGTTTCCGAAACTCCTGGTCGAGTTCTATCTCAAGACCAAGGACAAGAACTGGAACGGCAAGCCGCTCGTCGCCGACGACCCTTATATGCAGTACGAGGACGGCGACGCGCAGATCAAGCTGTTCAATCCGGCGAAGCCCATTATCGGCTCCGAGCCGTTCCTGGTGTTGCCGACTGCTGACGTGTTCAGCCATCCGGAGGAATACAAGTTCTTCCCGGAGATGCGCCGGATCGCCCGTCAGACATTCCTGGTGCTGGAGCGCGCATGGGCGCTTGAAGGCGGCACTCTGGTCGACTTCAAGGTCGAGTTCGGCTTTGACGCCAAGGGCACGCTGCTGCTGGCCGACGTCATCGACAATGACTCGTGGCGGGTGCTGGAAAACGGCGCCTACATCGACAAGCAGGTCTATCGCGACGGTGGCGCGCTCGACACGGTTGCGGCGAAGTACAAGCAAGTGGCCGAGACGACCGCGCATTTCCGTGTGCCCCGGCAGCGCATCATCCTGTGGCGCGGATCGGAGAGCGACAGGACCGAGGCGTTTGTCGAGGCGCTCGGTGACTTGAAAGACATGATGACGGTCGCCACCTGCTCGATCCACAAGGAGCCTGTCGCTGGCGCAGCCCTCCTCAACAAGCTCATTCAGGAGGTGCCGGACAGCGTCGTGATTGCCTTCATCGGGCGGTCGAACGGCGCGGGGCCGGTGCTGTCGGCCCAGTCCACTGTCCCGGTGATCACGGTGCCGGCGAGCGCCAAGGATTTCCCGGAGGATGTCTGGTCGTCGCTGCGCGCGCCGAGCAAGACCCCGGTGATGACGGTGCTCGAACCGAGCAACGCGGTGATGGCGGCGCTGCAAATCCTCTCGGCGCGCAATCCGCGGATTTACGCCAAGGTGCGCACCGACATCGAGAGCCGCGCAACCAACGTGATGGCGATCTGACCGGTCGGCCGTTTCGCCCCAAGACGGCCCGCAGCATCCACCGATGTAGCGGGCCGCGGTATCAAGCAGCGGTCTGAGCCGCCCCGATTTTCGCCAGTTCGTCGATCAAGGCGGACGGCCGCTCTACCGCCGAAAGCGCCGCGGCGAACTCCGCCCCGGCGCGCTGCTCGCCGAGCACGCCCGAAACCATACGGACGAATTTCGCCTTCACGTCAGCCTCGCTGTAAGGCCGCGCCGGATCGCCCGGCACATGGGAAACGCTGCGCTCGCGCCGCCCGGACGCTGTCACCGTCACATGGGCCGGCCACGCCTGCGGATAGCCGGCGCCGAGGAGTCCCTCCTCCGCACGCACCTGGATGCGAGCCATAAACGCCGCAAGCGCCGATGAGATCGCCCCGGCCGGACCGCTCAGCCCATAGGCGGCGTCAGGGTCGAGCGCGGCCACGGCCATCTGGTATTGCAGGCTGGTCAGATGCGAGAAGCGATCGCCCGCCGTCACGCCGTGATCGATCATCTTGAGATGCGGAGGCAGCACGGCAACCCCGATCCGCAGGATGCTGTCGGCGCTGACACCTTCCGCCATCACCTCCTTGAGCGCCTGCGTCGCCGCCATCGTCTGGCGCGCCGCACACCAGGGCTTGAACGAGGTCTGGGCGAGCGCGAGCGTCCCCAATCCGCCGCCGAGCAGCGCTGTGTTGGGCGCGAGCCCAAAGATGTTCTTCAGGAAATCGCCGTCGGCGATCTTCAAGTCCGAGGTGAAGCCTGCCGCCGCCGATTGCGCCGCCTGCAGACCGCGGCCGGCGGCGTATCCAACCGCGAGCCAGCGCGCGGTGGTCGGCGCGGCATGATGGCCGACGCCCGGCGCCGCCATGATCAGCGCCGTCGCCAGCGCATTCGCAGTCTGCCTCTCATCGAGTTTGAGCAGCCGGGCAGCGACCGCGGCGGTGCCGAACGGGGCCGCGAAATAGGTCGGCCAGATGCCCCGATAGAGCACGCTCGGTCCGTCGATCGCGACACCGAGGCGGATCATTGCTTCGTAGCCGGCGACGATCGCCGCGATGACGTCGTTCGCCGCCAGATCCGGCAGGGTCGCCGCGACGGTCAGCGCCGACGGCACCACGATCGCGCCGGGCGTGACCATCGCGCCGAGATGGATGTCGTCGATCTCGCTCAGGCGGGTCAGCGCCACGTTGACCGCAACGCGGTCGGCGAGCGCATCGGAATCCTTGCGGAACACAAGCAGCGCCCGCCCTTCCGCCGTGCCGCAGGCGGCGATCCAGGCGCCGATCGTGTCCGCCGTATGCAGCCGCGCCGCCGCGCGCGCGGGCGCGTCCGGCTTATGGGTGGCAATGAATGCGCCAAGCTGTTCTAGGGCCGTCATCGGCAATATGTCTCGCTGGCGCGCGGGGCGCGCTGGTTTTGGTGAGCGAACTGCGTTTCAATCGCAGCGCAACGGGGGATTCGCCCCGACCCTATCGGCAATCCCGGAGCCGCTCAATGCCGCCGCAAATCGGACACCACCGGACCAGCCTCTTCGCGGCGCGCGCGAACCATCTTCGGGCGCGCGGCGGCCACGACGACAGCCGCGTCACCTACGTGGAATTGTTCTACGACTTGGTCTTCGTCTTTGCGGTGACGCAGCTTTCGCACGGCCTGCTGGAACACCTCACCCCGCTCGGTGTGATGCAGACCGCGGTGCTGATGCTCGCGGTGTGGTGGGCCTGGATCGACACCGCCTGGATCACCAACTGGCTCGATCCCCAGCGCACCGCGGTCCGTCTTCTGCTTTTTACACTGATGCTGGCCGGGCTCGTGCTGTCGGCATCGATCCCGAAGGCGTTCGAGGACCGCGCGCTGGCGTTCGCGATGGCATTCGTCGCGATGCAGGTCGGGCGCAGCCTTTTCATGCTCTGGGCATTGAAGAACCACGACGCCAGCAACTTCCGCAATTTCATCCGGATCATCGCATGGCAAGGCGTGGCAGCGCTGTTTTGGCTGGCCGGCGCGTTTGCCGACGGAAGCAACCGTCTCGTTCTGTGGGCGTTCGCGGTCTGCATCGAGACGTCGGGCCCGCTGTTCGGTTTCTGGGTGCCGCTGATCGGCCGCTCCTCCACCGAGGACTGGACGGTCGAGGGCGGTCACATGGCCGAACGCTGCGGCCTGTTCGTCATCATTGCGCTCGGCGAATCCGTCCTGGTCACCGGGGCGACCTTCGCCGGCCTGACCTGGACCGCCGAGCACATCGGCGCATTCCTGGTGGCATTCTGCGGCAGCCTCGCCATGTGGGTGATCTACTTCAACATCGGCGCCGAGCGTGCCAGCCGCCACATCGCTTCGTCCGACGATCCGGGCCGGCTGGCCCGCAGCGGCTATACGTATCTGCACATCCTGATCGTCGCGGGCATCATCGTCGCAGCGGTGGGTGACGATCTCGCGCTGCATCACCCCGGCGACAAGAACGGAATCGGCACCGCCGCGGTGCTGATCGGCGGCCCGGCGCTCTATTTGTTCGGCAACATGCTGTTCAAGCGCTTGTCGGCGCCCAACCTGCCGCTCTCACATCTGGTCGGGCTCGGGCTGCTGGCGCTGCTGATCTTGGCTGTGCCGGGGACCACGCCGCTGCTGCTGTCGGCGGCCGCCACCGCAGTGCTGATGACCGTGGCGGCGTGGGAGTCGATCTCGCTGCGGGCTTCACGGCACGGCAAGGCCGCGCACTAGGCGCAAAGATCGAAGAAACCACATCCGGGCCGGCATCGGCCGGAGCGAGTTCGAACCTGGCGCGAATGGCTTCCAGTTTCGTTTCGCCGCGATTTTCGGCGCCGCAGACTTCGATCGCCTCACCGGCCGGCGGGACAGCCATGTCTTCACCGCCGCGAAGCCCGATCGACCGCGCCGGAACCGCGATCATCTGTTCGACCCCGGCGCTTTGCATCGACGCAACCTGAATGCCGGCAATCTCCACCTCGCGGCCGCCGGTGCCAACCAGAATCGGCGCGCCTGAGTACCCCCTCATACCGCGGCAGGTGTGCAACACGAATTGCCCTGCGCTGTCGCCCAGTTCGCAATTACGGTCCGCGGTCATGGCGAACGCACGGTCTTCGGGATAGCCGACAAGCACGGCCTTGGTCCCGCTCGGCGCCGTCGTGCGGCGCAGCCGCAGCGGTTCGATCTCCGCCGGCAGGCGCTCGGTCACCGTGAGCACCGCCCAGTCGGCGTTGGACGTCTGGCTGTAGCGCCGCGGATCGAAGCCCGCGCCGATCTCATAGCTGACGATTCGGGCGTGGGCCGAATAGCGCCCTGTCCGGTACCCCACGAGAAAATGCAGCGCCTCTGCCGGGATGAATCGTTGGGTCCGCTGATTGAACAGGCAATGCGCCGCGGTGAGAATCTTGTCTTGCGAAATCACCACGCCGCTGCACGAGCCGCCGGTCTCGTTGTACAGCTTGCCGACCGATGACACGGATAGCGCTGCTCATCGACCGCTTCACGATGCAGTTCGAACGGACCTATGGTGGCGCTGTTGGCAGCGGTCAGCATAGAGATGCTGACCGCTGCGATAGACAGCAGCCCGCGTAAACGCGCGCCAAACATCAACGACTCCCCATGCGCCTTTTGTTTTGAACGGCGCTTGATGGTCGTGATGTTCGCCGAAAGGACTTGAGATACCGTTGAGGAACACGCTTGCGGCTTCCTTGACGAACACGCTTACGAAGACGTTGATGGATAGGCTTGCAGTTGATTGATAAACAGCCTTGAACTGCCGTTAACGAAACGCTTCAACCGGGGACTTCGCACCGGTAATTGCAGAGGAATCGACATGAACGGCTTGAATATCGGCGTGATCGGCGCGGGATTGATGGGGCACGGCATCGCCTATCTGTTGGCGGCGGCCGGCCACACGGTCCGCATCTACGATCCGTCAACCCAATGGCGAAAATCCCTCGGCGAGCGTCTGGAGAGCGCCCGCGCGCTGCTCGGCGGCGCCCCCGCCCTGCTCCGCAGGATTTCAGCGCACGACCAGTTGGCCCCAGCCATGAAGGACACGGCGTTCGTGTTCGAGGCCGCTCCGGAAAAGCTCCCGCTGAAACAGCAACTGTTCGCCGATCTCGAAGCGCTGACCGCGCCCGACACCATCCTTGCCAGCAACAGCTCGGCCATCCCCTCGACTCTGATCGGCGAGAATCTCAAGCACCGCGACCGTGTGGTCGGCACGCATTTCTGGAATCCGCCGCATCTCGTTCCACTGGTCGAAGTGACGCAGAACGAGAAGACGAGCGACGCCACCGTCGCGCGCACCATGACGCTGCTGCGCGACGCCGGCCGCAATCCGGTTCACGTCAAGAAGGACATTCCGGGCTTTGTCGGCAACCGGCTACAGCACGCCCTCAAGCGCGAGGCGATCGCGCTGATCGCGGCCGGAGTTTGTGACGCCGAGACCATCGACGAGGTGGTCAAGAGCGGCTTCGGCGCGCGGATGGCGGTGCTCGGGCCCATGGAGCAGACCGATCTGGTCGGCGTCGATCTCACTCTCGATATTCAGAACACACTGATGGCCGACCTCGATCGCTCGACCGAGCCGACGCCGCTGATCAAAAGCCTGGTCGCTTCAGGCAAATTTGGCATGCGCAGCGGCGAAGGCTTTCGCAAGTGGACCCCGCAATCCGCCGACGCGGTTCGCGCGCGCCTGCGGAACTTCCTTGCCGCCCAGGCCAAGGCCAGGATCTGAGAAACCGGACAGGACAGCTTCAATCTGTCACCATCGAACCGCGACGCGTCGCGCGGGGGCGAAGCAGTCGAGGTTGGAAGTGCTGGGAGCCATTTTCGCGATTCTGTCTGCCGCATCGTTCGCGCTGAACAATGCGACGGTGCGGCGTGGCGTCGTCAGCGGCACGCCGATCCAGGCCATGGCGGTCAGCGTGCCGCTTGGCATCGCCTGCTTCCTTCCACTTGCGTTTCTCAGTGGCGAACTGTTCCGGCTGCCTCGCTTTCCCGCCACCGCCATCGCCTGGATGGCCGGGTTCGGCCTGCTGCATTTCGTGTTCGGGCGTTACTGCAATTTTCGCGCAAACGCTGTGGCGGGCGTCAATCTCACCGCGCCGGTGGTGCAGCTTCAGGTCGTGGTCACCATGGTGCTGGCGGTGATCGTGCTGCACGAACCCTGCACCGCGCTGCAGATGATCGGCGGGGCGCTTATCCTCGCGGGTTCATTGGTGACGCAGCGGGCGCCGGCGCACACCGCCGCGGTCAACGAAAAGCCCAGCGCTCTGCCGCTGTTCGCACCGAAATACCTCGCGGGCTATCTGTTCGCCTCGCTCGCCGCGATTGCTTACGGCACCACCCCGGTCATGGCGCGCTTCGCGCTAGAGCACACCGGCCCCGCAACCGGGATTCTTGGCGGCCTGATCGCCTACCTCGCGGCGACGGCGGCGGTTTCGCTGGCGCTGCTGTCGCCGCAGGTGCGCGGCAATGTTCTCGCCTTGACCCGCGGCAACGCGCGCTGGTTCGCAGCGTCGGGCGTGTTCGTGGCTTCAGCGCAGGGCTTCTTCTTCGCCGCGGTTTCCGTCGCGCCGGTGATGCTAGTGATGCCGCTGCTGCAATTGTCACTCGCGTTCCGCATGCTGTTCTCGACCTGGCTCAATCCGCAGCATGAGGTTGTCGGGCCGCTGGTGCTGGCCGGCGTGGTGATCTCGATCTTGGGCGCGCTGATGGTGTCGATCGACAGCAGCCTGATCGTGCAGACGCTGGCGATCCCCGAAGCCATCGCACGCGTGCTGCTGTGGCGGGTGTGACCCGATGACTTCTCCAGGCACAACCACGGTCGATGTGGTCGTGTTCGGCGCGGGCGCCGGCGGCATGACGGCGGCGCTGGTTTGCGCACTGCACGGCCTCGACGTGCTGCTCTGCGAAAAATCCGGCCAGGTCGGCGGCACCACCGCAACGTCGGCTGGCACAATCTGGGTTCCAGGCACGCGGCAGGCCCGCGACGCCGGCATGAACGATACGATCGCCGATGCGAGCCGTTATCTCGGCGCGATCATCGGCGCCGCCGACGACCGCCGGGAAATCTATCTCAACACTGCCGCCGACGCGGTCGAGTATCTCGACCGGAACACCGACGTGAAGTTTTCGATCTACGCCAAACATCCGGACTATCTGGCCAACTGTCCGGGCTCGACCATCGCCGGCCGGGCGCTGGCGCCGCTTCCATTCGACGGCCGCCTGCTCGGGCGCGACTTCAAGCGCCTGCGCCCGCCGATCGGCGAGTTCATGGCGCTCGGCGGCATGATGATCAGCCGCGACGATATCGACCCGCTGACACGGCCGTTCGCCTCGCTGGCGTCGTTTAAGAAAGCCGCTTCGCTGGTGTGGCGGCACGCGCTGGACCGGCTGCTTTATAGCAGGGGCACACGGCTCCTGATGGGCAACGCGCTGGCCGCGCGGCTGTTCTACAGCCTGCGGCGCAACAACGTGCCGGTGTGGCTGAGCACGAGCCTGCACGATCTGGTGACTGATGGCACCGGCGTCTGCGGCGCGGTGGCGCAAGTCAACGGCGAACCGCGCGGCATTGTTGCCCGCCGTGGTGTGATCCTCGCGACAGGCGGGTTCGGCGGCAGCATCGAGCGGTTGAACGAGCACGTTAGGCCCGGTCTTGCGCACGCGTTGGCCTTCGCGGGCGCCGAGGGCGATGGCATGAGGACCGCTGCCGCCGTCGGGGCCGCCATCGAACTCGATCACGAGTCGCCAGTGTTCTGGACGCCGGTTTCGGATACGCGTTGGCTGGAGGGCGGGCGCGGCGCGTATCCGCATCTCGCGCTCGACCGCAGCAAGCCCGGTCTTATTGCCGTCAACGCAGCCGGACGGAGGTTCGTCGACGAAGCGGTGTCGTACCACGACTTCGTTCTCGCCATGCACCGCTCCCACGAGACGACACCGACCATTCCGGCGTGGCTCGTCTGCGACCGCGCCTTCATTGAAAAGTACGGACTCGGCCGCATTCCACCTGGTGCCCGCGGTTGGAGTTGGGCCGTCCGGAACGGCTACCTCGTCGAGGCCGGCACAATCGATGCGCTCGCCGGCAAGATCGCCGTCGATGCGGCGGGCCTTCGCTCCTCCATCGATCAAAACAATCGTTCAGCGGATACCGGCGAGGACGAAACCTTCGGCAAAGGCTCGACCGAATTCGACCGCAACAACGGCGATCCGGAAAACAAGCCAAATCCCTGCATCGGCCGGATCGAGGCGCGGCCCTATTACGCCATGCCGGTGTACCCGAGCACGCTCGGCAGCAGCATCGGATTGAAGGCCGACGCCGATGGCCGCGTGCTCGGCGCCAACGGCAAACCGATCGCGGGGCTGTACGCCTGCGGCAACGACATGGCGTCGATCATGCGCGGCACCTATCCGGGGCCGGGCATCACGCTTGGGCCGGCGCTGGTGTTCGGCTATCGCGCGGCGGTCGCAATCGCGGCGGGTAAAGGCTAACTACTTGCCCTTCAGCATGTAGCGGCCGCTTTCGTGGCGGGTGAGCTTGTCGGCGGCATAGAGCGCGTCGAGTTCGCGGACCAGTTCGCGGCCGTCGCGGGAGCCGGCGGCGATCATCAATTCGAGAAAACTCGCGGGACCGGCCGCGAGCGTGTCGGCGACCGACTTTTTGGCGTGCCCGTTGGCCTTCGGCATCACCGGCGCCATCGGGATGCCCCACTCCAGCGACTGACGCTTGCCGAACGGGATGGTGCAGTCGAAGCCGATCTTGGCGCCGGTGCGGGCGCCGGCCAGCGACGGGTCGAGCGGCACGACACGGAAACCGGCGGCCTGGATGGTGTCGCGGTCGCCCTGATAGCGGGTCGCCAGCGCCCAATCGCATTGCTCGTCGGAGAACACGTCGATATCGTCGTCGAACACGAACACCTGCTTGCATTCGGCCATGCTGCCGAACACCGCGGCGATGGCGTTCCTCGCCTCGCCTGGCACGCGCTGACGGATCGAGACGCGGACATTGTACATGCCGCCGCTCGACGGCGTGGCGAAGCACGCGACCGGCTCGCGCACGGCGGTGACGAGCCCGGCCCAGGCGGCGGATTCGGTCTTGACCGTGGTGAGTTGCGCCGTGTCGGTGCGACCCAGATGCTTGCCACCGATCGTCACGGTCTGAAACAGCGCGTCCTTACGATGGGTGATGGCGGTGAGATGGAACACCGGATTGCGCTTCACCACGCCGTAGTAGCCGACGTACTCGCCGAACGGACCCTCGGGCTCGGTATGGCCCTTGGGGTCGAGATAGCCCTCCAGCACGTACTCGGCGTCGGCCGGCACATAGATGTCGTTGGTGACGCATTTGACGATCGGCACCGGCCCGCCGCGCAGCGCGCCCAGCACTTCAAGCTCGTCCATCGGCGGATTCATGCAGACCGCTGCCATGAAGTCGCACGGCGTCGAGCCGACCACATAGGCAACCGGCGTCTTCTCGCCCTTCGCCACCGCCTCCAGAAAGATCGCACGCGCATCGCTCGGCGCGATCATGTCGATGCCGGCGGTGCGCGGCCCGCGCAACATGATGCGGCGGCAGCCGATGTTGGTGTGGCCGCTGTCGCGGAACTGCATGATGTCGAGACCTGCGGAAATATAGGGCGCGCCATCCTCGCCATGCTGAAGATGCACGGGCAGCGCGCAGAGATCGGCGTCCTCGCCTTTCAGCACCACCTGCTGCACCGGCGCCTCAATGGCCTGTACCTTGACCGGCTTGTGCGGCTTGGCAAGCCGTGCGGTGATTTCGTGCAATAGCCCCGCCTCGTCGGTGTCGAGCGCCAGCGCCAGGCGCTTGCGCGAGCCCATGACGTTGCCTATCACCTCGGCCTTCTCCGGCCCGACCGACTTGAACCAGGTCGCGCGCGGGTTGCCGTCGAGCACGGCGCCCACATCGATCAGATCGATCAGCTGGTCATGCACCTCGCATTCCCCGAGTTGCACCAGCCTCTCGACGAAACGCCGGAGACGAAACCGTTCAGTATCGGCAGCCATGCAGCATCCCTGGATTGCGAAACGAATACGGAGGTCGTTAGATTGCCCGTAAGGCTTCAAGGAGAACAATGCCATGCCGGGGACGGAAACGAAACACAAGGTCCGTGAAGTCAATGTCCGGATGCTGCGGGGCGGATCGGGCCCCCCGCTGCTGTTCCTCCACGGCGCCAATGGCCTGCCGGTCTGGCTCCCGGTGTTTGACCTGCTGTCCAAGCAGTTCGAGGTGTTCGTGCCCGAGCATCCGAGCTTCGGCCTGTCGGACAATCCGCCCTGGATGCGCAACATCGGCGATCTGGCGATGTACTACCTCGACTTCCTCGATGCGTTCGGCCCGCACGAGGTCCATGTGGTTGGCCAGTCGCTCGGCGGCTGGGCCGCGGCGGAGGCCGCGGTTCGAAACTGTTCGCGGATCAAGACGCTGTCTCTGCTCGGGCCCGCCGGCATCCGCATCAAGGGGATGCCGAGCGGAGATAATTTCATTTGGGGACCGGAGGAAGGAATCCGCAACCTCTACCACAATCAAGCCATCCCGGATCAGTTGCTGGCGGTGCCGCCGACAGACGATCAGGCTGACATCCTGCTCACCAACCGCTACGCCACCGCGAAGTTCGGCTGGGACCCGCGCTGGTACAACCCATCGCTGGAACGCTGGCTGCACCGCATCACGGTGCCGACGCTGGTGATGTGGGGGAAACAGGACAAACTGTTCCCGAGCGCCTACGCGGCGCGCTGGGGCGAGCGGATCCCGGACAGCCGCGTCGAGATCGTGCCGGAATGCGGTCACGTCACGGCGGTCGAGAAGCCGGAAATCACCGCGAAGGAAATCATCCGTCTTTACGCGGGGACACGCTGATGCAGTTCACATTTTTTCACCTGATGCCGTACCGCCCGCTCGACATGACCGAGCGCGCCAAGCACAACTCCGCCTGGGTGACGCTGCCGAACGGCTTGTACGATCCGAAAAAGGGCGCGGACGAGTACGATTCCTATATCAACCAGCTCGTCTACGCCGAAAAGCTCGGCTTCGACGTGATCGCCGTCAACGAGCACCATCAGACCGCCTACGGCATCATGCCGGCGCCGAACCTGATCGCGGCGAATCTGATCGCGCGCACCACCACAGCCAAAATCGCCATCATCGGCCGTGCTTTGCCGCTGGTGAACAACCCGGTCAACATCGCGGAGGAATTCGCGATGCTCGACAACCTGTCGCGCGGCCGCATCATCACCGGCTTCGTGCGTGGCATCGGCAACGAGTACCACTCCACCGGCATCAACCCGCACTGGTCGCACGAGCGCTACCAGGAGGCGCATGACCTGATCGTGCAGGCATGGACCAAGCCGGGCCCGACCTCGTTCGATGGCGAACACTTCAACGTGCGCTACGTCAACATCTGGCCCCGCCCCTATCAATCGCCGCATCCGCAGATCTGGATTCCGTCGATGGGATCCTCGGAGACGGTGAAGTGGGCGGCGGCGCCCGAGCGCAAATATCCGTTCCTGGTCACGTTCTCGAGCCGCGAACTCGTCGGGCGCTACCTCAACGTCTATCGCGATCAGGCCAAACAGTACGGCTACGAGGCATCTCCCGATCAACTGGGCTGGGCGTCGCCCGTCTATGTCGCCGACACCGACGAGCGGGCGCGTAAGGAAGCCAAGGAAGGCATCGAAACGCTGTTCAACGACTTCCTGGCGGTGCCGTTCCAGATGCTGCTGCCGCCCGGCTACATGTCTCTCGCATCCATGAAGAACACCATGCGCATGCGGAAGGCCCTGGGCGCGCAGAAGCGCCTGACCATGGAGGAACTGGCCGAGACCGGCGTTGTGGTGGTCGGCTCGCCGAAAACCGTGCGCGACCAGCTCGCCAAGCTCCGCGACGAGACCCGCGCCGGCAAGCTGATCACCATGCTGCAGTTCGGCACGCTGTCGGACGAACTGACGAAGCGGAACATGGAGATGTTCGCGTCCGAGGTGATGCCGCACCTGAAAAGCTAGCGTTCGGTTCGCGTAAAGACATAAAACTTCGGGAGGATGCGATGCGGATCATTACGGCTGCGCTGGCTCTGATTCTGGGAGCCGGCGGAGCGTTAGCGGCCGAACTCAATTGCGCGCAGGTCCGCCTTATCACCCCCTATCCGCCGGGTGGCGCGGCGGACGTCGCATCGCGGCTGATCGCCGAGCGCCTCGAACCCGCACTGAAGAAGCCGGTCATCGTCGAAAATCGCGCCGGCGCCACCGGCAACATTGGCACAATCGCGGTTGCCACCGCGGCGCCGGACGGCTGCACGCTGCTCAACAACGCGGCCGTCATCGCGACCTTTCCCGCCAGCTTCGCCAAGCTCGGCTATGACCCGATCAACGATCTCGTTCCGGTCGGCGGCATCGGCATCACCCCCACCCTGCTTGTGACGGCGACCGCCAACCCGGTGAACGATCTGCAAGGTCTGATCACCTCCGCCAAGAACAAGCCCGACGGCCTCAACTTCAGCACCGCCGGTTATGGCCTGCTGCAGCATCTCGCCGTCGAGGAAATCGCCTCCCGCAGTGGCAGCAAGTTCGTACACGTCGCCTACAAGGGCGGCGCGCAGGCGGTCACCGACCTGATCGCCGACCGGGTCGAACTCGGCAGCTTCGCGGCAGGCTCGGTGCTGTCGCTGGTCAAGGAGGGCAAGCTCAAGGCGCTCGCCGTCGTGTCGGACAAGCGCTCCGAGTTGATCCCCGAAACGCGCACGACCACCGAACAGGGCATGGCCGGCCTGAACGCCGGCGTTCATTTCATGCTCTACGCGCCCGCCAAGACCCCCAAAGATATTGTCGCAATGCTGTCGTCCGAACTGAAGAAGATCGTCGGCGATCCCGCGCTCAAGCAGCGCTTCATCAACATCGGCTACGACCCAACGCCAACCTCGTCGGAGGAGATGATCGCGGTGATGCGCAAGACCGGCGACGACTGGACGCCGCTGATCAAGCGGCTCAACATCAAGCTGGATTGATCGGGCGCGCGGTAGACCCGGACTGGACGATCGGAACTTCGTCCCATGAAGCAAGCTGCGCTTCGGCTCGCGCAAGGTGGGCAGACGTAAGCGCCCGGGCGGATTGGGCAGAGCTGCGGCACGAGGCCAAATTGACCTCGCCATTGGCAGGCTTTACCGTCGATTGAAGGCCGTAACGGCCCGCACCAGGGAGGATTCTTCATGCGCAAGTCGCTTGCTGCATTGCTCGGCGCAACCGCGCTGCTGGCCGTCAGCGCCTCGGCCAACGCCCAGGACACCATCAAGATCGGCCTGATCATGACGCTGTCGGGCCAGTTCGCCGACGCCGGCATCCAGATGGAAAACGGCGTCAAGGCCTACATGAAGGAGCACGGTGACACGGTTGCCGGCAAGAAGATCGAGATCATCCGCAAGGATTCCGGCGGCATGGCGCCGGACGTCGCCAAGCGCCTCGCGCAGGAACTGGTGGTGCGCGACAAGGTCGATATCATCGCGGGCTTCGTGCTTACCCCCAACGCGCTCGCCGCCGGCGACGTCTCGGCCGAAGCCAAGAAATTCATGGTGGTGATGAACGCCGCGACATCGATCGTAACCGCCAAGTCGCCCTACATGGTGCGCTCCTCGGTGACGCTGCCGCAGGTGGCCGAGACCTTCGGCACCTGGGCCGCGACCAAAGGCAAGCTCAAGAAGTCATACACGATGGTGACCGACTACGGTCCCGGCCACGATTTCGAGGCGGGCTTCCAGCGCGCCTTCAAGGAGGCCGGCGGCGAAATCTCCGGCTCGGTGCGCTTTCCGATCGCCAATCCGGACTTCTCCGCCTTCATCCAGCGCGCCAAGGACCTCAACCCGGAATCGATCATGGTGTTCGTGCCCGGCGGCGCGCAACCCGCTGCTCTGGGCAAGGCGTTCGCCGAACGCGGCGTCGATCCGGCCAAGACCAAGATTCTCGGCTCTGGCGAAACCACGTCCGAACAGGCGTTGAAAAGCATGGGCGACGCCAGCCTGGGCATCATCACCGCCTGGCACTACGAATACACTGATAAGCTCGCAAAGAACGTTGCCTTCGTGAAGCTGTTTAACGAGATGCACAAGCGCAACCCCGACTTCTTCTCGATCGGCGGCTACGACGGCATGCACATCATCTATGAGTCGCTGAAGAAGTCCGGTGGCAAGACCGATGGTGATTCGCTGATCGCCGCGGCCAAGGGCCTCAAGTGGGAAAGCCCGCGCGGGCCGATGTCGATCGACCCCGAGACCCGCGACGTCGTGCAGACCATCTACATCCGCAAGGTCGAGAAGGTGAACGGCGAGCCGCAGAATGTGCCGTTCGACAAGATCGACAACGTGAAGGACCCGGTCAAGGCGCGGATGCCCAAATAAGGTGCGGCACCGCCGCCGACAAGCAGCTTTGATACGACATCGGGCCGGATCGATTTTCCGGCCCGGTGCGTGAATTTGCCCCCACTTCCGGCATTGCGGAACGGACGGGGGCGCGGGATAAATGACTCCAATAAAAACAGTCGGCCTCGGAGGAAACCATGCACCGCGCAATGACCGGACTTGCTTGTTTAGCCACCATATTTCTGGCGACCGCGTCGGCTAACGCCCAGAGCACCGTGAAGATCGGCGTGATCATGTCCTATTCCGGACAGTTCGCCGACACCGGCACCCAGATCAGCAACGGCATGAAGCTTTACATGAAGGAGCATGGCGATACGGTCGCCGGCAAGAAGGTCGAGTTGATGCCGAAGGACAACGGCGGCATCGCCCCTGACGTGGCCAAGCGCCTCGCCCAGGAGGCCATTGTCCGCGATAAGGTCGATATGATCGTCGGTTTCGATCTGACGCCGAACGCGCTGGCCGCCGCCGATGTGTCCGCGCAGGCCAAGAAGTTCATGGTCAACATGAATGCGGCGACTTCGATCATCACGACCAAGTCGCCGTATATGGTGCGCACCTCGTTCACGGTGCCGCAGGTCAACGAGTCGCTCGGCACCTGGGCGTACAAGAGCGGCGCCCGCAAGGCATACACGCTGGTTTCCGACTTCAGCCCCGGCCATGACGGCGAACAGGCGTTCCAGCGCGCGTTCAAGGAGGCCGGCGGCGAGATCATCGGCTCGGCGCGCTATCCGGTCGCGAATCTCGACTTCACCGCGTTCCTGCAGCGCGCCAAGGACATGAGCCCGGACGTGATCTACATCTGGGTGCCCGGCGGCCCGCAGCCGGCCGCCATCGGCAAGGCCGTGGCGGAACGCGGCATCGACCTGAACAAGACCAAGGTGGTCGGTCAGGGCGAACTGACGTTCGACGAAGCGCTGAAGGGAATGGGCGACGCGGGCCTCGGCTTCATCACCGCCTTTCACTACGACCACAATCACCAGTCGGCAAAAAACAAGAAATTCGTCGCCGACTACAATGCCGAGTTCAAGCGCAACCCCGACATGTTCTCGGTCGGCGGCTACGACGGCATGCACGTCATCTATGAAGCCCTGAAGAAGACCAAAGGCGACACCGACGGCGACGCGCTGATCGCGGCGGCGAAGGGCATGGCCTGGGAAAGCCCGCGCGGGCCGATGTCGATCGACCCGGAGACGCGCGACGTGGTGCAGAACATCTACATCCGGCGCGTCGAGAAGGTCGGCGGGCAGCTTCTCAACGTCGAGTTCGACAAGCTCGACAACGTGAAGGACCCGTTTAAGGCGCGGATGCCCAAGCAGTGACGCAGCAATGACAGGCGGCCGAGGCGGACGACCGCGATGATGACATCCCTGCTGGGCGTCCTGTTCGACGGATTCGCCTACGGAATGCTGCTGTTCTTGCTATCGGTCGGGCTGTCGGTGACGCTCGGCATGATGAATTTCGTCAATTTGGCGCACTGCACCTTCGGCATGATCGGCGGCTACGCCACCGTGACTCTGATGAACGCATGGGGCTGGCCGTTCCTCGCCACCCTTCCCGTTGCTTTCATCGCCGCCGCCATGATCAGCGTCGTGTTCGAACGGACCATGTTCCGCCGGCTTTATCGCGCGAGCGATCTCGACCAGTGCCTGCTCACGATCGGGCTGGTGTTTGTCTCTGTCGCGACCGCGGCTTTTATCTACGGAACCATCCAGCAGCCCGTGCAATTGCCGGGCTACCTGCGCGGCTCGGTGCATATCGGCGGCGTGACGCTCGGCGTCTACCGCGTCTTCCTGATCGTGTTCGCACTCGCAGTCAGCGGACTGCTGGTCGCCGCGCTGGAGTTCACCCGCTTCGGCGCGCAGGTCCGCGCCGCGGTCGACAACCAGCGGATGGCGCGTGGCCTCGGCATCAATGTCGATGGCGCATTCGCCATCACGTTCGCACTGGGCAGCGGCCTCGCCGGCCTCGGCGGCGCGCTTGCCATCGATATCGTCGGCCTCGATCCGTCGTTCGCACTGGCCTATCTCGTCTACGTCTTGATCGTGGTCGCCTGCGGCGGCCTGGGCTCAATCGGCGGGACGTTCGCCGCCGCCGTGCTACTCGGGATCAGCGACATGGCGGGGAAGTACTATTTCCCGGCCATCGGATCTTTCATGATCTATTTCGTCATGATCAGCCTCCTGATGTGGCGGCCATCCGGCATCTTCGGCAGGCGCTGACATGACCCCGACAGATCCGGCGACCGCTGCCCCCGCGCCAACCGCCCCGCACCCGCACATGGCCGCGCAGGTCCGCTGGCGCACCGTGGAGTACGTGTTCTGGCTGGCGACGCTGCTGCCGTTCGTGGTGGCGCCGGACTACCTCGCGCTGGCCAGCCAGATCGCCATCACAGCGCTGTTTGCGCTCTCGCTTGACCTGATCCTCGGATACGCCGGCATTGTTTCGCTCGGCCACGCCGCGTTCTTCGGATTCGGCGCCTACGCCGCGGGGCTGGTCTCCAAATGGGGCTGGGGCGAGCCGCTCTCCGGACTCCTGATCGCGGGCCTGGCCGCCGGCCTGCTCGGCTATCTGATGAGTTTCGTCATCGCGCGGTTCCGGCACCTCGCGCTGATCATGATCACGCTCGGCTTCGGCCTCCTGCTGCTTGAAGCCGCCAACAGCGCCAGCGGCCTGACCGGCGGCGCCGACGGCCTGCAGGGCGTCAAGATGTGGCCGGTGCTCGGCCTGTTCAAGTTCGACCTCTACGGTTTCACCGCCTACTGGTACGCGTTGATCGTGCTGTTCGTGTTCTTCCTGATGGCGCGCCGGCTGATCAACTCGCCGTTCGGGCTGTCGCTTCGCGGCATCCGCGAGAACCCCGTCCGCATGCGGGCGATCGGCGCCGAAAGCGGCCCGCACATCCGGAAGATCTACACCATCGCGGCGTTCATGGCGGGCGTCGCCGGCGCGGTGCTGACGCAAACCACCGAGACCGTTTCGCTCGGCGTGCTCGACTTCCAGCGATCCGCGGACATCCTGGTCATCCTCATTCTCGGCGGCGCCGGCCGGCTCTACGGCGGCCTGATCGGCGCCATCATCTACATGATCGCCCGCGACTGGTTCTCCGGCGTCAATCCGCAATACTGGTACTTCCCGATCGGCGTACTGCTGATCGCGGTTGTGCTGTTCCTGCCGAACGGAATGCTGGGCGGCATCGCGCAGCTCATCGACACCGTTCGCGGCCGCCGCTGGTTCGGCTGGCTGACGTCACCGCCGCCCTGGCTGCGATCCGGGAGCAAGCCGTGAGCCCGGTACTCGAAACGCGCGGCCTGGACAAAAGCTTCGGCTCGCTCGCGGTCGCCCGCAACATCGGCATCGCGCTGCCGCGCGGCGTGCGCTACGCGCTGATCGGCCCGAACGGCGCCGGAAAAACCACGCTGATCAACCTGATGACCGGGATGCTGCACCCCGACGGCGGCCAGATCATGCTGGATGGCGAGGACATCACCGCGCTCGGACCCGAGGAACGCGTGCGGCGCGGCCTCGTGCGCACCTTCCAGATCAACAGCCTGTTCCCCCATCTCAACCCGCTCGAAGCGGTGACCCTGACGATCTGCGAGCGCGAACGGATCGCCCGCACATGGTGGCGTCCCACCTCCGACTACCGCGCGGCGATCGACGAGGCTTACGGCATCCTCGACTCGCTGATGCTTGGACCGGTCTGCACCCGCGAAACCCGCGAATTGCCCTACGGCCAGCAGCGGCTGCTGGAAATCGCCCTGGCGTTGGCCACCAGGCCCAAGGTGCTGCTGCTCGATGAACCGGCTGCCGGCGTGCCGCGCGAGGAAAGCTCGGAGTTGTTCACCGCCATCACCAGCCTGTCGCAGGACATCACCGTTTTGTTCATCGAGCACGATATGGAACTGGTGTTCCGGCTCGCCTCCCGCATCATCGTCATGGTCGGCGGCGGCATCCTGCTCGAAGGCACGCCGGAGGAAATTTCCGCCGATCCGCGCGTCCGCGAGGTCTATCTCGGGGGCGCGCATGGCTAGTCCAAATTCAGCCGAGCCCCTGCTGTCCTTCAAGAACGTCCGCGCCGGCTATGGCGAGGCGATCGTGCTCGACGACATCAGCTTCGAAATGCCCGAGCGCGGCAGCATCGCGGTGCTGGGCCGCAACGGCGTCGGTAAGAGCACGCTGCTGCTGACGCTCATGGGCTTCACCCAGCTCCGCCGCGGCTCGATCATCTGGCGCGGCACCGATATCACCCGTCTCGCTCCGCACCGGCGCGCGCAATCCGGCATTGGCTGGGTCGCGCAGGAGCGCGAAATTTTCGCCAATCTCACGGTCGAGGAGAACCTCACCGTGGCCGCGCGGCCGGGACGTTGGGATCTGGACGCCGCGTTCGACTTTTTCCCGCGGCTCAAGGAGCGCCGCCAGTCGAAGGGCAACCAGCTCTCCGGCGGCGAGCAGCAGATGCTGGCGACGGCGCGCGCGCTGATGACCAATCCGGCGCTGCTGCTGCTCGACGAACCGCTGGAGGGACTGGCTCCGATCATCGTCGAGGAGTTGGTGCGCGGCCTGCGCAAGATGATCACCGAGGAAGGCACCGCCGTGATCCTGGTGGAGCAGCACGCCGAGGTAGCGCTGTCGCTCACCGAGAACGCCGTGCTGCTGGAGCGCGGCGCCATCGTGCACCACGCCCGCTCGGCGGACCTGCTGAAGGACCACGCCACCCTGGACCGCTACATCGGCCTGCGGGTGGCGGACGGAAAACCGGCGCAGGCTTGAGATGGCGGCTTTGAACCGCGCCACACCCTCACCGCCTCATTGCCGGGCTTGACCCGGCAATCCAGTTTGGTGCGAAGAATCACACCCGCCGGGATGATTAGGCCGTCAGACGAACGACGGACTTCTCGTAGGCGCCATTGCCGAGATCGTTGTTCTCGATAATGCCGTGCTCCGAAATCCAGGCGCGCGAATCCTCGAAGATTTCACGGGAATACGGCTCGAACACGATGCGCTCGCCCGGCCCCCAGCGGCGCGTGTCCATCGTGCCGTGGAAACGCTTCGGGAACTCCTTGGCGTAATGTTTGGTGTAGAGCTCCGGCCGCAGATCGATGTCGGCCTGGGCACGCTTGAGTGCGCGAAAGAATTTCTTGACGTCTTCCATGTCCGGATCGCCCGTCAGCATCGTCGCCATCATGAAGGTGCAATCGACCACCTTCCGGAAGCCGAGCTGCTCGGCGTAGTAGTACGGCCCCGAGAATAGCGTGCAGGCCGGCACCTCGCCGTTCAGCAGCTTTTCCATGCGGCCGAACACCAGCCCGTCCTTAAACGACAGATTGATCTTGTCCTGCGGCATGAACTGTTCGAGCGCCTGGATCGTGGCGTAGTGGCTGCCGGACTGGTAGCCGACCGAGATCGGCACACCGGCCAGATCCTCAGGCTTCTTCACCTTGGAATCCGGCGGTACGAAAATGCCGCAGGTCGAGACCTGATAGACCTCGCCGTAAAGCTTGCCGTGCCCCTTGGCGGCGGCGACGTTCACCGTCCAGTGGCACGCGCAGGAGACGTCCGACTTGCGGCCGCGCTCGAAGGTCTGCATCGCGCCGACCTTGTCGCCAAGCTGCTGCGACGCGCCGTCGCTCGACTGCACCAGTTCGCGGAACTCGTAATCGAGCCCCTCGTCCTTGAAGTAACCCTTATCCTCCGCGACCCATTCGTGCAGGCGGAAGTGCGGCTCGATGATGAATTTTTCCTTGGCCATGATTTCCTCCGTTTGTTTTCAGCAGCAATCGATGGTCTTGAGTTTCGCTCTGGCATGCTCCGACACCCGGCGGGCGCGGATCATCTTGACGTGGTCGTCCATCAGCTTGCGCGCGCCGGCGGCGTCGCGGATTTCGATGAGCGCCAGCAGTTCCTTGTGAACGTCGAGAATCCGCCGCGCCACCTTCGGCGTCAGGGTCGGATTGCGGCGTGGCCAGGAAACGTGCTGCAGGGAGATGAGCTGCACCACCAGCACGCGATTGTGCGAGGCCTCGGCGACGGCGAGATGAAACGAGGCGCCCAATTCGGTCGTGCGCGCGGCATCGTTGAGGCTTGCCTCGGAGTCGTTGGCAATCTGCCGGAGCTTTGCCACGTCCTCGTCCGTGGCGTTCTCGGCGGCAAGCTCGGCGGCCAGGCATTCGATCGCGCGCTGCGCGTCCATGATTTCGGCGGGGGTGACACCGGTGAGATCGAGTTGAACCGCCAGAGCCTCGGCGAACAGCCGCGGATTGCCGCGCGCCACCCGCGCGCCACCGCCCTTGCCCATCCTGATCTCGGCAATGCCGAGCGCCTCCAAGGTGCGGAGTGCGTCGCGCGCCACGATGCGGCTGACGCCATAGCGCGCCGCAATCTCGTTCTCGGTGCCGATGCTGTCGCCGGGCTTGAGCTTTTTCGCAAACAGCGCGTCGCGCACATCGCCGATAATCTGCGACGACAGCGACGCCGAGCGGCCGGGAAAGAAAGCCCGGCTCGGAATGGTGCTGGCGAAGCTGGCCGATTTCGCTGCCATGGCCGCAAAGTTACGCCTCGAATTGAAGTTAGTAAAGATATTATCTTATAATTTTCAGGTCGGGTTTGCGACCGTGCGGTCTTGCCTCCGGACCCGCGGACCTGAAGGGGGGATACCGTGCATTCGGCCGCCATGCATGAAATGATGTCGGCAATCAAAAGCGCAGCGCCGCAGGGAAGGAAGGCACCATGGAATTCGGAATTCTCTTCACGTCCCATCCCAACAACGCGGCCGAACCCTACCCGCACCGCGACGTGCATGCGCGCGTGACGAAGCAGATCGTGCGGGCCGACGAACTGGGCTACGACTATGCTTGGCTCGCCGAGCACCACTTCAGCAACGAATACGGCATCATGCCGGACGTGTTCGTCTATGCCGGCTATCTCGCGGCGCTGACCAAGCGCATCAAGATCGGCACCGCCGTTGTTACCCTGCCGCTCGCCAATCCGCTTCGCGTAGCCGAGAACACCGCGTTCGTCGACATCCTCACCGGCGGACGCTTTGTGCTCGGCCTGGGCTCCGGCTACCGCAAATACGAGTTCGACGCGTTCGGCATCGACTTCGAGCACCGCCGCGACATCCAGGAGGAAGCGCTGCCGGTGCTTATGGATTTGCTGCACAGCAAGCGAATCGACCACAAGGGCACCTACTTTTCGGCCAAGGTGGACGGCGCCTACGAGCTGTTCCCGCATCCGGTCCAGCAGCCGCACCCGCCGATCTTCCTGGCAGCCTCAACCGAGCGCTCGCTCGGCGTCGCCGGGCGCTACGGCTTTGGCACCATGATGTCGAGTTGGACGCCGTTCCCCGAACTGGCGCGGCAGGCGAAGGTCTACCGAGATGCGCTGAGCGAAACGCCGCCGAAGTGGCGGCAGAACGGCGCGCGTGGCCACGTCGATGTGGCGCGCTGGGTCTATGTCGCGGAGACCGACGCCAAGGCCAAAAAGGAGAGCGAAGAGGGCATCATGAAAAACCTCGCGCACTTCTCCAGCGGCCATACCTCGGGCTATCTCGGAACCGTGTCGAAGGATGTCGGAGCCAATCCGCGCAACTACGATGCGCTGAACAAGGACATCCTGCTGCACGGCTCGCCGGCAAGCGTAGTGGAAAAGATCGCGACCCTGCGGGAGATGGCGGGCGTCGACTCGATCATGCTGCACTATCCGCCCTACTACGGGGAGGACAAGGCGCTGGCCTCGCTTGAGCTGTTCGCCGCCGAGGTGATCCCGAAACTGCGGTCACCCGTGCCCCAGCAGAAGACCGCCTAAGCGTCGCAAAAAAGCGGCCCCCACCGGGGGCCGCTTTGTCTTCCGGCAACAGCGTTAGCGAACGACGATGCCGACGCCGTTATTCCGGCGGCCTTCGCGGATCACGACACCATGACTGCGATGACGCCGGCCTTCACGCACGACAACCCGGTCGCGATGGTGGCCACGATGCCAGCCGTGGTCGCGATGGCTCTTCTTGATGATGACGGTTTCCGCATTCGCGGACGTGGTGGTTGCCACCGGCAACGCGATCCCGAAGGCGGCGAGAGCAGCGACAGTCAGGAAAAGCTTACGCATGGCGTTGTCTCCTCTGGAGGTTGATGGGACTTCAATGCCGGAGGAGCCGGGTCGTTCCCGGAACTTTTGACTAAGTCATTGTTTATTATGATGAATGCGCATTCATGCGATGGAACTTATGCTAGCCACGGGTGTTCCACCCCGCTTCGGCGGGCGCCTGGCGTGGCAGGGCGTAGCAAGACAATCGCGGATGCCTAAGCCGCCGCGCCCTTGCTCTTGGCCTGCTGAATGGTTTCCCAGACGCGAAGCGGCGTCGCCGGCATGTCGATCCTGTCGACGCCGAGCGGCCGCAGCGCATCGATCACCGCGTTGATCACCGCCGGCGGCGCGCCGATGGTGCCGGACTCGCCGATCCCCTTCACGCCGAGCGGGTTGGTCTTGCACGGAACCTCTTCCAGCGCGCACTCGACGTTCGGCATTTGCGCGGCATGGGGCATCGCGTAATCCATGAAGCTGCCGGTGATGAGCTGCCCGCTGTCGCGGTCGTAGACCTGGTGTTCCATCAGCGCCTGGCCAATGCCCTGCACCACGCCGCCCATCTGCTGACCCTTCACGATCATCGGATTAATGACGCGGCCGAGATCGTCCACCACGTAGTAACGATCGACGTGGACC
This sequence comes from Alphaproteobacteria bacterium, assembly GCA_026400395.1. GTDB lineage: Bacteria > Pseudomonadota > Alphaproteobacteria > Rhizobiales > Xanthobacteraceae > Z2-YC6860. Next base: position 383 of record JAPLPD010000113.1, on the reverse strand, counting down.
GAGCCAGTGTCCGGATCGACCTCCACCTCGACCACATGGGCGCCGTTCGGATGGCTCGGCGGGGTCGGATCGAAGCTGCCGGTGGCATCGAGGCCGACGCCGAATTTACCGGCGATCGGCCCCATCGGCGCATAGGTCGCCTTGGCGACATCGACGAGTTTGATCGCCTTGTCGGTGCCGGTGACGCGGTAGCTGCCGTCCTTGAACTCCAGGTCGCCCGCGTCCGCCTCCATCATGGCGGCGGCGATCTTCCTGCCCTTCTCGATCATGTTGTCGGCGGCGAACTTCAGCGCGTTGCCGCCGACCACCATGCTGCGCGCACCGTAGGTGCCGCGCCCCATCGCCACCTGCGCGGTGTCGCCCTGCACATAGCGGATCTGCTC
>JAPLPD010000127.1 GCA_026400395.1 Alphaproteobacteria bacterium | reverse complement strand
GACTACCCAGGTGCTGGCGAATTTCGCGGCCTCGCTGCGCTACGACGACCTGCCCGAGCGTGTGCGCGAAACCGGCAAGAACCTGCTGCTCGATGCACTGGCCTGCGCGGTGGCCGGCGGCCACGGCGAGGAGACCGGCCAGGTCGCGGCCCTCGCCGGCGCGCTGGCGCAATCACAAGAGTCGAGCGTGATCGGCGGAGACAAGCTTTCGCTCGCAGGCGCGACGATGCTCAATGCCTTCCTGATCACCGCCGTGACCATGTGCGACACCCACCGCACGACGCTGACGCATGTGACGCCCGAGGTGATGCCGCCGACGCTGGCCATCGCCGAGCGCGACGGTTCGTCCGGCCGCGATCTGCTGGTCGCGCTGATCGCCGGCATGGAGGTGATGACGCGCATCGGCATCGGCATCGACTACCCGGAATTCCGCAAGCGCGGCTGGCATGGCCCGGGCACGCTTGGCCCGTTCGGCGCCGCGGCCGCGGTCGGACGGCTGCGCCGGTTCGACAACGACACGATGGCCAAGGCGTTCGGCCTCGCCGGCAGTCAATCGGCGGGCACCTTCGCCGCCTGGGGCACGCCGACGGTGAAATTCCACCAGTGCCGCGGCGCGCTGTCCGGATTGATGGCGGCGCTGCTCGCGGAGCAGAACTTCCTCGCCACGCGCGAATTCCTCACCGCCAAGGACGGCGGGTTCTTCAACACCTATTCCAACGGCGGCAAGCCGGAGCTGGCGGTCGCCGGCCTCGGCCAGCGCTGGGAGTTCGAGCAGATCGCACTTCGTGCCTGGCCGTCGGCGTCCTCGACGCAGACCATGAACACCGCCCTGTTCGATATCGTCGACAAGCACACGCCGGCCTTCGACAAACTGAAGAAGGTGCGGGTGTCGCTCAGCCCCGCGGTGTTCGAACTGCACGGCAAACTTCAGCGCTACAAGGCGAAGTTCGACGCGCTGATTTCGGCGCACTACGTCGCCGCCGCGATCCTGCACGACCGCGCGCTCACGCTCGCGCAGTTCGAGCCGGCGCGCTACGACGATCCGGTGCTGCGGCGCGCGGCGATCGACCTGATCGAGGTGCGCGCCGACGCGGCCATTGCCGGCAACAACTGTGCGGTCGATATCGAGATGATCGACGGCAAGACGCTGTCGTCGTTCTGTGAGCATCCGCGCGGCTCGTTCGAGAACCCGCTGTCGCGCGTGCAGATCGAGAACAAGTTCCGCACCTACGCCAAGGGCGTGCTGACGGACGTGACCGCCGAAGAGGTCATCGCGGCGGTGAGCCGGCTGGAGAATCTCGACTCGGTGCGCACGCTGATGGATCTACTGCGCGGCCCGGCGACAAAGGCTCAGGCGGCGTAGCCCAATGCAACGAGGCTACCTCGGCGCGGCGCATATCGGTTTGGAGTGATCGACCAGAAGGAGTTCGTTGACCGGAAAGCCGAGCGCTTTAGCCTGGGCCACCAAGCCTCCACGGATTTGCGCCGGCAGATTAGGCCGCCTTGCCAGTATCCATAGGTAGTCGCGCGACGGACCCGACACCATCGCCCAGTCGTAGCCTTGCCGGTCCAAAGCGAACACGTGATATCCGCCGGAGAACGGCTTGAAGAACGTCACGGAAAGACTCGCGGTGTCCCGGGCCGCCTGGAAGACCGCCGACCCTTTGGCATCGTTCCAACGACAGCTCTTGCGATCAAATCCCCGGTTGACCACCGTCACCGAACCGTCGTCGCGGGCCATGTAGATCGCGGTCACGTTTGTCAGGCCGCGCTCGAAGCTGTGGTCGAGGCGGGCGATTTCGAACCATTCCCCGAGGTATCGTTTAACGTCGAAGGAGCGGACCGGTTCGACGCCCTGCGGCGCATCAGTGCAGGCTCCGAGCATCAGAACGGCGATCGCGGCGGCGGCCAATCGAAGCCGCGCCTGAATTCCGCAGTTTAGGGGCGTATACGCCTGCAAGGTCCGGGGCCTTTGATCTCGCAATCGTTCTGGGCGGCTGCTCGCAAGCCGATACCAGGACTACGGACCATAAGCTGATTCGTCGGTTTGACCCTGCGCCCCGCGAACCGCGGTCGAGAGAACGCATCCCGTACGCGCCCGGCCAACTTTCAGTTGAGAGATTGGTGGTGCCGGCGGAGGGAATTGAACCCCCGACCCCCCGCTTACGAAGCGGATGCTCTACCCCTGAGCTACGCCGGCACGGGCCGAAATCGTCGGAATGGCGCCCGTCTTAACGGCCGGGGCTGTTGTTGGCAAGCAACCGGACCGCCGCGCAACGCGCCCCGAATCGGCCAACCCATCAAGTCGGGCCAAGAACGCCAGGACCTGCAAAAACTTACTTAAACAGCCGCACGCTGCGCGAGCCGGTCGGTTCCGGTTCGAGATCGGGCAAAGGCTCGGGGCCGGGATCGTCGGGCACGTGGAGCAGCGGGATCACCGCTTCAACCCGCGGCTCGACTTTCGGCGGGAGGGGCGGCGAAGCCGCCGGCGGGGCTGAATTGGAGACCGGTCGAGGCGCCGGAGCCGGCGCAGGTTCGGCCGGCATTTCAGCGCGCGCCGCCAGTTCGGGCGGCGGCGTCACAGCCTTCGGCGGCTCGCTGTCGCGCTTCAGATCCTGCTGCGCCCAGTCGTCGCCTTCGATCACGCCGCGGGCGTCACCCAGCGCGGCCAGCGGCACCTTCCACTGGAAAGCGTCGAGCCGTCCGCTCACCGGCGACACCGGCATCCAGCGGTCGGACACGAAGCCGTCGGCGGTCCAGGCCGGATCGCGCGGCGCGCGCAGCGCACGGCCCATCCACTCGCGGGTGCGGCCCTCATCGCCGCTCTCGCGCTGCTCAATCTCCGCCATCATGGCGGCGACGCGGTGGGTCGGCTCCTTCAGCAGCGGACGGACCGCATTCCGCGCCACCGTGAATTCCTGCGCGTCGAGGGCGGCGCGCGCCACCGCAAGCGCGCTCTCCACATGGCCGGGCGCCTTCAGCGCCAGCGACTGCACGCGCGTCAGCCGCTCCCGCGCGGAATCGCCGGGCCGCAGATGCGCGTAGGTTTCGGCGAGATCGGGATGCGGATGAGCAGCCCATGCCTTCTCGATAACGCGGCCGGCGCGTCGCAACTCGCCCGCCTCGCCGAGCAGCCGTCCGGCCAGTTCGGCGGCGGGCACAAGTTCCGGCGCGAGCTTGAGCGCATCGAGCGCGAGCGAGCGGGCGCGGTCACGATCGCTCTCTTCGGCGGCCAGAGCGCGCGCGGTCAGCAGCACCGCGCGCTGACGTTTGTAGTCGGCCTTGTCGATCAGGCCGAAGCGGCTGTTGCGGTCGAGCGCCGACAGCGCCGCCGACCAGTCGCCGGCAGCACAGCGAAACTCCAGCACCGCCTGCCCGGCCCAGCCGAGCGACGGCGCGGCTTTGGCCGCCTCCTCGGCGTAGGCATGTGCCGCCGCGTTGTCCTTGCGGCGCTGCGCCTCCACATAGAGGCCGCGCAAGCCGAGCAGCTTGGTGTCGGAGCGTTCCGCCATGGCGCGAAACGCCTGCTCGGCAGCGCCGCGGTCGCCTGAGAGCTGTGCGACCTGCGCGTTCAGCAGCAGCGCCAGCGGCTCACCCGGAGCAATCCGTTCGACCTCGCTGGAGGCGCGCCGGGCCGCCGCCGCATCGCCGGCGCCGACCGCGATCAAGCCGCGCGAGACGGCGAGATAGCCTCGCACGCCGCGGCGCTGACTGAGAAACATCGTCAGCAGGTCCGGTGTGCGCAGGATGTTGCGCACGATCGACCAGACGATCACCGCGATCAACGCGACGATGGCGACGGCGACAATCGCCACCATCACCGTGGTCTCGATGCGATAGCCCTGCCAGACGATCGCGATGTCACCCGGACGGTCGGCGAACCAGACCACGCCAAAGGCCATCAATGCGACCAGCGCAAGAAAGAGAAGGACACGGATCATCAGGCGGCAATCATCGGATGTTTCGGTCTCTCACGGTGCGGACTTCAGCGCGGCGACCGCGCCGGCGGCAAGCCGCCGCGCGGCGTCGATCGCCTTGTCGCGTGCTTCGGCCAGGGCGGTCCATTGCTGGAACGGCGCGCGAGCATCGGGGGGCAATTTGGCAAGCTCTGTCATCACCCCTGCGATATTGCCCTGCGATGCCCGTTGCTCGATGCGTGACAGCACCGCGCCGCGATCGTCGCCGCGCGCCTCATCGCCAACTGGACGGACGCGAACCAGTTTTTGCGCATTGGCCTGCAGCTTGTCGAGGAAGCCGCCATCGCGCGGCGCGTCATCGGAGGCGCGCAGCAAAGGCCGCACGATGGCGGCAAGGTCACGACCGAGTGCGCCGTTGCCCGGCACGCCGGCCGCCGCGAACGGCTCGAGCAGCGCAATGGCGCCGGCGTCGGGGGCGAGTGGCTTGACGATGGCTAGCTCAGCGGCAAACGGATCGCCATGCTCGACCGCGTTGCGCAGGGCCGACGCCGCGACTGCCAGCCGCGAAGCGCGATCACTGCCCGCCGCCGCCTGACGGACGGTGGACTGCACATCCGTCAGCGCCGTGGTCAGTTTGGCGATGCCGCCGTTGGTTTCGCGCACCGCGGCGTCGGCCGCCTCGGCGCGGCGCGACAGAGCGGCAATGTTGTCGGCCTGCGACTTTGTCGCGCTTTCCGCGGCGTTGAGGCGGCCGAGCACCACGGGGTCGGTGACCGGCACGCGCGGCGCGGCTTGCGCCGCTTCAAGTCGGGCAAGCCGGGTGGCGATGTCGTCGATGGCCTTCGGATCGACGCTGGCCGGCACCGGCCGGGCCGTCAGATCCTTCACTTGCTTTTCGATCGCGGCAAGACGCGGACTCGCATCGGCGGATGGCTCACGGCTTCCTGGGAATGTGCCGAGCAACCAGAATGCCGCCGCGACGGCCAGACCGCCGGCTACACCCGCCATGGCCGCGCCGGCGTGAGACCACGACGATCCCTCCGGTACAAACGCGAAGGGCGGCTTGCGAGCTGGTGTTGGCTCCGGTTCTGCGCGCGGCGGTTGCGGCGGAGGAGGTGGCGGCGGCGGCTCGGACGCAATCTCCTCGGTTGAGGCCGGCTGGGAGGTCACGACCTCGGTCGCCGGCAAGTCGATCACGGTCGGCGGACGGCGCCGGCGGGAGCCCGTGGGGTCATTTTCATTCGCCATCCAGACACTCTAGACGATTCGACTACGACTTTGGCGTGACCAAAGCGAGCAGACCCGCTTCGTCCGGCCGCGCCGCCACGTAAATGTGGCGGGCGCCGGCGGCCTGGAGCGGCTCGGCCGCCCGCGCCGAGAGGCAATAATGCACGGGCTTGGTCACCGCCCAGATCATGCCCGCGCCGCACTCCAAATAGCTTTCAACGGTTCGGCGCGAGAAATGCAGAACGCCATCGATCCTGCCCTGTTCCAGCGCCGCCCGCGCCGGGGCGGGAAACGCCACGGACTTGGCGGCGCGGTAGACCACCACGACACGCACCGGGAGGCCCGGCACGGCCAATTCGCCGGACCGGTCCTCGCCTGCCAGATACAAAAGCGGCGAGGAAGCTCCGGCGAAGTGCTGGGCCGAATGTCGCGCCAGATCCCCGGTGTCGCCGTCGGCCGACGTCACCCCGGTGAAGCCCGCCGCCCGCGCGGCCTCGGCGCTGCTGCGCCCCACCGCGAGAATAGGCAGCGCCAGAAGTTCGCCGCGGCGAGGGTGACCCGCGAGCGAGCGAGCGCCGTTGGCGCTGGTGATCAAAATTCCGGAAAACGGCGGCGGGCCGAAGTCGGCATTCGGCACCGCTTCGATATGAAGGAGCGGCGCTAGAACCACCTCATGCCCATCCGCGCGGAGCGCCGCTGCGGTGCGCTGGTTGTCGGGCTCGGGGCGGGTGACCAGGAGCCGCATCGTTCTATACGCTGAAGAAATCGGAACCGGCGTGACGCTTCAACTCGGCCCCGGCGTCCGCCCCAAGCCGCTCCGCGTCACCCACGCCACCCTCGCGCAAAGCCTCGAACGCTTCGCTGCCGTCCGGCCTGATAATCATGCCGCGGAAGCGGATTTTTCCGCCTGCGATCGTCGCGTGGCCGCCAATTGGCGTCCGGCACGAGCCATCAAGCACACCCAGAAACGCACGTTCACATACAAGCGCGTTCAGCGTATCCGCGTGGTTGATCGGCTCGAGCAACTCGCGGGTGCGCGTATCGCTCGAGCGAATTTCGATGCCGATGGCGCCTTGTCCAACCGCGGGCAGAAATTCTTCCTCGCTAAGAATCGAGGTCGCGGCGTCAGCCAGGCCTAGCCGCTTCAGCCCTGCGAGCGCGAGCAAGGTGGCGTCGGCCACGCCCTCGTCGAGCTTGCGCAGCCGCGTTTCGACGTTGCCACGCAGCTGCACAATGACAAGATCGGGCCGCAGGCGCTTCATCATCGCCTGGCGGCGAAGCGAGGCGGTGCCGATCGTCGCGCCGCGCGGCAGATCGGCAATGGATTTCGCCTTGCGGCTGATGAAGGCGTCGCGCGGGTCTTCGCGCGGCATGAAGGTCGAGAGTTCGAGTCCCGGCGGCAGCAGGGTCGGCATGTCCTTGGACGAATGCACCGCGAAATCGATGCCGCCGCCCGACAGGGCCTCCTCAATCTCCTTGGTGAAGAGGCCCTTGCCGCCGACCTCGGCCAGCGGCCGGTCCTGAATGCGGTCTCCGCTGGTGCGGATCACCTCGATTTTGATGCGCTCGGGCGCAAAGGCGTGCGCCGCGGCCAAAGCCTCGCGCACCATATGCGCCTGGGTCAGGGCCAGGGGGCTACCGCGCGTTCCGAGCCGAAGAACGATGCCGGTGGATTGGATCACAGGTCCTCAACCTGGTATGCTAATATCCAGCCATGCTTGTACTCGGAATTGAAACGACATGCGACGAGACCGCCGCGGCGGTGGTCGAGCGCAGCGGTGACGGCCAGGGCCGGATTCTGTCCAATATCGTGCTGTCACAGGTCAGCGAGCACGCCGCCTTCGGCGGCGTAGTGCCCGAAATCGCCGCGCGCGCCCATGTGGAGGCGCTGGACCGCATCATCGGCAAGGCGATGGCAGAGGCCGGCAAATCGTTTTCCGAGATCGATGGCGTTGCCGCCGCCGCCGGACCGGGGCTGATCGGCGGCGTGATCGTCGGCCTAACCACGGCCAAGGCGATCGCGCTCGTCAATGACAAGCCGCTGATCGCGATCAACCACCTCGAGGCGCACGCCCTGACCGCGCGGCTCACCGCATCGACTCAGTTTCCCTATTGCCTGTTCCTCGCATCCGGTGGCCACACCCAGATCCTGGCGGTTCGCGGCGTCGGCGATTACAGTCTGCTCGGCACGACGCTGGACGACGCCATCGGCGAGGCGTTCGACAAGACCGCGAAATTGCTGGGATTGGGCTATCCCGGCGGTCCGCAGGTGGAGAAAGAGGCGCTGCGCGGCAATGCCACGCGCTTCACGTTACCCCGGCCGATGCACGGACGGCCCGAGCCGCAGTTTTCTCTATCCGGGCTGAAGACCGCGCTGCGCCTCGATGCCGAGGCCATCGCCCCGCTCAGCGATCAGGACGTGGCCGACCTCTGCGCCTCGTTCCAGCAGGCCGTGGTCGAGGTGATCCACGACCGCCTGCGCGCCGGCATGAAGATGTTCCGCGCCCGCCACGGCGCCCCCACCGCGCTGGTCGCCGCCGGCGGCGTCGCCGCCAACGAGGCGGTTCGGAAGATCCTGCAGCGGGTCGCCTTCGAACACGGCATCAAGCTCGTGGTGCCGCCGGGCGAACTTTGCACCGACAACGGCGCGATGATCGCATGGGCCGGCGCCGAACGGCTGGCGCTCGGCCTCACCGATCCGCTCGACTTCGCGCCCCGCGCGCGCTGGCCGCTTGAGGATATCGCCGGGCCGAAGACCAAGCCGGGCATGATGGACGCATAGCCCATGCCGTTCGATCACATCGCAGTGCTTGGAGGGGGCGCGTGGGGCACCGCGCTCGCCAATGTCACCGCTCGCGCCGGGCGGAAGGTCACGCTGTGGGAGCATGATGAAACGAATGCTGAAAAGCTCGCGAATCAGCGCGAAAGCAAGTTCCTCCCCGGCCTCCGCATCGAGGACAGCATCGCGGTGACGCGCGACCTTGCGCTGGCCGCGGGCGCGCAAGCGATCCTACTGGTGGTGCCGGCGCAAGCGATGCGCTCGGTCGTCTCCGCGCTGGACTCGGTGATAGCGCCACGCACGCCGGTCATCGCGTGCGCCAAGGGTATCGAGCATGGCACCCAAATGTTCATGACCGAAGTTATCACCGCGTGCGCGCCCCGCGCGACCCCGGCGATACTCTCCGGCCCGAGCTTCGCCGCCGATGTGGCGCGCGGCCTGCCGACTGCGGTCACCCTCGCGGCGCAGGACGAAACCGTCGCGGCGGATCTGGCAAAGGCGTTGGCCTCGCGCACATTCCGGCCCTACCAGTCAACGGACGTGCGCGGCGTAGAGATCGGCGGCGCGGCAAAGAACGTGCTGGCGATCGCGTCGGGCATCGTCGCCGGCCGCGGCCTCGGCTTCAGCGCGTCCGCGGCGCTCACAACACGCGGCTTCAGCGAGTTGGTGCGGTTCGGCCGGGCGCTCGGTGCAAAGACCGAGACGATGATGGGACTGTCCGGGCTGGGTGATTTGATCCTGACGTGTTCGAGCCCGCAGTCGCGCAACTTCAGCTTCGGCATGAATCTCGGCCAGGGCCGCCCGCCCGTGGAAATTCAAGCCATCACCGGTTTGGCCGAGGGGGCCTTCACCGCGCCGGTGCTGCTGGAGATGGCGCGCGAGCGCAACGTCGACATGCCGATAGCGTCGGCGGTCGCCGCACTGCTTGCGGGACAGATGAGCGTCGATCAGGCAATCGAGTCACTGCTGACGCGTCCGTTGCGGTCAGAAGAGTGACTCGCCCGATGACAAGGCCGTAGTATTTGGCGACGACTGGAGACATATCGATGGCCTATTGGCTGATAAAGAGCGAACCGGATGCGTGGTCGTGGGAGCAGCAGGTCAAGGCGGGCGCCAAAGGCGCGGAGTGGACCGGCGTGCGCAATCACACCGCCAAACAGAACCTGCAGAAGATGAAAAAGGGCGACCGCGCCTTCTATTACCATTCCAACGAAGGCAAGGAGATCGTCGGCATCGTCGAGATCATCCGCGAGCAGCATCCCGATCCGACCGCGGAGGCGGGCGAGCCTTGGGTGGTGGTTGATGTAAAGGCCATCGAGCCGCTGCCAAAGCCGGTGTCGCTCGCAGAGATCAAGGCAGAGCCAAGACTCAAGGACATGGCGCTGGTTAAATACAGCAGGCTGTCGGTCGGGCCGGTAACCGCGGATGAATGGAAGATCGTCTGCAAGATGGGCAGAATGAAATAGGGAACACTGCAATGGCTTTCGTGACGGTGAACTGGCTTTCGATCGTGCTCGCAGCGGTGGCGGCGTGGCTGTTTGGTGGAGTTTATTACAGCTCGACGAGCAAGTACTGGATGGCCGCGCAAGGCAAGACGTTTGAAAATTGCCGGGCGGAGATGGCGGGCAAATCGGCTGCGCAGAAAATCGCACCTTTCATCATCGTGTTCGTGTGCGAGATCATCATCGCCTGGGCGCTCTATGGTGTCCTCGTTCACATGAACGCGTTTACCCTGCGCGGCGGACTGATCTCGGCCGGATTGATCTGGCTCGGCTTCGTCATGACGACAATGGCGACCAACAACGCCTTCGCCGGACGCAAGGTGGCCCTGACCGTGATCGACGGCATCGCCTGGCTTGGCGGATTCCTCATCATCGGCGCGATAGTCGGCTGGATGGGCCGGTAGCGGCGGCGTTCGCCGGTCACTCCACCTTGACGTTGATGGAGCGGATCAGCTTGCCGTATTTTTCGTAGTCTTTGGCGATCCGGGCCATGAGTTCCTCCGGCGTGACCAGATAAGGCTCGCCGGAGCCGGTGTTCGCCAGCCGTTCCTTGAAATCGGGCTGCAGCGCAACGGCCTTCAGCTCCTCGCGCAGCCGGTCGATGATCGCTTGCGGGGTTCCAGCCGGCGCGAACACAGCGTGCCAGCTGAGCGATTCGTAGCCGGGATAGACCTCGTCGATGGTGGGCAACTCCGGCGTCGCCGGATTGCGGACGGTGCCGGTCGATGCAAGCCCGCGCAGCTTTCCCGATTTGATGGTCGATACCACCGAGCCGCCGCCGAACATGGCCGGCACCTCGCCGGCCAGCACCGCGATCGCCGCCGGCCCGCCGCCCCGGTATGGCACATGGGTCAACTCGATGCCGACGTGCTGCTTCAGCATTTCCATGGCCAGATGGTGATTGCTGCCGTTGCCGATCGACGCATAGAACATCGGCGGCTTGCTCGACCGCGCCAGTTCGACGAACTCGCGTAGCGTGTTCGCCGGCACCGAGGGGTTTACCGTCAGCACGATCTGGTTCGAAACCATGCTGGTCACCGGCACCAGATCCTTGAGCGGATCGAACGGCATCCGCGCGCCGTAGACGTGCGGATTGCTGATGAACACATTTTCGGTGGCGTGCAGTAGCGTGTAACCGTCGGGCGTGGCCTTGGCGACCAGGTCGCTGGCCAGATTGCCTCCGGTGCCCGGCTTGTTCTCCACCACCAGCGGCTGGCCAAGCCGGGCCGACAGCCCCTGCGCGTAAATTCTGGCAATGATGTCGACAGCGCCCCCGGGCGGAAATCCGACAATCAGGCGGATTGCCCGGTTCGGGTAGGTTTGCGCGGTGCCGGAGCCGACACCCACCGTGAACAGAAGCATGGCCGCGCCAACCAAGCGCCATAGTGTCGGCATCGAGCGGCCCCCCCGAGGATGATTATTGTCGTCAATTCTGCATCAATTTCGCGCCCAGCACGATAGGGGCGGCGGCACATTGATGCATCTCAATCGACCAAAGTGGGAGCCGCCGCGACTTGTGAGCCGTCCACACGGCGGCGCATAATGCGCGTCAGAAAAGCAACCGCGCTTAGTCAGCGCGCACCAGTGGCCGGTGTGGAGGAAACGATGTCCGACGAGAAGATTTACGAGATTCCGGCCGAGTGGAAGCAGCGCAGCTTCGTCAACGAAGCCAAGTACCAGGAGATGTACCAGCGCTCAGTGAAGGACCCGGACGGTTTCTGGGGCGAACAGGCCAAGCGCATCGACTGGATCACGCCTTTCACCAAGGTGAAGAACACCAGCTACACCGGCGATGTATCGATCAAATGGTTCGAGGACGGCACGCTCAACGCCGCCTACAACTGCATCGACCGCCATCTCCCCCAGCGCGCCAACCAGACCGCGATCATCTGGGAGGGCGACGATCCCAAAGATTCCAAGCACATTACCTACCAGGAGCTTCACGACGAGGTGTGCCGGATGGCGAACATCCTGCGCAACCGCAACGTCAAGAAGGGCGACCGCGTCACCATCTACATGCCGATGATCCCGGAGGCGGCCTACGCGATGCTCGCATGCGCGCGGCTTGGCGCAATTCATTCGGTGGTGTTCGGCGGCTTTTCGCCGGATTCGCTCGCCAACCGGATCGAAGACTGCCGGTCCAACGTCGTCATCACCGCCGATGAAGGTCTGCGCGGCGGCCGCAAGGTTCCACTGAAAGCCAACACCGACGCCGCCATCGCGAAATGCGGCAACGTCGATCATGTCATCGTGGTGAAGCGGACAGGCGGGCCTGTCGACATGAATCCGGTGCGCGACGTCTGGTACCACGAGGCCGCCGCGGTCGTGACCAGCGAATGCCCGTGCGAGGAAATGAACGCGGAAGATCCGTTGTTCATCCTGTACACGTCAGGCTCCACCGGCAAACCGAAGGGTGTTCTGCACACCACCGGCGGCTACATGGTCTACACGTCGATCACCCATCAATTCGTGTTCGACTATCACGACGGCGATATCTACTGGTGCACCGCCGACGTCGGCTGGGTCACCGGCCACAGCTACATTTTGTATGGACCGCTCTCGAACGGCGCGGTGACGCTGATGTTCGAGGGCGTGCCTAACTATCCGAGCAACTCCCGCTTCTGGGAGGTGACCGACAAGCACAAGGTCAACACCTTTTATACTGCGCCAACCGCGATCCGAGCATTGATGCAGGCCGGCGAGGAGCCGGTGAAGAAGACCTCGCGGAAGTCGCTGCGGCTGCTCGGTTCGGTCGGCGAGCCGATCAATCCGGAAGCTTGGGAGTGGTACCACCGCGTAGTCGGCGACGGCCGCTGCCCGATCGTCGATACTTGGTGGCAGACCGAGACCGGCGGCATTCTGATCACGCCGCTGCCCGGCGCAACACGCTTGAAGCCCGGCTCGGCGACCAAACCGTTCTTCGGTTGCCAGCCGCAACTCGTCGATGCCGAGGGCAAGGTGCTCGAAGGCGCGGCGAGCGGCAATCTCTGTATCATCGACTCGTGGCCGGGCCAGATGCGCTCGGTGTATGGCGATCACCAGCGATTCATCGATACTTACTTCAGGACCTATCCCGGCAAATACTTCACCGGCGACGGCTGCCGCCGCGACGCGGACGGCTACTATTGGATCACCGGCCGCGTCGATGACGTGATCAACGTCGCCGGCCACCGGATGGGCACCGCCGAGGTGGAGAGCGCGCTGGTGGCGCATGAGTCGGTTTCGGAAGCGGCCGTCGTCGGCTATCCGCACGACATCAAGGGCCAGGGCATCTACGCTTACGTCACGCTGATGAGTGGCGTGCAGCCCAGCGATGCGCTGCGCAAAGAGCTGGTACAGTGGGTGCGCAAGGAGATCGGCCCGATCGCCTCGCCCGACCTGATTCAATTCTCACCGAGTCTGCCGAAAACGCGATCCGGCAAGATCATGCGCCGCATCCTGCGCAAAATCGCCGAAGACGAGTTTGGCAATCTCGGTGACACCTCGACGCTCGCCGATCCGGCTGTGGTCGATGACCTCGTGACCAACCGGCAGAACAAGAAGGAAGGCGCGGCGTCGTAGATTTTTGCATCGGCGCTGTCCCAAATCAGGTCAGCTTTGCGGCGCCCGATGGCCACGCAAACCCTGTTAGCGCACAATGAGAATGTCCCCTTTGTGCAAAGTGAGAATGTCCCCTTTTCGAGTTTGATTCGACGGGGCATTGATGGACAGGGGATTACTGACGATGAGCGCGTCGGAGCGCGAA
>JAPLPD010000267.1 GCA_026400395.1 Alphaproteobacteria bacterium | reverse complement strand
GCCAGACGCGGCCCTACGGGCGCACGCCGCCGCTGCTGGGGCGCCTCCGGTCGGGCTCCGCCCTCCCTTCGTCACCCCAGCAGCGGCGCATTCTCATCCTGATTGTCGCGGGATTCTCACCTTGATTGTCGCGCCGCACCGAGCCGCTGTCGAACCTCCTGCATCAGCAGTTCTATGTCGAGAACCGGGGCGGCGCCGGCGGCCTGATCGGCGCGCAGACGGTTGCCTCGGCGGCGCCCGACGGCACCACGTTCGTCGTTTCGGGGATCGCGTCGCATGTGATCGCGCCGGCGATCAGCCCCAATCCGGGCTTTGATTCGCTGCGCGACTTCACGCATATCGCCTATCTGGGCGGACCGCCGGTCGTCCTGATCGTCCACCCGTCGCTTCCCGTCAATTCGTACAGCGACCTCATCGCCCACGCCAAGGGCCTGCCGGCGGCGCTTGCCTACACGTCGCCCGGAACCGGGACGCACGGCTTTCTGTTCGCGCAAAACCTCGCGCGCCGTGAGAACATCAAGCTCACGCACATTCCCTACAAGGGCGCCGGCCCGGCGATGATGGATCTTGTCGGCGGGCACGTGCTGGTGGGATCGATCACGTTTTCGTCGGCTGCCCAGCAAATCCGCAAGGGAACCGTGAAAGCGCTCGCGGTCTCCTCGGAAAAACGGCTGCCCAATTTCCCCGACATTCCGACGTTCAAGGAACTGGGCTACGACGATCTTGTCTCCGAGACGTGGTTTGCATTCTCAGGTCCTGCAAATCTCCCAGTTGAGATGGTTTCGCTGCTCCACCGCGAGATCACGACGATCCTGCAGACGCCCGAGGTCAAGAAGCGCATGGCGCTGGACGAGATCGAGGTGAAATTGATGACGTCCGCGGAATTGACTCAATATATCGCGGCCGAGATCGCGCGCTGGGCTCCGCTTGCGAAGTCGCTCAATCTGACAATCGAGTAGCCGCACGGCCGGTCAGATCGGCACCGCCATCGCCTCGAACGCGCTGTCGCAATTGATTAGGTCGACCCGCTTCTGCACAATCAGGAAGCTCGCGCCGTCGCGGCGCAGCCGGTGGCGCTGGTGGCCGGCGAAGACGCGCTGCTGGTCGTCGCGGTATTCGACCATGATGAAGGTGGAACCCACGAGATATTCGCCTTTGGCTTCATCGGCCTCTTCGACGATCGCATTGCCGACCAGGTGCGCGGTGCGGGACGGCGGCGTTTGCACGTGGATGCGCGGGTGTTCGAGACGATCGATTCGCGTCTTCATCAGGTCGCGATCGTCGTAGAACAGCGATGCCTGCCCGAACGGGTCTTCCTGGTCAGGCAGAGCCGGGACCCAATAGGTGCCGTCCTCGGCGAACAGCCCCATCCATTCGCGAAAGCGGCGGGTATCAAGAAGACTTGCCTCCAGGATCAGAAACCGTTCGAACGGCGCGGCGTCGATATCGGCGGCCGTGGCCATCACGCCGCCTCGCGCATGTAGCCGACCCAGGCCCTGTATTGCGCGCGGACGACCATCTCATGGGTGGCGAGGCCGCGCGTCGCGTTGAGCTCGCGGTCCGGCTCCTCGGCGCCGAGCCCGCGCGAGATATCGACCCAGTCGGTCTGCTGACTGTGCAGCCCTTTCTGCGTGCGCACGAACGATTCAAGATCGTCGGTCTGCACGAACGAAGCCGCCGAGTGCGTGACATTGAGCAGCCGGATGTTGCCGGAATTCATCGACTCGGGCGCGCCGAGAAGGCGGATCGGATAGATCGTCACCTCGGTGCGATCGACCGCGAGCGGCTTGATGACGCGCACGTGAATGTTGAGGCCCATGATCGACATGTTCGGATAGATCAGGGAATTGTGCAGCCGCGGCTTGAGAATCTCCGCGGCGCGGTCGGCGCCTACTTTCGCGGCAAGCGCGCGCTTGTACTCATCGAACGCGGCGCTTGAGCGCTTGCTGTCGTCGAGCGTGGTGTTGCTGGTCCAGCCGTGGCCGTTGCCGACAGTGAAGCTCTTGCGGTCCTTCCAGGTGCTCGCGGTCTGCTGCTTGCCGGTCTCGATGACCTCGGCGCCCTTGCGGTCGCCTTCGCGGCGGGCAAACTGCACGCCGGCCTTGTTGACGGTCGACGCATGGCCGAACGGCACATGATAGGAATCGAGAACGTTCTCGACCTGGAGCTTCCAGTTGCCGCTGAACACGTAGCGATGCATGCCGGCGTCGAGGGCGAGCGCGCCATCCGGCGCGCGATCGACGAGGTCGTCGATGTTGCCCTTCATCGGCCCGATATGGTCCTCGAAGCTTGCTCCATGCGCGGACAGGCTCGCGAACACGAAGCCGCGGTATTCGCCGACGCGAGGGGCGCGGGCGAGGTTGAAGTCCGCGCGATCGAAGCCATCGCAGCAGCCCTCCGGCACCGGCACGCCCATGAGCTTGCCGTCCGTATCGTAATTCCAGCCGTGATAGCAGCAGATGAGCCGCTCGGCGTGGCCCTTGCGTTCGTTCACGACCTTGGCGCCGCGGTGGGTGCAGCGATTGCGTACAGCCAGGCGCGTCCAAAGATGCGCTCCATTTCGAGTTCGAAGACATCCGGATCGGAATACACCCGCCGGTGAACCCGGCCGGGCTCGACCAGTTTTGCTATCTCGTCCGCATGTCCATTGCGCATCGGAAGCTCCGCAATTGTTCGCGTTGGCGACCTTATTCCGCCGCCTGGTGCGCGTATGCTTGCACCTGCGCGTTGATGAGATCGAGCGGCGACGCCGTCTGTTCCAGCATTCCCCAGCTCTTGAGCCAATCATAAGTCCGCTGCATTTCGTCGAGCGGAATTGGCGCCGGATCGCAAACCACCAGACGGCTTTCGCGAAGCTCCTCGACCCTGAGTGCCGCGACCTGAGGATCGGTCTTGCCGTGATAGTCGATGAAATAGTGCAGGTATGCGCGCTTGTCGGCATTGATGCGTCGCACCGCGTCGCGCACCGCCCGATTGAACGCCGCATAGGTCTCGGCGTCGACCCGGTCGCTTGCGACTTCGGTGCCATGGAAGAAAGCCGAGCAGATGATCCGGCAGCCGAGCTTCTCGGCCAGCGTGACGTGGGGCTCGGTCAGCGTGACGGCTTCGATCTCGCCGTCCAGCAGCGCCTTGAGGCGGTAGCGCGAACCATTCGGCGCGGAGCACAGCTTGATCTGATCGCGCGGGACGAATCCTTCGAGCATGTGGAGCACGATGTAGTGCGTACCGAAGTAGAACGGCACCCCGATCATCCGGTTGGCGAGCTGCTGCGCCGTGTAGACCGGCGAGTCAGGCGCCACCATCAGCGCCGAGTAGGTCACGATCGCACGCCGGCCGAGCTGACGGCTGCCCTTGCTGGTGTCCTGGACGCGGCACATGTTGCCCCATTCGCAGGCGTTGTACATGTCGGCCTTGCCCTGCTCGAACAGCTTGCCGTGGCTGGTGAAGGGATTCACTCCAGTGGGGGCGGTGACATCGACCGCGACTTTCTTCTCAACGCCCTGCTCGCGGTCGGCCCACTCGACGATCAACCCTTCCTTCTGAAACAGGCCTTCGTCGTACGCGACCAGTTCCGGCAATCCTTGAAAAGGGGCAGTGGTTTCTAAAATCAGTTTTTTCATCATCGGGCTCCGTGACTTTGATTAGGCCATAATCACTGCCAATTCGTTTTACTTTACAGCCGGCAGTCGCAAGGCTCAACTCTCCAAAGTAGGCCGGACGCGATCCGGGGGTGTCGGATACGAGTCTGACCACGTTGGCTGATCCGTCGTCGCGCATTCCCGTAGGCGCATTCATGACGATCGACCGCTGAAAGCAAAAAAAAGACCCCGACGCTTGGGACGCCGGGGTCTCACGGGGCCGGCTATGAAGGTCGGAAGCGCTGTGCAAACGCGTCCGACGGCTGAGTTATCGCTGCCGCGCTAGAGATGCGAAAGGCCCCGCGCACCAACGGTGCCTTCGCTTTCGTGGGTCTCGTTGGTCGGGAAGACCTTCAATCCCCACGGGCTCGAAAAGGCCGCTACGCAGGTAGCGGGCATCCTGCGCGCCCTCGCCAACGAGCGGCGGCTGATGATCCTCTGCAAACTCGTGGAATGGGGCGAAGGCAATGTGAACTCGCTCGCCGAAGTGGCCGGACTGTCCCAGTCTGCGCTCTCGCAACATCTGGCGAAAATGCGCGATGAGGGATTGGTGACCTATCGGCGGGAAAGCCAGACGCTCTGGTACCGCATTGCCGACCCCAGACTCGAAGAGCTCTTCGCCACGTTGCACAGGCTCTACTGCAAACCCCTCAATCGACGCTAAACCACGGAGTTCGTCATGTCACTTCCCAGAATAAGCCCGGCTGTGGCCGCGTGTGAACCGTCCGCACATGCTGAAACTCTAGTCGATTTGAACGCTAAACGTATTATCCGGCAGCGTGACCGCTATTCGACCTTTATGCCAGCGCGCTTAAGGACGCAACTCACACCGGAGCGGCGGCTTTTCCTTTTGTTTGCGATATAATTTCTGGAATGTACGGGCGTTTCGCACGCGACTGCACCTGGACGCAGATATACGCGCTGTACATGCTCGCCTCGACATCGTCGAACGTAAAGCCGAATTTTAACGTTTGTCCCACTGTGGCGTGGAAATTGTTCGCTGAGGGCGGCGGGCGTGTCTATAGTAAATCTGATGTGGCCGCAGATTAAAAAGAGCATTTCGGAATGGTACCGAGGGAGGCCCGTTGAAAACACTCAACAGGTCCTATTTCTGAAATTATATCGTCAGCATTGGACGGCGCACTTCACGCACAGAATTTCTTGCTTTGGTCAACGCTATTGGGTTGGTGGCGTCATGAGCGCGCTAGTTGTCTTGGTGTACGCTATTAAGCAGCTCGGTTAGATCGAATCCAGACGTCGTCGAACGCCAGTTGAAAGGGTCGTCTTGCCGATTGTCCTATGCAGCGCCGTCGATAAGGTCGAGAGTCGAAGTTGAAAGCCCCGCTGGCTCGGGATTTCTCGCGCCTCGTCCATGCACTACTGGGAGGCTTTTCAGTTCTGACGTTGGGAGACGACCGTGATCGACATCAACGAAAACCAAACGCACAGCAGGCCGTCTCGTTTCACATTGCTGATAGCTTTTGGGGTGGTTCTTGGGGTTAGCATCATTGCGTATTGGGCGGAAATCTCGGCCTTTGCCCATATTCCCCAAATCAAGCACGCGTTGGGCTGTAAGAAGCTCTCATGCTCCAAACAGTATCGCGGCTACTCCCGCAGCTTCCGCTATATTTCCTGACTGCCGTCGTTACGCATTTGGTCATGTCGTTTGGGCAGACGCTGATTCATTACAAGCTTGCCCATCATCCAATGGGCGGCAAATTATTCCACAATCACATCAACTTTCATCACACTCACTATTCTAAAGATCATCTCGTTTCACAGGCCTACCTCGGTGACGAAGGCAACATTACACCGTTCTTCTTTATTCCCGTGTTTGCGGTTGGAGCCTTGTCATACTTCGTATTGCCTCTCGACCTTTTTGTGGTCCAGATATGTGCATGTGCCGCGTCATTCTACGCGCACGTATTTTTCGACAAAGAATACCACGTCGAGGGATCGCGCCTTCAAGGGTTTGCATGGTTCAGACGCAAACAAGAACTGCACTTCGTTCATCACCGACATGCGAACAGAAATTTCGGCGTGATTCATTTCTTCTAGGATAGATTCTTCGGTACCTATAGAAATTCGGGTGCGGCGCTCAAATTACCGTGACGATTGGCCATCAGCAGAACCGTGCGACGCACGGGGCGATGTTAGCGATGCAGTCGGGATCGCAGGGATGACACGGCGCATCTACCAACCTTGCTCGCTGCACGATTATAGCCACCGCTGGACAATTCAAGGTTCAGGAAGCGTTAACGCGTTATGGCCGATGCTGCCAAACTGGAGGAGCATCGATGCTGCCCGCACGACCTTCTATCGCCCAGGAAGAAAATTGCCCTGTGCCCGAGCTTGTTCTCGGCCAATTTTATCGGGCCAGTTCGCACGGACTGGATGAATTGGTTGCGACCGTCCCCGCTGAGGCGCGTGCGATGCTCGCGCTCTATTGTTATCGGCGTGCGCATCTACAATCTATTGGGCTGGCAATAGCGACGAGCTGTGAGCAACAAGAATTGGAAGCATTCGGTGGAAATCCGCACCACGACGAGCGTGGCACCTTGGCATGGTAAAATTTTGGAACGACAGAAAGTTCGTTTCTGGTTACTCGCCGGAAACCCTTTCGGGGGGTTCTTGCGTTCTTTGTGAGCTCACTTGGGAGATTGGGTGGCCTTCGTCCTGGCTGACTCGCTAATATTTATAATCCCCGTCGAGCTGACCACGAGGTAGGCTAGGATAGCCCCCACAACGACCGCTGCGAGCGTGGCGATTATTACAGTTTTTTGCATGACAGCTCCCTCGAACAGTTACTGCCTTGTAGCAGGTGTTGTTCAAACCACACTGACAAAGTTCGCGTTACAATTTGGCCAGTCAGTTCTTTCGTTCTGTTCAAAGGTCGGCGCAGTGGTCTTCACACAAGTTTATAAGTTGCCGGTCAATCGGAGCCGCGGGGGCGCTTTGGGGAATTGTCGACGGTTCGGATTATTTCGACTTAGGATGTTTCTGAAGCCACCCCGTAGATTTGTGGATTATCCAATCCTGGGCATCGGAGTCTGATCCAAAGTCATCGACGTGATCGGTGACACCGTCTGACCACTCGGCCTCTACATACCAGCCACTTCCATCCTTGAATGGTTTTGGCTTGAAGGTCGGTTTGGATGACAAATTGGCCATACGAGCAGTATGCGCTGTGTCGACAGAAGGTGCCAACCCACAACGCGACTTACGTATCCAGGTGCCTTGACGCCCCGCGTCGTCCTTGGTTCGATCTATAGCGCCGCAATAACGAGCGCAATTTGTCGAGTATGGGGAGGCCGCCGTGCGTGTTGATCGAGCCGAACGTCGTAACAAGCGAACCGCGTCGTCCAAGAAACCAAGCAGCACCACGCGAAAGACTGTCAAATCGCATCCAACTGCGACCCCTTTTCGCGTCCAATAACGACCCCCTATCAGCATGCAAATGTGCCCCTCTGACGGAGCCATGACCGGCGCCGCGGAGCCCCACACAGCGGAGCAAGCCGGTCTTGGCGGGCCG
>JAPLPD010000290.1:1702-5390 GCA_026400395.1 Alphaproteobacteria bacterium | reverse complement strand
GCGGATGTGGATAACGAGGGGCGACGCTACCGCTGTGAAGGCGCGCGACCCCCCTCGTTACCCACAAACGCTCAGCCCCATCCAAAAGGGGACATTCTCATTGTGCGGAACGAGGGGACATTCTCATTGTGCGTTGACATGGCGCCGAACTTCAACGCCTGACTGAACGCGCGTCCCGCCAGCGCCCCGCCGGAAATGCCGGTCGGGAAACCGAGATAGTTCTCGATCCGCGCCGACGCGCCGGCCTGCCCGCCGAACGACCGCTGGTCGAACACCAGCACCGACAGACCCTCGGACGCGGCATAGACGGCGGCGGCGAGACCCGCTGGCCCCGCGCCGACCACGATCACGTCGTACACCCGGGTGGTGTCGATTTCGGGCGTGATGCCGAGGCACACGCCCGCCTCGGCGTTGGATGGCCGCTTCAGGACCGTCCCGTTCGGACAGACCATCACCGGCAGTTCGTCGGGCTTCACCCCGCTCCGCTCGACCAGTTCGCGGGCCTGCTCGTCGACGGCAATGTCCAGCACCTGGCAGGGATAGCCGTTGCGCGTCAGGAAGGTTTGCAGACGCATCATCTCCGGCGTGCCCGGTTGGCCGACCAGCACCGAACCCGCGACACCGCCCTGAAGCAGATCGACGCGGCGCAGGATGAAAGCTCGCATGATCGTCTCGCCGAGCTCGGCCGAGCCGATGATCAGCGCGCGGATCTGCTCGGCGGTGAGTGGCAGCGCGGTGCAGCCTTGCGGGCCGGCGTGCCCGGAGGCGAGCGTGCCGCGCCCGGACAGTTCGCTCATTTCGCCGGTGAACTGTCCCGCGCCCATGGTCGTAATCTGCGCGCTGCGGTTGAGACCGTCGCGGCGGCTGATCTCGATCGTGCCGCTCAGGACAAGCCAAAGCGGCGCCTGACGGTCGCCGACAGTGAAGATCGTCTCGCCCGCCGCGAACGTGCGCGCGGGACCGCTGGCGAAGCGTCTGGCGATTTCGATCTCGCTGGCGTCGAGGACAGGAAGAATCTGCTCGCGGCGGCTCTCGACAATCGACATTGAGTTCCCTCGTATTCCCAGCCGGCCGCTCAGCCGAGCGCCGTGCCCCTGATCTGGGAGCCCGCGGACGATTTTGCCAGTCGCCCACCCATTGTATCATGAGTAGCGATAAGGGGGATTCGGGGCACGCATGCAAAATCTGCAATCGGCGCTGGGCGTACTGGTCCTGCTCGCCTTCGCCTTCGCCATCAGCGAGAACCGCCGCGCGGTATCGCCGCGCCGCGTCGGCATGGGCCTCGCCGTCAGCCTCGTGCTGGCCGTGCTGTTTCTCAAGGTGCCGTTCATCACCTCGGCGCTCGGTTCGGTCAATCACGCGATCGATGCCGTCTCGGCGGCGAGCCGCGCCGGCACGTCCTTCGTGTTCGGCTACATCGGCGGCGGCCCGCTGCCGTTCGAACTGAAATTTCCCGGCAACGATTTCGTGCTGGCCTTCACGGCGCTGCCGATCGTGCTGCTGATGAGCGTGCTCACCACGCTCTTGTTCTACTGGGGCATCCTGCCGCCGGTGGTGAAGGGCTTCGCCTGGGCGCTCAACCGCACCATGGGCGTCGGCGGCGCGGTCGGCCTGTCCACCGCCGCCAACATCTTCGTCGGCCACGTCGAGGCGCCGCTGTTCATCCGCCCCTATCTCGCGAAACTCTCGCGCAGCGAATTGTTCGTGGTGATGACCGGCGGCATGGCCGGGATCGCCGGCACTGTGCTGGTGCTCTACGCGCAATTCCTGCGCGATGCGGTTCCCGACGCCGCCGGTCATCTGATCATCGCCTCGGTGCTGGGCGCGCCGATCGCGGTGATGATCGGCCAGATCATGGTGCCGGACGAAAGCAACACCCGCACGGACTCGCTCGACATCACCGAGCCGGTCTCCGACAGCACGATGGACGCCATCGCCCAGGGCACCACCGCGGGGCTCGCGCTGCTGCTCAACATGATCGCCATGCTGATCGTGTTCGTCGCGCTGGTCCATTTGGTCAATACGGCGCTCGGCCTCCTGCCGGCGTTCGGCGGCGAGCCGGTCACCTTGCAGCGCATGCTCGGACTGGTGATGGCGCCGGTGTGCTGGCTGATCGGCATTCCATGGGCGCAGGCGCCGGCGGCGGGGGCGCTGATGGGCATCAAGACCGTGCTCAACGAGTTGATCGCCTATCTCGAACTGTCAAAACTGCCGGCCGGCGCGCTCGACCCGCGCTCGCGGCTGATCATGCTCTACGCCATGTGCGGTTTCGCCAATTTCGGCAGCCTCGGCATCATGATCGGCGGCCTGACCGTGATGGCGCCGGAACGCCGTGCCGATATTCTGTCGCTCGGCATGAAGTCGATCGTGTCGGGCACGCTGACGACCTTGCTGATGGGCGCGATTGTGGGATTATTGAACTGAAACCAATCGCTCGTCATTCCGCGGCGCGCTGAAAGCGCGGACCCGGAATCCATGCTCCCAGTGCCCACGACCCCGGATATACTAGGGTTGGATTCCGGGCTCACGCGCTCCGCGCGTTCCCCGGAATGACGCCGAGGGACTGCCATGGAACACCGCATCGCCGATCCATCCCTGCCGGTCGCTCCGGCCAAGGACGGCCCCCAGGTCAGTTGGCGCGACCTCCGTGAATGGATCGCGCTGCTTGAACGCAACAACGAACTCAAGCGCATCGGCAGGCCGGTCGATGCCGACGAGGAACTCGGTGCGATCACCTACATGGCGACGCGAAGCGAAAAGTCGGCGGCGCTGTTGTTCGAAAACATGAACGGCGACAAGTCCGGCTCGCGCATCCTCGCCAACATGCTGGGCGCCAGCAAGGAGCGCTATGCGCTCGCGGTCGGACTCGATCCTGATCTGTCGATCGCAGAAATGATCGCGGAATCGCGCACCATCATGAACCGCAAGATCGCGCCGGTGCGCATCCCGAAATCCCAGGCACCGGTGAACGAAATCGTGTTGACCGGCGACGCCATCGACCTCACCCAATTTCCCGCGCCGAAGTTCTGGCCCGGCGACGGCGGCCGCTATATCGGCACCGGCGACATCACGCTCACCGCCTCGCCGGACACCGGCCGCATCAATGTCGGCTGCTACCGGCAGATGCTGCACGGACCCCGCCGCGTCGGACTTTATTGCTCGCCCGGCAAGCATGGCGGGCTCGACCGCGAGGCGTGGTGGAAGCAGGGCAAGTCCTGCGAGGTCGTGGTCGCCTACGGCATCGATCCGGTGCTGTTCATGCTGGCGGCGCAGGTGTTCGGCTCAAAGGAATCCGAGTTCGACGTCGCCGGCGGCATGATGGGCCGCGGCATCGAGCTGACCGACGGCGAGACCGTCAGCCTGCCGATCCCGGCGCATGCCGAACTGGTGATCGAAGGCACCGTGCGTGAAGGCGACGTGCTGCCGGAAGGTCCGCTCGGCGAATTCACCGGCTATTACGGCCGCGAGCGCTCGCCGCAGCCGGTCATCGAGGTGACCGCGCTGCACATGCGGAAGTCGCCGATCCTCACCGCCGCGCTGATGGCGAAATATCCGTCCTGCGAGATCGGCGCCTACTACGCCATCATGCGCTCGGCGCGCATCCTCGACGATCTGGAGCGCATCGGCGTGCCGGGCGTCGTCGGCGCCTACGCGCATCCGGCCGCCGCGTCCGGCTGGGGCATCGTCG
>JAPLPD010000290.1:0-1696 GCA_026400395.1 Alphaproteobacteria bacterium | reverse complement strand
ATCGTCGTCGTGTCAATCCAGCAGCAATACGCCGGCCACGCCGCGCAGGTGCTGGCGCTCACCGCCCAGTGCCCGGCCGCCGCCTACTACACCAAATGGATCATCGCGGTCGACGACGACGTCGATCCGACCGATTTCAACGAGGTGATGTGGGCGCTGTCGACGCGCTGCCATCCGTCGGAAGACATCGACATACTGAAGAAGACCTGGTCCACCGGACTCGATCCGAGCCAATTCGAGATGGAGCGGCGGCCATACGGCTCGAAGGCGCTGATCGATGCCTGCAAGCCACACCGGCATCTCAAGAACTTCCCGGCCACGACGCTGTTGCGCCGCGAGGTGTATGAGCGCGTCTCAGCCCGCTGGGCCGAACTCGGCTTCACCGAACCGCCGCCGCGGATTACGAGCTTTCACAAGGAATAGTCGTCGCTGTTGCCGCCGGTCATTCCGGGGCGCGCTGAAAGCGCGAACCCGGAATGACAGCGTCCGGAGTACCGCTCTCGATTCCGGGCCCGGCCCTTCGGGCTGCCCCCCCCCCCGGAATGACGGTGCACCACATTCCGGATTCTTGATTGTGGTTATCCCCGCCAGCTGGCGCGGCCTTATCTTCATCCCGCCTCGCCGATCGAAGGCGTCGTCTTAAGCGGCGCTGGAGATGGACGAGGCGCGGCCGCCGACAATGCGTGCCGCGGTGGAGCGCCGGGGAGGCGCTGGGTCCCCCGTCAGTGGACCAGCGCGCCCCGAAGCAGCGGCCCCTGGTAACAGGGTGTCCGTTGTGGCGCGCGGCGGGCGTCCGTCAATCGCCCGCCAGGGAACGCCTCGCAAGCGTTTCCGGCGCCTCCCCGGCGCTCCATTCCGTCTTTGGACGGATACGGAAAACGGGAGACGGGCCATTTCGGCGCGCCCGACCGCAAAGCCGCCGGACAGCTGAGCGTTGGCTAAAGCATCCGAAAGGAGAGTCTCAGTGCAGCCTGAACTCGCCGTCGATGGCCTTCAACTCCGCCGGCTTGATCAGCCGCGAGTGGGCAACCACCACCGAATGCAGCGGCCCTTCCAGCTTCTCCATCCAGAACGCCAGGAACCGCTGCAACTCGGGAAACTTCGGGAAGAGGTCGTAGTTCTGCCAGACGTAGGTCTGGAGCAGCCACTTATGGTCCGGACGGCGGTAGAGAATTTGCGCCGTGGTCAGCCCATAACCCCCAATCTGCTTCAGGAAGTCCTTGGAAGCGGTTGCCTTGTTCGCCAGTCCGTCGGTAGCGAGTGCCTTGCTGCCCATATTCTGAATCTCCAAATCCGGCATGTCGATTGTGTGCCAGCCATCGGGCATGACAAGCCTAAAGTTTGAAATATGTTTCTGTTATCAATGCATTAGCAGCATTGCGGCAGGAGTGCTGACAGACCCCCATTTGCTGCTAGCAGTCCGGCACGATGAGTGCTAATAAATCCGCGTCGCCCTCTTGATGGACGGCAGGGGCCGCATAACTGCGGTCCTCGAAGGGAGCCGCGGCATTCCCCGCCGGCCCTTTCAGCAAAAAGACCAGTTCGATCAATCTTTTATGGAGGATACCATGAAGTTCCGCCCGCTTCACGACCGCGTCGTCGTCAAGCGCATCGACGCCGAAGCCAAGTCCGCCGGCGGCATCATCATCCCTGACACCGCGCAGGAAAAGCCCTCCCAGGGCGAAGTCATCGCCGT
>JAPLPD010000180.1 GCA_026400395.1 Alphaproteobacteria bacterium | reverse complement strand
GGAACGTCCGAGTCCGATTCACCCGCTGGGTGCGCCATGATCGCCTCGCTCGATCCAGGATAAGGTGCTGATGCCTATATCTGAATCGGCGTGAGCGTTGCGGAAATCAGAGCGTCATCCGGGGAATGCGGGGTTAAGTGTCGCAGCGGCGGAATTGCAGCCGCATGCTAAGATTGTTCCATGCGAGTTGCGCTGCGCCGCCTGTTCAGGATTGCCAATCCGCCGGTCAAGCCGGCGAGCCTCGGTGCACGCCCGGCGAGATCAAGTGGAGTAAGCCGCCGCTTCAGAATCATGATGCGGAATACCTGGCTCATCGTCACAGCAATCGTGATGCTGTGCGGCGGGCTTGGCGCGATCGGCTATCACCTCGTCAACCAGCCCACCGAATTGACCATCGCCGTGGGTCCGCCCAACAGCGAGGACACCCGCGTCGTGCAACTGATCGCGGCGCAGCTCGCGCGCGACCAGTCCAACATCCGGCTGCAGATCAGGGTCGCCGAGGGCGGGCCGCCGGACGCATCGGCGGCGCTTGAAAATGGCCGCGCCGATCTCGCCATTATCCGCCGCGACTCCGGAATGCCGAAGAACGGCCAGGCGGTTGCCATCCTGCGCAAGAACGTCGTGGTGTTCATCGTGCCGAGCGCTGCGGAGCCGGCCAAGCGCATCAAAGGCAAGCCGGTCGCCAAAGCCAAGCCGGTCGAAAAAATCGACCAGTTGCCCGGCAGGCGGCTCGGCGTGGTCGGCCGGTCGCCACGTAACATCGAACTGCTCAAGGTCATTCTGCGGCAGTACCAGATCGCCGCCGATAAGATCGTGATGCTAACCCCGGCGGAGGCCGGCAAGCCCAACGAACCGGGCAAGATCACAGTGGTCCAGTTCGACCCGAGCAACGTCGCAACCGCGATCAGGGACGGCAACGCCGATGTCATCATGTCGGTCGGCCCGGTCGGCAGCCTGATCACCGCCGATGCCATCGCCGCGGCCACGCGCGGTAAAGAGGCGCCGACGTTCCTGGCAATAGACGCCGCCGAGGCCATCGCAGCCCGCGAACCGGTCTACGAGGCGGGCGAAATCAAGGCCGGTGCGTTCGGCGGCTCGCCGCAGCGGCCTGAGGAAAGCGTGGAGACGATCGAGGTCAGCCACTACATCATGGCGCGTAAAAGTCTGAGCGAGCAGGCCGCCGCTGATTTCACCAAACACTTGTTCGCCATGCGACAGACCATCGCGGCCGAACTGCCGTCGGCGGCTAAGATCGAGAAGCCCGACACCGACAAGGACGCCTCGGTGCCCGCGCATCCCGGCGCCGCCGCCTATCTCGACGGCGATCTGAAGACGTTCTTCGACCGCTACAGCGATCTGCTCTACTGGGGCCTGATGCTGTTCTCGCTGTGCGGATCAGGCTTCGCCGGGCTGTTGAGCTACAGCAAGGCCGACGATCGGATCCGCCGATTGCGCACGCTGGAGCGGCTGCTGGAGATCGCAACCGCGGCCCGCTCCGCCGATTCGATTCAGGCGCTCGACGATTTCCAGGGCGAAATCGACACCGTCCAGGCGGATATGATTCGCCAAGTCGAGGCATCAACCCTCGACGAAACCGCCATGATGGCCTATGCGATGTCGAGCGAGCGGGCGGTCCTGGCCATTTCCGAGCGCCGTACCACGCTGGCGGGACTGCCGCCGCGGCCCCTCGTAGCGGTTGCGTCGCTGTAATCCATCGCTATATTGCGCCGCAACAGCACCCTATTCGGGACAACCGCGGGCCACACAGGCCCGCTTTGCCATTTTGGACCACCATGAAACTTCGCAACGTCGCCATCATCGCCCACGTCGACCATGGCAAAACCACGCTGGTTGACCGCCTTTTGCAGCAATCTGGCTCGTTCCGCGAGAATCAGAAGGTCGCCGAGCGGGCGATGGACTCCAGCGATCTGGAGCGCGAGCGGGGCATCACCATCCTAGCCAAGGCCACCTCAATCGTCTGGCAGGACACCCGCATCAACATCGTCGATACCCCCGGCCACGCCGATTTCGGCGGCGAGGTGGAACGAATTCTGAACATGGTTGACGGCGCGCTGGTGCTGGTGGACGCCGCCGAAGGCCCGCTGCCACAGACCAAGTTCGTGGTCTCCAAGGCGCTGAAGATGGGTCTGAAGCCCATTGTCGTCATCAACAAGGTCGACCGCCCGGACGCACGCCCGGTGGAAGTCATCAATGAGGTGTTCGACCTGTTCGCGGCGCTCGAAGCCAGCGACGAACAACTCGACTTCCCGATTCTTTACGGGTCGGCCAAGCAAGGCTGGATGTCCACGACGCTCGACGGTTCGCAGGAAGACGGCATGAAGCCGCTGTTCGACCTGGTGCTGAAGTATGTGCCGCCGCCGACGGTTGAGGAAGGCCCGTTTCGCCTCCTCGGCACCATCATGGAATCCAATCCTTATCTCGGCCGCATCGTCACCGGCCGCATCCGCTCCGGCAGCGTGAAGCCGAACCAGAACGTCAAGGTGCTCGATCGCGACGGAAAACTGATCGAAACCGGACGCGTCACCAAGGTGCTGGCGTTCCGCGGTCTCGATCGCGTGCCGGTGGAGGACGCCGAAGCCGGCGACCTCGTCGCCATCGCGGGCCTGCCCGAAGCGATGGTCGCGCACACGATCTGCGATCCCAGCGTCGAGACGCCGATCCAGGCGCAGCCGATCGACCCGCCGACGCTGTCGATGACGTTCCGGGTCAACGACTCGCCGCTCGCCGGAACTGAGGGCGACAAGGTGACGAGCCGCATGATCCGCGACCGCCTGCTGCGCGAGGCCGAGGGCAACGTGGCGCTGCGTGTTCGCGAATCCGACGACAAGGATTCGATGGAAGTAGCCGGCCGCGGCGAATTGCAACTCGGCATCCTGATCGAAACCATGCGGCGGGAAGGCTTCGAGCTGTCGGTGTCGCGGCCCAAGGTGCTGCTGCGGAAGAACGCCGAGGGCGAGTTGGAAGAGCCGATCGAAGAGGTCGTGATCGACGTCGACGAAATCCATTCCGGCGTGGTCGTACAGAAAATGTCGGAGCGCAAAGCCGACATGACCGAGCTGAAGCCCTCCGGTGGCGGCCGGGTGCGGCTGGTGTTCCATGCCCCGACCCGCGGCCTGATCGGCTACCAGAGCGAACTGCTCACCGACACCCGCGGCACCGCGATCATGAACCGGCTGTTCCATGCCTACGCCCCCCATAAGGGCGAGATCATGGGCCGCCGCAACGGCGTGCTGATTTCCAACGAGCAGGGCGAGGCCGTCGCCTATGCCATGTTCAAGCTGGAAGACCGCGGCCCGATGATGATCGAACCGGGCTGGAAGATCTATCGCGGCATGATCGTCGGCGAGCACACGCGAGATAACGACCTCGAGATCAACCTGCTCAAGGGCAAGCAGCTCACCAACATCCGCACCACCAGCAAAGACGAAGCGGTGCGGCTCACCCCGCCGATCCGCATGTCGCTCGAAAAGGCGCTCGCCTATATCGAAGACGACGAACTTGTCGAGGTCACGCCGAAGTCGATCCGTCTCCGCAAGAAGCTGCTCGATCCGACCGACCGCAAACGCAACGAACGCAGCAGAGAATCCCTGGCGGTTGTTTGACCGCACGGGGGTAGATGCGGACGTCAAGTTCGTCATGGCCGGGCCAGTCCCGGCCATCTCGATTCCTAGGGTACGGTGTCTCTTGGGGCACCATGACTCTTGGGGCACCATGACTCTTGGGG
>JAPLPD010000194.1 GCA_026400395.1 Alphaproteobacteria bacterium | reverse complement strand
GCGGATGTGGATAACGAGGGGCGACGCTACCGCTGTGAAGGCGCGCGACCCCCCTCGTTACCCACAAACGCTCAGCCCCATCCAAAAGGGGACATTCTCATTGTGCGGAACGAGGGGACATTCTCATTGTGCGTTGACAGGGGCTAGAAGCCGTACAGGCGCGCGGGGTTCCCGCCGAAGATCCGATCGGCGAGGTCCGCCGACGGCAGAGCGGCAAGGAACTCATCGATCAGTATTTCGTAGGACAGCGGGCGATACGCCGCCGCGAGCGACGGACCTTTCTGCGTATCGTGGGTTGGCGGATGCGGCCAGTCGCTGCCCCACACGCAGCGATCCGGCGCGGCGGCGATCAGCGCCGCCAGCCATTCGCGGTCGGGCAAGGTGTTGAGCGGGCCGCGATCGTGACGATACGGCGCCGACAGCTTCACCCAGACGTGCGGCAAGGAAACCAGTTCGAGGAGGCGGCAGCCGTCCGCCCCGCCGGGCCGCTCGCTGCCGTAGAGCCCGTAGTGATCAATCACCACCGGAACTGGCGCCTGCGCCAGCAGCGCCGCGTTCGCCAGCAGCACCGGCAGCGGCGCAATCACCTGCACATGCCAGCCCATCGCGCGCGCCACTTCGGCGGTCGCGGCGAACGACGCCTCAAGCGTGTCGCCCCCCGGCGCCTTGATCGGGCTGTAGAGATTGATACGCAGCCACCGCACGCCGCGGCGGTGGAACATCGCCACGGTGTCGCGCGGCGTTGCAACGGGGTCGATGACCGCTACGCCGCGGCCATGACCGCCGAGCCGGTCGAGCGCATCCAGAGTTGCAGAATTGTCGGCGCCGTATAAACTCGGCTGAACGACCACAAAATGCGTGATGCCACGCGCGGCGCCGAGCCGCCGGAGCGTATCGACGCTGGCTTCGCCCGCGAGATAAGTGCGTTCGGGAACCTGCGGATAAACGTCCGCCGGTCCGACGATGTGAACGTGGCTGTCGCAGCGCATAAGCCGAGCTTACCAGCCCGATCCGCCCCCGCCTCCACCCCCACCGCCCGAAGAGCCCCCACCGGACGAGCCGCTGGAGCCGCTGCCGCTACTGCCGCCGCTCTATCCCGGCGGCGAAGCGGCCGACGCGACGGTGCTTGGCAGGCTGGAGCCAAGCCGGTCGCTGAAGCTGGTGACGTCGTTGGTGTTCGTGCGATCCCCCACGTACCACGATGCCACGGCGGCACCGACGCCGGCGGCGGCAAGCACGCTGGCGAACTTCTTGGCCCAGCTGTTCTCCACGTCGAGAGCGATGGCATAGGGCAGAAACCTTTCGAACAGCTCGGGGGTCTTCTTGGGCGGGTTCAGATACTCCAGCCGATCCTCCTCGGCGACGTCGAGGTATTGCCGGAAGCCTTCGATCTGATCCATCAGCTTGCGGCCATCCCGAGTGGCGCATTGCAGCCAGGAGAAGCCGAACGAGGCCAGCCCCGCCAGCGCATAGGCCACGGCTGCCGGACCAATCGCCGTGCCGAGGCCGACGTTGTAGTTCAGAATTGTCACGCCGATGGCGAGCGAAACAGCCACCACGATCAGACCGATGATGAAGCGCCGGGTGGCATGACGGCCGCCGCGCTGCGCCGCCAGGCGGATCATGCCGACTCCCACCATGATCGGGATCAGTGGGATGAACATCCCGGCGAAAATCCCGGCAACATTGGAAGGGTAGCTGTCGGAATAGGCCATCGCGATCGCCGCCACCGCTCCGGCCGCCAGCACGAGCCCCGCGCCCGACCACCAGAAGTTGTTGCGGTACATGGTGCCGAGGTAGTTGCGCTTCAGCGCCTCATGCAGTTTGGCGCGCGCATTGGAAACCGTATCGTGATCGGAGTTGTCGAGCTAAACGGTCGACCGTTTCTCGAACAGCGCCGTCGCGACCGCCCGCTCCGCGTCGTCGAGCTTGTTGTCACTCTTGCCGCGGCGCAGTTCCTGATTTCCCTCTTTGTCGATCAGTTTCAGATGACCGTTCACGCCGAGACCGACGATCGCCGCCGCGAACACGCGGTCGTCGAACGTCATGTCCTGAACAAACCGCACCGCAGCGGCGGACATGCCGGCCGGCGGACCAAACAACGGAATGATGGTGCCGCTGCGCGGATCGCGTCCAAAAATAAGCCAGGCGAGCAGATAGAACAGCACCACGAAACCGCCAGCCGCGAGCGCGGTCTGCAGCGCCGGATCGTCCTGCAGCATGGCGCTGACCTTCTGCACCGCCGTAGGCTCGATCACCACGCCCTTGGGGAAGGCGGCGGCGACCGTCAGTCCGTTGGCCACCGGCATCGGCCCGGTGGTGCGGAACACGATGCGGCCCGGCGTTTTCTCGACCACGCGAGCGTCCTGGCCGCGCGCGCCCTGCGGGCCGGTGTAGAATGCGGTCTGCTTGAACTCGGCTTTGTCCGGCAGATTGATGCGCGCCTCCGCGACATCGATCGGGAAGGTCCAGCCGGTGCCGGTCGCGTTCCAGTACAGTTCGTCGAAATCGTTGAAGAAGCCGATCTGCCTGGTGGTGCGGTAGCGGATGACATAGGTGTGAACGCCGGTGTTGACCGAGCGGCCGGCGCTGCCGATGCGTATGCGAACGCCGTTTGCCATCTTCTCCGTCGAGAATTCCTCGGAGCCGCCGTCTCGCGTCACCTCCTGCACGTGGAAGCCGACCTCGACGCGGGAGCCATTGGTGCGGTGATAGACGGTGGGGAAGTCGCGCAGGATGCCACGCTTGATCTGGGCGCCCTCGGCCCTGATCTCGATGGTTTCCGTGACCAGCAGGTCACCGTTGACCTGCACGTCCACATCGCTGACGAAGCGCTGAATGCGCTCCTCGGACGAAGCCGGCGCAATCGCTGCAAACAAAACAAACGCCGCAAGAATCAGACGCTTCATGATGCCGATGACCCCGGAAATTGGACGGAAGGCGTGGCGCTCTCGCCTGCCTTGATCTGAAAAAAATGCTCTTCGCGGAAGCCGGTCAGCCGCGCGATCAGCACATCCGGAAACGACTGGATGGCGATGTTGAAGTCGCGCACCGCGCCGTTGTAGTAGCGCCGCGCCAGCTGAAGTTGATCCTCCAGTTCAGCGATCTGTTTTTGCAGCGCCAGGAAGTTCTCGTTGGCCTTGAGCTGCGGATAAGCCTCGGCCACCGCGAACAGGCGGCGCAAGGAGCCTTGCAGTTCGCGCTCGGCGACCGCCTTGCCGGCCACATCGGCCGCATTGATCGCCGAATTGCGTTTCTCGACGATCTCGCTGAACAGGGTCCGCTCGTGGGTGGCGTAGGTTTTTACGACCTCGATCAGATTCGGGATCAGATCGCTGCGCCGCCGCAACTGCACGTCGATGCCGCTGAACCCCTCGCGCACCATGTTGCGGCCACGCACCAGCCGGTTGAACACGACAATAGCATAGACGGCGACCAGGGCGCCGACGCCCATGACGATCCATTCGGTGCGCATCAATTCCTCGCTGGCCGCCTGCATCGGACAATGCGGGCGCTACCCCTTATGGCACAGGAGTCAGGCTGCCGATTGGTCGCAGACCGAACCGGATCGGTTCAAGGCAAAGCAGGCTTACTCGACCTTGATGGCCGCCGTCTCGATTACCTTGGCGACATGGGCCGCCTCGGCCGCCAGATATCGGGCGAAGGCTGCCGCATCCTCGCCGGCCGGTTCGATGCCGGCGCCCTCCATCTGCTTGCGGGTCTCCGGCAGTTTGACCACGGCGATCGACTCGTCGTCGAGCTTCTTCAGGATGGCCTGCGGGGTACCAACCCGGGCGAAAAGTCCGACCATGGTGGCGAGATCGTAGCCCGGGATCACCGACGCGATCGGCGGCACGTCCGGCGCCTGCGGCGACGGCTGAGCGCCGTTGGTGGCGAGCAGCCTGACGCGCTTGTCGGCGAGCGCGGCGGCGAGCGACGGATAGGCCGAGAACAGCACCTGGACGTGACCGCCGAGCAGCGCCGGCACCGATTGGCCGGTGCCGCGATACGGTACGTGCGTCATCTGCAGGCCGAGCGCCGCCTTCATTGCCTCCATCGACAGATGATGCGGGCTGCCGACACCGGACGAGCCGTAATTGATCTCGCCCGGATGCGCCTTCACGTAGTCGATGAACTCCTTGAGTGAGTTGACCGGCACGCTGGCGTTCACCGCGAGAAACAGCGGCGCACGGCCGAGCAGCGCGATCGGCACGACATCCTTGGCGTTGTAGGACAGCGACTTGAACAGCGCCGGGTTGACCGTGACGGTCGATCCGTCGGTGACCATGAGCGTATAGCCATCGGCCGGCGCCTGCGACAGCGCGCTCACCGCGACACTGCCGGCCCCGCCGGGCCGGTTCTCCACCACGACGTTCTGGCCGATCTTTTCCTGCAGCCGAAGCCCGGCAATGCGCGCCGTGGTGTCGGGCAGGCCGCCCGCCGCGTATGGCACGATGAACTTGATCGCCTGACTCGGATAAGGAGCCTGGGCCTGCGCCGCGAGCGGCAAGAGCAAAGCGGCGAGCACGGATGCCGCGCGCAGCGGATGGAGTATCATGGGCGCTTCCTCGAATTTTCATTATTCTCGATGAGAGCTTAGCAGGCTTCCGCCGGCCTCTCCACGTCATACGCGGCTTTGTTCCGGCACGATCTCAGTCTCGCATGACCAAAGAAAAACCCGGCACAATGGCCGGGTTTTTTTATCGAGCGTTGCAACGGCTATGCGGTCCTGTTGACCACGGCGCCTGTACCGGGCCGCGGCGCCGCCTGCACCGGGGGACTCGCAGCGGCGTCATCCGAGTCACCATCGCGAGACGATTCGGGCTTTGACGTCTGGTTCGCGGTCGGCGCCGAGACAGCGGCCACCTTGTCCGCGAGATCGGAATTCGCAGCTTCCGCCTTCGCCGGCGTCGTTGTCTGCGGAGCAATGGTCGTGACGGAACTGATGCCTGAAATACCCACAGCGATGCGTCTCCAATGAAGGTCCGTGCGTACAGCACAGGCATTATCGAGAGACGATGTCGCAGGCTGACTCGAGGGCTACGCGCATGCGTGGTTAAGCACGCCATAACTCACGCACGTACATTTCGTCGAATGGCTCGTGCTGACGAAATGCACGCGCCCCAAACTGGGTCAGTGGATCCGCATCGGCAGGCTTTGCAGACGCAATTCGCCGACCGCGCCGCCGTACACCGGCGTGAAATTCGGATCGATCATATGCGCCTTCGGAAACCGCGCCAGCAGCCGCTTGATCGCGATCGTGATCGCGGTGCGGCCAAGGATGTTGCCGATGCAATGATGGGGGCCGGCGCCGAACGAAAGGATGCGCTTCGGCTTGCGGTGGATGTCGAAGCGCAGCGGGTCGGGGAAAACATCCGGGTCGTAGTTCGGCGACAAGGGCGACGGCCGCACCACCATGCCCTTGAGGATTTGCGTGCCGCCCACCTCGGTGTCCCTGGTGGCGATGCGCGGGAAGGTGAAATAGCCGTTGCTGCCGAGCCGCAAACATTCCTCGATCGCTTCGGGAATCAGCGCGGGATCGGCGATGAGCTGCCGGCGCTGCTCGTCGTGGGTGTAGAGAAGCCACAACGCGCCGCCGGCGGCGCGGCTGGTCGCCGACAGCGAGGCGCCGCAGATGCCGAAAATCTGATCGAACAATTCACGGTCGCTGAGCTTGTCGCCGGCATCGCGGGCGTTGACCAGATCGCTGATGAAGTCCGGACGCGGGGCGACACGCCGCTCCTCGATGATGACCTTGACCTCCTCCATGGTGCGGTCGAAGGCTTGCCGCAGTTCCGGCGCCCATGGCTGTCCCGGCTTGACATAGGTGGTGCCCGGAATGAGGTCGTGGAACGCGACGAAGATCGCCTTGCGGCGCTCGTCCATCGCCACCATCGCGGTCAGCAACGCATCAACCACCAGATGCGCGCCGATATCTTTCATGGCGTCGAACTCGGGGCCGTTCTTTTCGATCCCATCGAGCATGCCATCGACGATCGCCGTGATGCTGGTCTGGAACTGCTCGATCCGCCGCGAGGAGAACGCCGGCATCAACAGGCGGCGGACGCGGGCATGCTGCCATGATTTTGTTGAACTGTTCCCAGCCCGGCCCGCGCGGCATCTCCGAGGCAAAGGTCTCGGTGTCGGAAAATACCTTGTGGACGTCGGCGTAGCGGCCGACCACCACCTGGGGCGGGCCGCTGCCGAGAACATAGAACGGCCGCCGCTTGGCCCAATCGGCCATGTGGCGGTGCGCGTTGGCCTTGCTCTCGACGCTGCCGAGATCGATATCGACGACGTTGCTGCGGTCCAGTTCGGCAACCGTGGATGGGGTCAGCGTGGACATGGGCAGGGGCCTCCCGGCGGTCATTATTGGTTAGATATCTAAGTATCGCATTGGACAGGGATACGGCGTCAATATCATTCCGGTTTGACGCGGGCGTCCCCGGCCGCCGGGCATGACTAGGCCAAGGCGGACATCATTCCTCCCGCGCGCACCGATTTTTATGGCAAGTATGCGCGTTCAGTCTTTCTTAACGATCATAGAGATTTTCCGATGAATTCGCCACGCCCCATGCCGTTCTTCGACGGGCACAACGACGTGCTGTTGCGCCTTTGGAAGCGCGAAGGCGCCGATGCGCCGCGC
This sequence comes from Alphaproteobacteria bacterium, assembly GCA_026400395.1. Lineage (GTDB taxonomy): Bacteria > Pseudomonadota > Alphaproteobacteria > Rhizobiales > Xanthobacteraceae > Z2-YC6860. The sequence goes on along the minus strand of JAPLPD010000194.1, from coordinate 12,458 downwards.
GCGTTTCTCGACGGCGAAGGCAAAGGACAGCTCGATTTGCCGATGGCGGTGCAAGGCGGCTTCGCCGGCGGCCTGTTCGCGATTTTCGTCCCCTCGCCCAAGGCCCAGACTCCAGCTCCACGCGCGGACGACACCGTTCCGGTCTCCGGCACCGCGGTCGGCGCGCCGATGCCGCCACCGCCCGATCTGGTGACCGCCCAGGCCGCCGTCACCAGCATGGCATCCATCCTGATCCGCATCGAGCAGCAGGCAAACGGACGCGTCCGCATTTGCCGCAACGTGCAGGACATCCGCCACTGCATGGAGACCGGCGCACTGGCGGCGGTGCTGCATATCGAAGGCGCCGAGGCCATCGACGCGCAGCTTGAAACCCTCGACGTGCTGCATCAGGCCGGGCTCCGCTCGCTCGGTCCGGTCTGGAGCCGGCAAAACGCGTTCGGCCACGGCGTGCCGTTCCGCTGCCCGTCATCGCCCGACATCGGACCGGGCCTCACCGATCTCGGCAAGGATCTAATCCGCGCCTGCAACAGGCTGAAAATTCTGATCGACCTGTCGCATCTGAACGAGCGCGGCTTCTGGGACGTAGCCGAACTGAGCAACGCCCCGCTGGTCGCCACCCACTCCAACGCCCACGCCTTGAGCCCGCATTCGCGCAATCTCACCGACCGGCAACTCGGCGCGATCCGCGATTCCCACGGCATGGTCGGCGTCAACTACGCGGTGAGCTTTCTGCGGCCGGACGGACGCCACGACCGCGATACCCCGGTCGCGCTGATCATCGATCATGCCGAGCACATGCTGAAAATCGTCGGTGAGGACGGCGTCGGTTTCGGATCGGACTTCGATGGCGCGATGATCCCGAAGGACCTCGGCACCGCCGCGAGCCTGCCGGCGCTGGTCGAGGTGATGCGGGCGCGCGGCTACGCCGAGCCGCTGATCGAGAAACTCTGCTATCGCAACTGGCTGCGCGTTCTGGAGCGGACGTGGGCCTAGCCCACACCGTCTCGGCAAATCTGGTGGCCGCTACAGGAACCGCGTCGGCCACATGATCGTGCGCCACATGTGGGCGGAGGGGCTGTGGTCCCAGCCGAGACCTTCCTTCGGCTGCCGGAAGTTGCGGCCGATGATGTCCTCGAACTGATCGAGATCGACCTTCGCGTTGGGATCGAAGGCATAGACATCGTTCACGCAGATCAGCCGCGAGGTTTCGTAGTACTTGCTGTCGCGGGCGCGCTTGTATTCCTCGACGATGTACGGCTCGGGCTTGTAGTCGTCGCCGAAATACTGCCGGTACAGCTCCGGATAGGGATAACCCATCGCCTCGTCGGGGAAAAACCGCAGCGCCTGGTGCATGCGGATCGCTTCGCTGACCTCCTCGTCGACATAAGGCGCAATCATCTGCGCGCCCCAGTAACCATGGTCGCAGCGGATGAAGCCGACCACCGCGATGTCGTGCAGCAGGCAGGCGAGCACCACCTTCTCGCTGTGGCCGTTCTTGATCGCAAGCGCGCCGCTTTGCAGCAGATGATTGGTCGAAGCGAAGCGGTTTTTGAAGTAGTCGAGCAGCGTCGGCTTGTCCGGCATCGGCGGCAGCCGGGGGTCCGCGCCCATGTTGAAGAACTTGCCCGGGTGCTTCTTCTGCAGCGCAGCACCGCCCTCCATCGCCACCTCGCCGTCGGTCAGGTTGGCGAACACCGACTTGGTGACGATGGTGTCGAGTTCATGCATCATATGCTCTTCGAGCGCGTCGGCGCGGTCCGAGAGCGTCATCTCGCTGGTGATCTTGCTGGTGGCCTGAGGTCCCATCTGACCCATCCCTGCATTTTGTCGGCGGCCCAGTCGGCCTGTCCACCGGGAGGTTACACCACAATTCGTACCTGCGACACCGAAAGACAGTCGCTTCCCTGTAAAAATGGTCATAATGGCCGCAACAAAAGACTCGAAAAGCCGCCAGGGAGCGAAATGCCACACATCGAAATCCGCGATGTTTCGCTGGTCTATGACACGCCGGCTGGCCGGGTCACCGGTGTGCAGAGCGCCAGCTTCAACATCGAACAGTCCGAATTCGTGTGCATTGTCGGACCGTCGGGCTGTGGCAAATCCACCCTGCTCAACATCATCGCGGGATTTCTGGAGCCGACCGGCGGGGTGATCCAGATTGCCGGCAAAGCGGTGAAGGGCCACGGCCAGGATCGCGGCGTGGTGTTCCAGGACTTTGCGCAGCTTTTTCCGTGGCGCACCGCGTTGGGCAACGTGGCCTTCGGCCTTGAGATGAAGGGCGTCGGCAAAGCGGAACGCGAGGCCACCGCGCGGGCGCAGCTTAAGCTGGTCAAGCTGGAGAAGTTCGCGAACTCATATCCGCATCATCTATCCGGCGGCATGCAGCAGCGCGTCGCCATCGCGCGGGCGCTCGCCTACAATCCGGCGGTTCTCCTGATGGACGAGCCGTTCGCCGCGCTCGACGCATTGACCCGCGACGACATGCAGCGCCTGCTGGCCGACGTGTGGCGCGAGACCCGCAAAACGGTGATATACGTGACGCACAACGTCGCCGAAGCGGTGTATCTGGCGGACCGCGTCGTGGTGATGTCGTCGCATCCCGGCACTGTGAAGGTCGAGGTGCCGATCACCCTGCCCCGGCCGCGCGATCCGCTCAGCGTCGAATTCCTCGATCACCAGAAGCAATTGCTTGGTCATCTCGGCCAAGCTGCGCATTGATGATCATGGACATGCGATACACCCCCATCACCGTTCTGGCCCTGGCCGCGCTCGCAATCGCAGCGCCGGCGTTCGCGCAGGACAACTATCCGAACCGCCCGGTGCGTCTCGTGGTCGGGTTCGGCGCCGGCGGCCCAACCGACATTCCCGCGCGGCACATCGCCGAGAAGCTCGGCACCCTGCTCGGTCAGCGCCTGATCGTCGAGAACAAGACCGGCGCCGCCGGCATGCTGGCGACGCGCGACGTGCTGGCGCAGCCGGCCGAAGGCTACAACCTTCTGCTCTGCACGCATTTCGAATCGATCAACACGGTCCTGTACAAACACCCCGGGTTCAAGCTGACCGATCTCGCGCCGATCTCGCTGATCGCGAAATACTACTATGGGCTCGCTGTCGCCAACGCGGTCCCGGCCGACAGCTTCGAACAGCTCGTGCAGTACGCCAAGTCGCATCCCGGCGAGATCAGCTACGGCACCATCGGCGCAGGTTCGGCGCAGGAGATCATGGCGCGGCAGCTTGAAAAACTAGCCGGCATATCGATGAACCGGATTCCGTTCCGCAGCGGAACCCAGGTGATGCCGGACCTGATCGCCGGGCGCCTGTCGCTCTACCTTTCGCCGACCATCGGCATCGTGCCGCAGTATCAGGACAAGCAGCTCAAGATTCTGGCGACCACGAGTCCGTCGCGGCTAAAGGGGCTGGAGAACGTGCCCACCCTTAAGGAAAAGGGCACTGACTACGTGCGCTACGGCTTTCTTGGCATCTGCGCGGCCAAAGGCACGCCGCAGCCGATTCTCGATCTGCTCAACCGACACATCGTGTCGATCGTGGCCTCGCCGGACTACCGCGACCTGATCGAGAAGGGTGGCTCGCTGCCGGAGTCGGCTACAATCCAGGAATTCGGATTGCAGCAGGAATAGCTGTCCGGGCCAACCGGACAGAACACAACCGGGAGGACTGCATGACGATCAGATTCGATGCAATGAATCGCCGCCAGGTTCTGGCCGCGACCGGCGCGACCGTATTGACCGCGGGCATCGGCATGCCGGCGGCGGCGGCGGACGTCACCATCCGCCAGGGCTATCAGACCAACATCTGGGGCATGCCGACCTACTACCTGATGAAATCCGGCTACCTGGAAAAGCGCGGACTGAAGACCGAGGACTTCGCGGTGCCGTCCGGCAATCTCACCATGCAGCAGATGGTGGCGCGGCAGGTCGACATGGGCACCTACGCGGGCCCCTCGTTCGTGATCGGTCACGACAAGGGCGGCCTGATCGCCATCGCGCAGATCGAAACCGTCGGCGCGACCGGCTCGATGGTGGTGCGCAAGGATCTCGGCATCAAGACGATGGCCGACCTCAAGGGCAAGAAGATCGCCAACCAGACCGGCTCCTCGATCGGCAACATCTTTATCGATCAGGTCGGCCCGGCCAACGGACTGAAGAAGGGCGACTTCCAGGAGGTCCGCATGGACGTCAACAACATGATCGCCGCGATGGCCGCCAAGACCGTGGACGCCATGATCAACGTCGAGCCCTACAACGCCATCGCCGAGACCGAAGGCATCGGCACCATCATCATGAGCCTCGACAAATACGACAAGGTGCCGGTGTTCATGGCGGCGACGCCAGACTTCGTCGAAAAGAACCCCGACGCCATCGTCGCCTATCTGAAGGCCTGGCTCGACGTGAAGCGCGACATGAAGGAGAACCCGAAGAAGGTATCGGAGGTGATCTACTCGTTCTTCACTTCGAAGGGCTACAAGATGGACCCCAAGACCTTCGAGACGGCGATGGGCCGCGTCGATGTCGATCCGGGTTTCCCGAGCGATCTCGTGCCCTACCTGACCAAACACGCAGAGGTTCTGATCCAGGAAAAGAAGATTTCCGCCATGCCGGATTGGAAGAAGGCGCTGCGCACCGACCTGATGGACAAGGCTCGCGCCGGCGCTTGATCACGAAATAGGCACATGCGGAGGGCCGGCCGATGTGCCGGCCCTTTGGCTTTTTGCGCCGCCGCATCCATGAGAATAAGACCGTGCACGAATTGCAGAGCGATCCCGCGTCTGGCCCCTCCCATCGTGTGACGAAACGCGCTAAACGTGCTGACTCGCGGTGCCAAGTCCGCTGGTAGGGGAGAATTTTATGAAGCGCGCTAAGAAGAAGGTTGCGAAGAAGTCCGTTGCCAAAAAGAAGGCCGTGAAGGCCAAATCCGCAAAAAAGTCCGTCAAAAAGTCGATCAAGAAGACCGCGAAGAAGTCCGTCAGCAAGCCCGCCGTCAGCCGCGGCGCGAGCAAGGCCGGCCAGACCAAGGCCGACGGTACCATAACCTGGAATTTCAAGCTGCTCTCCCACCATCTGCTCGACGGCTTCGGCGGAATGGGTGAAGGCATGTCGGTGCAGATTGCGCCGGACGGCCGCCGCATCATCTGGCTGGCGCACGAAAGCGCTCCGAAGAACTTCACCGCGGTCGACGTGTCCGACCCGCGCAAGCCCAAGGTGGTCTGTCAAACCGACCTTCCGCAGAGCCACATGCGCTCCAACTCGCTGGAGACCTGCGGAAACATCATGGCGGTCGCCTACCAGACCCAGAAGAAGGGCCTGCAGCCGGCCGGCATGGAGCTGTTCGACATTTCCAACCCGGAGAAGCCGCGCTCGATCTCGTTCTTCGACTGCTCGGGCGAGCATTCGCGTGGCGTCCACCAGCTCTGGTTCTGCGACGGCGAATACGTCCACATGGCATCGGGCGCCCCGGACTTCACCCCGACCCACCCTTCGGACGACCAGTTCTACCGCTGCATCGACGTACGCAATCCGTCAAAGCCGGTCGAGCTCGGCCGCTGGCACATGCCGGGCACCAAGCAGGGCGACAACGTCGCGCCGCCGCCGCGCCACGCACTCGACAAGGGCTACCGCGCGCACAACTGCAACGTCTATCCGCAGCGCCCGGACCGCTGCTACCTCGCCTATATCGACGGCGGGATGCACGTCATGGACATCTCGGACAAGGCCAACCCGAAGCGCATCTCGTCGTGGACCAACTCGCCGCCCTACACCGGCTTCATGCACACCGTGGTGCCGCTGTTCGACCGCGGGCTGATGCTGGTGACCGACGAGTCCACCGAGAACAACGCCAAGGACTGGCCGAAGCTCGTGTGGATTCTCGACGCGCGGAACGAGGAGAACCTCGTACCGATCTCGACCTGCCCGCTGCCGGACCACAAGGCCTACGCGGCGCGCGGCAGGTTCGGTGCGCACAACATCCACGAGAACGTGCCGCTGCCGACCTGCTGGCAATCCGACCAGGTCGTGCTCGGCACCTTCTTCAACGGCGGACTTCGCGCCTACGATATCTCCAACCCGTACCAGCCGCAGGCGATCGCGACCTTCGTGCCGCCGGCGGTTGCCGGTGCGCCGACCGGCACCACGCAGATCAACGACGTGTTCGTTGACGAGCGCGAGGTGGTCTACTGCGTCGACCGCCACCTCGGCGGGTTGTATTGCCTGGAGATGGATTTCTGATCCGGGCAGGACGACGCAACGCTTCTCTCCCCCCGCTTGCGGGGAGGTCGGCGACCAAAGGTCGCCGGGAGGGGGCTTCGGCCTCCTTCTGCTTTCAGACCCCCTCCCCGACCCTCCCCCGCAAGCGGGGGAGGGAGAAGAACGCGCGGCGAGGTTGGAGAGACTGCTNNNTATGACTGAAACCACCATCCTCGATCTCTTTCCCTCGCAGTCGGCCGGGCGCTTCGGCCGGCGGCAGAAGCGCGAGCGCGGATCGCGGCTGCCGGTGACCATCGTCACCGGATTTCTCGGCGCCGGCAAAACCACACTGGTACGGCGGTTCCTGGAGACCCCCGAGGGCAAAGGCACCGCGCTGATCGTCAACGAGTTCGGCTCCGAGGGCATCGACGACGCGCTGCTGCGCGAGAGCAGCGACGAGGTCACCCTGCTCGGCAACGGCTGCCTGTGCTGCAACACCCGCACCGATCTGCAGAACACGCTGCGGCGGCTGGTGGCCGACCGCGACCGCGGCAAGATCCCGCATTTCGGCCGCGTGCTGATCGAGACGAGCGGGCTCGCCGACATGAGTCCGATCCTGCAGACCTTTTCCACCGACCGCGCGCTCGGCGCCGAGTTCGCCATCGAGGTGGTGGTTGCCGTGGTCGACGCGGTGAACGGGCTGAGAAATCTCGAGAAGGCCCCGGAGGCGCGCAAGCAGGCGATCCTGGCCGACCGCATCATCATCTCTAAAACTGACATCGCCGACAGCAAGGACACGAAAAAGCTGACCGCGATGCTGGAAGACCTCAATCCGCGCGCAGCGATCGGCTCCGCGGTCAGGGGCGACATCGATCCCAAGGTGCTGACCGACACCGGGTCCGGCGACGCCATCGAGCGGCACTCGGGCTACGTCGCGGAGGCAACGCACTCGGACGGCATCGTCAGTTTTATCATGCGCGACGAGACTCCGCTGATCTGGCCGGTATTCCAGCGCGCGATGGAAACACTGACCTCGCTGCGCGGACCGGACCTTCTCCGCATCAAGGGGCTCCTTAACTTGGCAGGCTCCCGCGGCCCGGTGGTGTTCCAGGCGGTGCAGCATCTGATCCATCCGCCGGTGGAACTCGCCAATTGGCCGGACAAGGACCGCTCAAGCCGCGTGGTGTTCATCACGCGCGGCGTCAGCGAGCGTCAGGTCGAAGACCTGTTCAAGGCATGCCGGGCGCTCGGATTTACCAGCGAATAGCCGCCCGGCTGCCGCAAAACATCCGGCCACACCGGGCTGACGACGGCCTTTATTTGGATTAGTCTCATTCCAAGGTCTCGATGGAGACCCCAAGCCCATAAGCCTTGAGGGAGGCCACGCCGTGACCCAGAAGTTCACGCTCAATGTGAACGGCAAGACGCATACCGTCGATGCCGATCCCGACATGCCGCTGCTCTATGCGCTGCGCAATGACATCGGGCTGAAGAATCCCCGTTTCGGCTGCGGCCTTGCCCAGTGCGGCGCCTGCACGGTTCACGTGGACGGCCAGGCGATCCGCTCCTGCATCACGCCGGTGTCGTCTGTGGGCAATGCGAAGGTCGTGACCCTCGAAGGGCTCGGCACGCCGGAAAAGCCGCACCCGATACAGACCGCATACGTCGAGGAACAAGTTCCGCAATGCGGCTACTGCATCAACGGCTGGATCATGACGGCCGCCGCGTTCCTGGCGACCAAGAAAAAGCCGACCGATGCCGAGATCAAAGGCGCACTCGAAGGCGTCAAGTGCCGCTGTGGCACCCACGTCAGCATCATGAAGGCGGTCAAACGCGCTTCAGAGATGATGGGTTGAGGGAGGTCACCATGACAAAGCACGATAATCCCACGAACCTTTCCCGCCGCGCGGTGCTGATGGGCGCCGGCGCACTCGTGATCTCGGTCGGCGCGCCGGTCGGGTTCGAAATGCTGGCCGGCATGGACCAGGCGTTTGCGCAGGGCGCCAAGCCGCCGCTCACACCGGAGCAGCTCTCCTCCTACATCGCGGTCAACGCCGACGGATCCGTCTCCGCCTTCTTCGGCAAGATGGATATGGGCCACGGCCTGTTCGTCGCGATCGGCCAGATCGTCGCCGAAGAGCTCGACGTGCCGTTCACTGCCGTGAAGGTCTACATGGGCGACACGGCGACGTCGGTGAACCAGGGCGGCGCGTCCGGCTCCACCGGCATCCAGTTGGGCGGCAAGCAGATGCGGATGGCCTCGGCCGAAGCCCGCCGCGTGCTGGTCGAGATGGCGGCAGCGAAGCTCGGCACTCCGTCGGATCAGCTCATCGTGGTCAACGGCGTTGTCAGCGCCGCCTTCAACCGCGACAAGAAGACGACATACGCCGAACTGATCGGCGGCCAGTACTTCAATGTCCAGCTCGACTGGAACAAGCAGATGGGCAACGCGCTCTATGCCCCGGGCAAGGCAAAGCCGAAGCCCTTCAAGGATCACAAGGTCGTCGGCAAGCCGATCAAGCGCGAAGACGTGGCGCCCAAGGTGTTCGCCCAGGAAGACTTCGTGGTCGACATCATGGTCCCGGGCATGGTGCATGGCCGGGTGATCCGCCCGGCGGTCGCTGGCTCGGTGCCGGTGAAGGTCGATGCAAGCTCGATCAAGGACATCCCCGGCGCCCAGGTCGTCCACCAGAACGGCTTCCTCGGCGTCGTCGCTCCCAAGGAGTGGGACGCGATCCAGGCGATGCAGAAGCTGAAGGTCGAGTGGTCGAAGGTCGAGCCTCCGTTCCCCAACCAGTCCGCGCTCTACGACCACATCCGCAAGGCGCCGGTGCGCAAGGCAGCGGTCGAAGGCAAGACCGCGGGCAACGTCGATGAGGCGTTCAAGACCGCCGCCAAGGTGATCGAGGCCGAGTACGAATGGCCGTTCCAGTCGCACGCAGCGATGGGACCGGCCTGCGCTGTCGTCGCAATCAACGGCGACAAGGTCGATTGCTGGAGCGGCACGCAGAAGAGCCACTTCGTGCAGATCGGCCTCGCCGCCCAACTCGGCGTTCCGCTGGCGAACGTTCACACGCGCTGGATCAACGGCCCGGGCTCCTATGGCCGCAACGACGCCGACGATTGCGCGGCGGACTGCGCCGTGCTGGCCAAGGCCGTCGGCAAGCCGGTGCGCCTGCAATACATGCGCGACCAGGGCACCGGTTGGGACCCGAAGGGCCCCGCTTCGATCCACACCGCGCGCGCCGCGCTCGACGCCCAGGGCAACGTCATCGCCTATGAGTTCAAGAGCAAGGCATTTTCGCGCGTTGACGTCGACACCAACGGCAGCAAGCTGTTCGACACGCTTGCCGGCCAGACACTCGGCGTGGACCTCAAATCCGGCGATGGCTTCGGCGTCCCGGCGGAATCCTATGAGTTTGCCAACAAGCGGACGTCGTGGGAAACTATTCCCCCGCTGCTCGACCGCGCATCGCCGCTGCGCACCTCGCATCTGCGCGATCCGGTGGGCCCGCAGATCCACTTCGCCAGCGAATCGTTCATGGACGAGGTGGCGGCCGCGACCGACATGGACCCGATCGACTTCCGACTGAAGTATGTGAAGGACCCGCGCGACGTCGCGCTGATCAAGGCGGCGGCGGAGAAGTTCGGCTGGGACAAGCGACCATCGCCGAAAAAGGGCCAGACCGGCTCCAAGGTGACCGGACGCGGCCTCGCCTACTCGCAGCGCAACGGCACCCGCGTCGCTATCATCGCCGAAGTAGAGATCGATCGCAGCACGGGTAAGATTTTCGCCAAGCGCTTCACGGTGGCGCACGATTGCGGCCAGATCATCAATCCCGATGGATTGGAGAAGGCGATCGAAGGCAACATCGTCCAGGGCATTTCCCGCACGCTCTGGGAAGAGGTGAAGTTCGACAACAAGAACGTCACCAGCGTCGATTGGGAGACCTATCCCATCCTCGACATCACCGAGACGCCGGAGAAGATCGACTTCGTGCTGATCAACCACCCGGAGCTCGACCCGACCGGCGCAGGCGAGCCGAGCATCCGTCCGGTGGCGGCGGCAATCGCCAATGCGATCTTCGACGCGACCGGCGTGCGTATCAGGCGCGTGCCGTTCTCACCGGACCGGGTGAAGCAGGCGCTGTCGTAAGCCGCGCAACAACGAAACCTGCGAAAGGCCCGGCCCGATGCCGGGCCTTTTCGTTCGGTGAAGTGAGGTCAGGCTACCCCGCCCGCTTGATACCCGCCGCGGCGCGAATCACATCGGCGATCGCAGCCTCGTTGCCCGGCGCCATGATGTGGACGCCTGCGACACCAGGGATGGTGGCCAGTTCGCGCATCAGATCGACGCAAATCGCGCGGCCTTCAGCGATCGGATCGGCCGCGGCGTCCAGGCGAGCAATCGTGGAATCGGGGATGATCGTTCCGAACAGCTTGTCCTTCATCCAGCGCGCCGACTTGGCCGAACGCAGCGGCGAAATGCCGATCAGGAACGGCAGCGTCACGCCGTGCTCGGCGAGCCGCGCCAGATAGCGCCGCGCCACGCCGGCATCCATGCAGAACTGTGTCTGCACGAACTCACAGCCGGCGGCGATCTTGCCCTTGAGGTTTTTCGGCTCCCAGCCGGCCGGCGGATCGATGGGTACGTCGGCCGCGGCAATAAAGAATTCGGCCTTGCCGCTGACTTTCTTGCCGGTCGGCAGTTCGCCCTTGTCGCGCAGCGCCACCGCCATCGCCGTCAATGCCGCGGTGTCGTAATCGAACACCGGTTTCGCGTCCGGCTGATCGCCCTGCTTGGGATCGTCCCCCTTGAGCAGCAGCAGATTGCGGACGCCGAGCGCCGCCGCACCCATCAACTCGCTTTGCAGCGCGATGCGGTTACGGTCGCGGCAAGTGAGCTGGAGAATCGGTTCGATGCCCTCCTGCATGAGGATGGCCGCCGCCGCGACCGATCCCAGATGAGCACGGGCACCGGCGCCGTCGGTGACGTTGACCGCGTCGGCCAGGCCCTTGAGCGGCGCGGCCTTCGCCATCAGATCACCCGCGTGGCAGGACACCGGCGGCGCGATTTCGGCTGTGATGACGAATGTGTCCCCAGCGAGCTTTTGTTTCAGGGTCGTAGACGGGATCATGGGCTTTTGTTCTCCAAAACCTGCCCCGTTTCAAGCGTGGGCACGGTGGGCCTCCGCCTCCCAGGGAGGGTGACGTGCGCGGACGCAAGGCTTAAACTCTTCCGCATGCCCGCCATTGCCCGATCCCTCGACGACGCGCTTTCCCCCATCAAAGACGGCTGCGTGCTTGCGGTTCCCCGCGAAAGCTCGGGCGCCGCGATGGCGGCGACTCGGGCGCTGATCCGCCGCGGCATCAAGCGGCTGACCCTCATCGCGCTGCCCACGTCGAGCCTGCAGGCCGATCTGCTGATCGGCGCGGGCTGCGTCGACACGCTGGAGACATCGGCGGTGAGCCTTGGCGAGTTCGGCGCCGCGCCGCGCTTCACCGCCGCCATTCTCAAGGGCTTGATCCGCATGAAGGACGCCACCTGCCCGGCGCTGCACGCGGCGTTCCAGGCGTCTGAAAAGGGTGTACCGTTCATTCCGTTGCGCGGGCTGATCGGCAGCGATGTGCTGAAGAACCGGCCGGACTGGAAGATCATCGACAATCCGTTCGCGAACGACGATCCGATCGTATTGCTGCCGGCGATCAAGCCCGACGTCGCGCTGTTCCACGCGCCGCTCGCCGACCGCGAGGGCAATGTCTGGATCGGGCGGCAGCGCGAACTGGCAACGATGGCGCACGCCGCCGAACGGACCATCGTCACGGTCGAGAAACTGCATGACGGCAATCTGCTGGCGGACCCGGCCCTCGCGGCAGGCACCCTGCCCGGCTTCTATGTTGAGCAGGTCGCGGTGGTGGAGCGCGGCTGCTGGCCACTGCCGTTACCGGACCGCTATGCGTGGGATGCCGAACACCTGAAGGAATATGTCTCGCTTGCGGCGACCGACGAGGGCTTTGCGAAATATCTCGACAAGTATGTGCATGAGAAAAAGGCTGCGTAACAACCCGCACATTCCGTCATGCCCGGCCTTGTGCCGGGCATCCACGCTTTTCTTGGCGCCAAGCCGTGGATGGCCGGGACAAGCCCGGCCATGACGAACGAGGGGTTGCAATCACCGGCCACGGATTTTCGCGACGAGGAACTGCTCGCCGCCGTGGTCGCCGACCTAATCGGCGACGTGCGGCACGTGGCGGTCG
>JAPLPD010000201.1 GCA_026400395.1 Alphaproteobacteria bacterium | reverse complement strand
CGAGAGCATCCGCAAGGCTACCGCCAAGCGCGCCGGCCTTGACGACAAGCAGTCATCGTGACCCCATGAAGCCGTCGATGGGAGCCGCTGTCCGAGATCACAGTAATCGTGTCCGGGATCGATCGGAATCACTGTCCGCAATCACGGGAATCCGCATCTTCATCGAATGGATCGAGATTTCCTACATCGCGGTACCGCTTTTTCTCCCGGTGTTTGCCGCCGCTCAGGTCGATATGGTGTGGCTCGCGACGCTGATCTGCGTCAATCTGCAGACCTCGTTCCTGACCCCGCCGTTTGGTTGGGCGCTGTTCTTCCTGCGCGGGGTCGCGCCGCCTGAGGTCACCACCGGCGATATCTATCGCGGCATTATTCCTTTCGTCGGCATGCAGCTTCTGGCGCTCGTGCTTTGCTTCATGTTTCCGCAACTCCCTCTGTGGCTACCCAAGACCATCGGCTGGTGAGTTCGGCCATGGTAATGTCGCCGGATGTCGATCTCCCGGCGCGATTTCCTCCACGGCGCGGCTTTGACGATCGCGGCGGGCCTTACGCCCGCTGCGCAGATCGCCGCACAACCGGGCCGCTACCCGCCCGCGCTCACCGGACTGCGCGGTCAGCACGCCGGCTCGTTCGACGCCGCGCATGCGCTTGCGCGCGAGGGCAGGCGGTTTCCAGTCGATGGGGCTCCGATCGGGGAAACCTACGACCTCGTGGTCGTCGGCGGCGGCATCAGCGGGCTAGCAGCGGCGTGGTTCTACCGGCGAGCCAAGCCCTCGGCGCGCATCCTGATCCTCGACAATCACGACGATTTCGGCGGCCACGCCAAGCGCAACGAGTTCATGCTCGATGGCCGGCGGATCATCGGATACGGCGGCAGCCAGTCCCTGCAATCGCCCAACACGCTCTACAGCCCGGTGGCTAAGGGCCTGCTGCGCGATCTCGGCGTCGACATCACGCGCTTTGCGAAAGTCTTCGAAAGCGATCTCTATCCGTCGCTCGGCTTATCGCGCGGGATGTTCTTCAACCGCGAGGCGTTCGGCCGCGACGTGCTGGTGACCGGCGATCCCGGAGGCGACGACGATGGTCCCGCGCGGCCCAATGCCAAGCGGCTTTCGGATTACATATCGGGCTTTCCGATTTCAGCGGTGAGCAAGGCGCAACTTGCAGCGCTGTATGAGGGCAAGACCGATCCGCTGGCCGGCCTTTCGGAGCGCGAGAAGCGCGAGCGCTTGAAGCGCGTCAGCTACCGCGACTACCTGACGAAGGTGTGCGGCTGCAGCGAGGAGGTGGCCAATTACCTGCAAGGCCGCCCGCTCGGCTTCTTCGGGCTGGGCAGCGACGCGGTGCCGGCCGCCGAAGCGCGCGATCTCGGCTATCCGGGATTCGCCGGCCTCAAGCTGGCGGGTAAAGGCAATCCGGCCTGGAAGGAGCCGTACATCTATCATTTCCCTGACGGCAACGCGTCGATCGCGCGGCTCCTGGTCCGTTCGCTCATTCCCGGCGCTGCGTCCGGCAGCACAATGGACGATGTCGTGCCGGCGGCGTTCGACTACGGCGCACTCGACCGGGCGGGGCAGCCGGTACGGCTGCGTCTCGACTCGACTTGCGTTGATGTGACGCGGAGCGGTGAAAAGGCGTCGGTCGCTTATGTCCGCGACGGCGTGCTTCATCGCCTCGAAGCCAACCACGCAGTTCTCGCCTGCTTCCATATGATGATCCCACACGTCGCGCCAACGCTGCCCGCGCCGCAGCGCGAGGCGCTGGCGAAGAACGTCAAGACGCCGATCTGCTACACCAACGTGCTGGTGCGGAACTGGCGCGCATTCAAGAATCTCAAGGTCAATTCGATTGCCGCCCCGATGGGGTTTCACCACCAGGTGTCGCTCGATTTTCCGGTCAGTCTCGGCGGCTATCGCCATCCGCGCGATCCGTCCGAGCCGGTGCTGCTGCACCTTGTCCATGTGCCCGGCGCGCCGAACCAGGGGCTCGACGCCCGCGCCCAGTTCCGCATCGGGCAAGGCAAGCTCTACGCGATGACATTCGCGGATTTCGAGGAGCGCATACGCGACGACCTCGACCGCATGCTCGGGCCGGGCGGCTTTTCCAGCGCGCGCGACATCGCCGCGATCACGGTGAACCGCTGGCCGCACGGCTACAGCTACGTTGCCAATTCGCTGTACGACCCCGACGAGTATGACGACGTGGTCCTCAAGGCCGCGCGTCAGCCGTTCGGTCCGATCGCGATCGCCAACACGGACGCCGGCGGTGATGCCTGGGTGCACTACGCCATCGACCAGGCCGAACGGGCGGTGAAAGAGCTGATCGGTTAGAACCTGCCCGCTCGCGTTGAGCCAAACCCCGTTCGCCCCCGCGGATGCGGGGGCCCAGTTCTTTGGCAGATCGCTGGGTCCCCGCATCCCGGGGACGAACGGCTGAGCCAATCGCAACAACCAGACAACCGATTAAAAAAGGGGCCCGGCTTTTGGCCGAGCCCCTTCGCATTCCGCTTTTGCGGCAGCGTTACATCATGCCACCCATTCCGCCCATTCCGCCCATGCCGCCGCCACCCGGCGGCATCATCGGAGCGGCTTCCTTCGGCAGTTCAGCGACCATCGCCTCGGTGGTCACCAGCAGGCCGGCGACCGAAGACGCGTCCTGCAGCGCCCGCCGTACGACCTTGGCCGGATCGACGATGCCCTTCTCGATGAGATCGACATACTCTTCGTTGGCGGCGTCGAAGCCGAAGGTCTCGGACTTCGATTCCAGGATCTTGCCAACCACGATCGAGCCCTCGAAACCGGCGTTCTCCGCGATCTGGCGTATCGGCGCTTCGATGGCCTTGAGCACGATGTTGATGCCGGCCTGAACGTCAGCGTTGTCGCTGGTGATCTTGCCGACCGCCTTCTTGGCGCGGAGGAGCGCGGTGCCGCCGCCGGGAACGATGCCCTCTTCCACCGCGGCGCGGGTGGCGTTGAGCGCGTCCTCGACGCGGTCCTTCTTCTCCTTGACTTCGACCTCGGTGGCGCCGCCGACCTTGATCACCGCCACGCCGCCCGCGAGCTTGGCCAGACGCTCCTGGAGCTTCTCGCGGTCGTAGTCGGAGGTGGTCTCTTCGATCTGCGCCTTGATCTGCGCAACGCGCGCCTCGATGTCCTTCTTCTTACCGACGCCGTCGATGATCGTGGTCTTTTCCTTTTCGATCACGACCTTCTTGGCGCGGCCGAGCATCTGCAAGGTCACGGTCTCGAGCTTGATGCCGAGGTCCTCGGAGATGAGCTGGCCGCCAGTGAGGATCGCGATGTCTTCCAGCATTGCCTTGCGGCGATCGCCGAAGCCCGGAGCCTTCACCGCCGCGATCTTCAGACCGCCGCGAAGCTTGTTGACGACAAGCGTGGCGATGGCCTCGCCTTCGACGTCCTCGGAGATGATCAGCAGCGGCTTGCTGCTCTGCACCACCGACTCCAGCAGCGGCAGCATGGACTGCAGGCCGGACAGCTTCTTCTCGTGCAGGAGGATGTAGACGTCCTCGAGCTCCGCGATCATCTTCTCCGCGTTGGTGATGAAGTACGGCGAGATGTAGCCGCGGTCGAACTGCATGCCCTCGACGATCTCGACCTCGGTGTGAAGCGCCTTGGCCTCTTCGACCGTGATGACGCCCTCGTTGCCGACCTTCTGCATGGCGTCGGCGATCATTTTGCCGATCTGCTTGTCGCCGTTCGACGAGATGGTGCCGACCTGGGCGACCTCGGCGGACGAGTTGACCTTCTTGGCGCGCTTTTCGATGTCCTTGATCACGGCGGCGACGGCGATGTCGATGCCGCGCTTGAGGTCCATCGGGTTCATGCCGGCGGCGACGGACTTGGCGCCTTCCCGGACGATCGCCTGGGCCAGCACGGTCGCGGTGGTGGTGCCGTCACCGGCGTTGTCGTTGGTCTTCTGGGCGACTTCGCGCACCATCTGCGCGCCCATGTTCTCGAACTTGTCGTCGAGCTCGATCTCCTTGGCGACGGTGACGCCGTCCTTTGTCGAGGACGACGTTGCGGCCCTTCGGACCCAGCGTCACCTTGACGGCGTTGGCGAGCGTGTCGACGCCGCGCAGCATCCTGTCGCGCGCGTCGCCGGCAAAACGTACGTCCTTGGCAGCCATTTCAAATTACTCCTGTGTTTGTTTCGTCAAGAGCCTGCTGTCTCTCCAGTTGTCGTTGCCGGGCTTGACCCGGCAATCCATGCTTCTGCGCAAGAAGATGGATGCCCGGGGCAAGCCCGGGCATGACACTTGGGTGTTGGCAGCGCTCCGGTTCAAAAAATCAGGCGATTACGCCCATGATGTCGGATTCCTTCATGATCAGGAGATCCTCGCCATCGAGCTTTACTTCGGTGCCCGACCACTTGCCGAACAGCACGCGGTCGCCGGCCTTGACGTCCATCGGGGTGATCTTGCCGCTCTCGTCGCGGCCACCTGGGCCGACGGCGACGATCTCGCCCTGGGAGGGCTTCTCTTTGACGGTATCCGGAATGATGATGCCGCCGGCGGACTTCTCCTCGGCGTCGATACGCTTGACGACCACGCGGTCGTGCAGGGGACGGAACTTGAGTTTGGCCATGCTTTCCTCTCGGCGGGTGAGCGCGGTGGATCAAAAAATGGATTTATACTAGAGACTTAGCACTCATAATTAACGAGTGCTAAGGGCTCAATCCGGGAAATAGGGGGTTGCGTGGGGGGTTGTCAAGCCGAACGGCTGGTGCCCCGAGAGGCAAACAGCGTTGGGCGGAGGCCGCTGTTGCGGCTAGAATAGTGGCGTTGGGTCGATACGATTAGAAACTGGTTAAATTTGCCCTGGTTATATGAGGGTCAAGTCGGGCCGCGGCTGTGCCGCCCAGATGCTGGTTTGTAGAGTAGGAACTCGTCGTATGCGTCAGGATCCCAAGTCGCTCCGCCTCGTGCCGCTGGCTTTGATGGCCACAGGTTTGCTGTTGAGCGGTTGCAGCGGCTTCAACGTCAGCATGCCGAGCTTCGGCGGCGGTGGCGATACGCCGCCACCCCCGCCGGCAACCGCCAGCGCGATGCCGTCCAAATACGCGCCTGAGGAAATGGTTGGCCGCTGGGGCTTCACCTCCTATCAGAAGGAGGCGGACCGGGCGCGCACCATCAACACGGCGCGCGGGCTGTGCCGGTCCCCCTACGTGATTGCCAAGGGGCCGAGCGGGGGCATCATGATGCACCTGGCCGATGAGCGTCAGCCCACCGAATTGCGGCTCAAGGGCACCGCCGAGGGCCGCAACTACATCGGTCCGGATGGTCCGGCCGCGGTCCCGCAGGACCGTGAAATCGTCTCGTTCGACGGCCGGGTGCTGGTCACGCGCTACGTCGATCCGGATGCGGCCAACCGCTACGGCAACATGGTCTACGTTCGATGCGCGCCCAAAGCTTAAGCGGCCCAAAGTCCAGTCCTGGGCTGCCAGGGCCGTGCACCGCCGGGCCAAACCGGCGGTTGTCTTGCGGCTTTTCAACGACATGGGGATAGCAAGGCCCAGGCTGTTGCTTGGGTGAGCGGGGCTTGATGATGATTTGGGCGCTCGGTCGAAAATGGGCCGGACCTGATTCTCGTCATTGCCGGGCCACCCCGCTTGCTGCTTAAGCGCAGCGTGGCGGCGACTGACGCATAGCACGCGAGGTCGCGAATGTTGCGCTGGTTTCACGCGCTGATGCCCACAGAAGATCGGTTCTTCGAACTGTTCGCGCGCCACTCCCATGCGGTCGTGGCCGGTGCGATGGCGCTGCGTGCCATGCTCGAAGGCGGCGATGCCATCGAACGCAACTATCAAGTGGTGATGGATCGCGAGCAGGATGCCGACGACGTCACTCGTGAGGTGCTGATCGCGGTGCGGCGCACCTTCATCACGCCATTCGACCGCGGCAACATCCGGGACCTGATCACCTCAATGGATAATTCTATCGATCAGATGCAGAAGACCGCCAAATCAATCCGGCTGTTCGAGGTCCGGACGTTTACGCCGCAGATGCGCGACATGGCCGATGCCATCGTCAAATGCGCGAAACTGGTGCAGGAGGGCGTGCCGTTGCTGAAATCCATCGGCCCAGAGGCCGGCCACATCAGCGACCTCACGGCGCAGATTTCAGCTCTCGAAGGCAAGGCCGACGAAATGCACGACAAGGGTCTGACCGATTTGTACCGCGCCAACGTGTCGGGTGGGAATGGGCTCGCTTTCTTCGTCGGCAACGAGGTCTACGACCATCTTGAGAAGGTCGTCGACCGATTCGATGACGTCGCCAACGTTATGCACGGAATCGTTATCGAGCACGTGTAACAGGGCGTAAGGAACACGATGGACGCCGGGCTCGCATTGCCGCTACTGGTGGCGCTGATCGCTGTCGCGCTGATATTCGATTTCCTCAACGGTCTGCACGACGCGGCGAATTCCATCGCTACAATCGTTTCCACCCGGGTCCTGCGACCGCAATATGCCGTCGCCTGGGCGGCCTTCTTCAATTTCATTGCGTTCCTGTTCTTCGGCCTCCATGTCGCGGAGACGATCGGCCGGGGCATCGTCGATACGGCGATCATCGATCCCCGAGTGGTCTTCGGCGCGCTGATGGGCGCGATCAGCTGGAACCTGATCACCTGGTATTTCGGTATTCCGTCGTCGAGTTCGCACGCATTGATCGGCGGGTTGCTCGGCGCCGGTGTGGCCAAGGGCGGTATCGGTGTTGTCGTCTGGGACGGCGTCATCAAGACAACTATGGCCATCGTCGGCTCGCCAATGACCGGCTTCATTCTTTCGTTATTCCTGATGCTCATCGTGACATGGACATTTGTGCGTTCGACACCATTCGCAGTCGATCACCTGTTCCGCTACCTCCAGTTCATTTCGGCTTCACTCTACTCGCTCGGTCACGGTGGAAATGATGCGCAAAAGACCATGGGCATAATCGCGGTGCTGCTCTATTCGCAGGGCTATCTCGGCAGCAGCTTCTACGTACCGTTCTGGGTGGTTCTTGCCTGTCAGGCGATGATGGGGCTCGGCACGCTGTTCGGAGGCTGGCGGATCGTGAAGACCATGGGATCGAAGATCACGCGCCTTACGCCGATGCAGGGATTTTGTGCCGAAACCGGCGGCGCGATTACACTGTTCGCCGCGACCTGGTTCGGCATACCGGTCTCCACCACCCATACGATAACCGGCAGCATCATCGGGGTCGGCGCGGCCAAGCGGCTGTCCGCGGTCCGATGGAGCGTGGCCAAGAGCATCGTGTATGCATGGATCATCACCATCCCGGCGTCGGCTTTGATCGCGGCGCTGTGCTATCTCGCGGCGGGACTGCTTCGCTAATTGCCTGCGATGGAGGGCCGCTATCGCGACAATCATCGTGTCAAAAAATTGAAGCCCCGCACCGTGAGGTGCGAGGCTTCAAAGTTTGTCGCGCTTCGTTTTTTGTTTAGAAGCGGTAGTTCAGGCCGCCGCGCAGAATGTTGACCTGAAGATCGACGTTGGTCGCAACGCCGCACGAGACGGCGGCGCAGGTGGTGTTGCCGAGGTCGGCGTAAAGATACTCGAGCTTCGCCGTCCAGTTGCCGGCGATCACGCCTTCAAGTCCCGCGCCGACGGTCCAGCCGACGTTGGTGTCCGAGGCGCCGGCGAAGCCGACGCGGTTTGCCTTGATGTCGCCGAAGGCCGCGCCGCCGGTGAAGTAGGGCATGAAGCGGTCAAAGGCGAAGCCGACGCGGCCGCGCACGGTGCCGAACCAGTTGTTCTTGGTCTCGCAGGCCGAGGCGCCGCAGGCGACGCTGTCCTTGAAGCTGGACCAGTCGATGTCGCCTTCGAGGCCGAACACCCACGGGCTTCCAGGGGCCTGCCAGTTGTAGCCGGCGGTGCCGCCGATCATTCCGCCCGACGGGCTGTTCTTCACGGCAAAGCCATTCCACGACGAATCGCCCCAGTCGCCGCCGCCGTTAATGCCGAGATAAAAGCCGGTCCAGTTGTACTGCGCGACATAGGCCGGCGACTTGTACGGCATGTCCGTTCCACGCGGCAGGTCCGCGGCCGAGGCCGGCACCGACGCTGCAAGGGCCAGAAGACCGAGAGCCGCAAAGATCGAACGCTTCATCACTTAAATCCTCCGTTTAAAAGTTGCCGCAAAGTATTCAATGGGAGCAAAGAGTCTAGTGCAGGAAAGACACACTGGTAATGCTAACGAAATGTGGCGCCTGTGGATTGCGTAATACTGGGCATTTGCGCGGGTTGCTTTATTTTTACCGTATTTTAACCATAACTATGGTCAACGAACACTGAACGAATATTCGTTGTGAATTTCATAAAAAAAGCCCCGGACCGAAGTCCGGGGCTTTTCGTTTCCGTCGTTTCCGCGGTCAGAAGCGGTAGTTCAATCCGCCGCGGACTTCGTCGGCGGTGAAGTTCACGCTGGTCGGAAGCGAGCAGGACGGCAGGCCGCAGTTCGTGCTGCCGAGATCGACGTGAAGATACTCAATCTTGGCGGTCCAGTTGCCAGCCAGCGCCGCTTCAACGCCGCCGCCGACCGTCCAGCCGGCCTTGG
The DNA here is from genome assembly GCA_026400395.1 of Alphaproteobacteria bacterium. Classification (GTDB taxonomy): domain Bacteria; phylum Pseudomonadota; class Alphaproteobacteria; order Rhizobiales; family Xanthobacteraceae; genus Z2-YC6860. The sequence goes on along the minus strand of JAPLPD010000201.1, from coordinate 4,794 downwards.
TGTCGCGGGCACCGGCGAAGCCGCCTTGATTGGCCTCGACTTCGCCGACAGCCAAGCCGCCGGTGACGTACGGCATCACGCGGTCCCAGGCGTAACCGAGACGGCCACGCGCGGTGCCCTGCCAATTGATCTTGGTCTGGCATCCGGTCGGGCACGCAGCGTTCGCGAAGCTGCCTTTGAAGTCCGCCCAATCCATATCGCCTTCAAGGCCGAACACCCAGGCGCTACCAGGGGCCTGCCAGTTGTAACCGATGGTTCCACCGATCATCCCGCCGTCCGGCTTATTGCTGCTGGCAAAGCCGCTCCAGTCTGAGCTGCCCCAGGCGTAGCCGCCGTTCACGCCGATATAGAGGCCGGTCCAGTTGTAGCCGACAGGCATATACACGGCGGGCGCCTTGGTCGGCATCTGCCGGGGTAGATCGGCCGCCACCGCGGCGGTAGCAAAGGTAGCGATCAGAGCAGTCGTTGTAAGGAGTACGCGAAGCATACCCAACTCCCTTGTTGCTAGGTCCCAACTGACGGGTCAAACGCGGTCAAAGTGTGGATGGTTCCTGGAACTTCTGTGGCAGAAAGAAATCTGTGACGATGACTGGCGGGTGTGTTGTGCGTGCAACACAAACGAAAGCCCCGGGTGAACCGGAGCTTTGTGGTCCTGAACTGTCGGAGATACTCAGAAACGATAATTGACGCCGACGCGCAGGATGTTCGACTGGATGCCGTGGCTGGTGCCGTCGAGTACGAAAGAACTGCTGCCAAGGTCAACGTAAAGGTATTCCGCTCTGGCGGTCCAGTTTCCCGTCAGCGCCATCTCCGCGCCGAGACCGCCGGCCCAGCCGACGTTGGTATGAGACTCAGTAACATTGCTCAGCGTGTTTCTCAGCTGCATGGATCCGTAGGCCAAGCCCACGGTTCCATAGAACATCACGGAGTTCATCGCGAAGCCCGCGCGCGCCCGCAACGTGCCGAACCACGGGTTGGAAAACTTCCACGGCGCGAACCGGTCGTCGGCGTCGGTCAATTGCATGTCGGTCTCGCCGCCGAACACGAACTGGCTGTGCTGCACGTTATAGCCTGCCTGCACGCCGCCGGCGACGCCGGACGGCTTTACGGGGCTGTTGCTGACGCTGCCCCACTGGTAGCCGAGGTTGGCGCCGATATAGGGGCCCTGCCACGAGTAAACGCCGCCGCGCGCCGGCGCCCCGTAAGGCAACAGATCGGCGGCGACTGCCGCGCTCGACACCAGCGCGAACGCAGCGAACGCAATCGCGAACACTGACTTGGACATCGCAACCTCCACCCAATCCCGCGAACATCCGGGTCGTCGAGACCCGGCGGAGATCGGTTCAATCGTGGAGGATTTATAGCGAATTCTATCTTAAGCGTTTGTGAATCGGTAACAATGACGGGCGGGTAACGCTAAGGAAACGTGTATTTGCGAAGTCCGCTTTCGGAATTATTTACCATGCGGCGCAGCTTTTTTGGCTGCGTAAAATAACAGGAAATCCCCGGCATGGCCGGCCGCGCCAAAGACATCGATCCCGCAAGTGAACTCGTCGAAGAGGACGACGAACAGGCATTGCCCGAGGGTGAAGAGCTTGAACTCGGCATCGAACAGGAGGGCGGCACGCTCGCGGCCGGGCGCGCCGCGCTGGTGCGTTACGCCAAACACGCGCCGTCCGCGCCGGGTGTTTATCGAATGCTCGATGCCGAGGGCGAGGTGCTCTACGTCGGCAAAGCCAAGAGCATCAAGAAACGGATCACGTCGTACACCCGAGCCACCGGGCATGACACGCGGATCGAACGGGTGATTGCGCTGACCGCCACGGTCGAGTTCGTCACCACCGCGACCGAGACCGAGGCGTTACTGCTCGAAGCAAACCTCATCAAGCGGCTGCGGCCGCGCTTCAACGTGCTGCTGCGCGATGACAAATCGTTTCCCTACATTTTGATCACCGGCGACCACTGGGCGCCGCAAATCCTCAAGCACCGTGGCGCGCGCTCGCGCAAGGGCAGCTATTTCGGACCGTTCGCCTCGGTGTGGGCGGTCAACCGCACGATCACGGCGCTGCAGCGCGCGTTTCTGCTGCGCTCCTGTTCGGACGGCTTTTTCGAGAGTCGCACGCGGCCTTGTTTGTTGCATCAGATCAAGCGCTGTTCGGCGCCGTGCACCCAGGAGATCGACTTCGCCGGTTACGCCGAGCTGGTTCGTGAGGCGAATGGCTTCCTCTCCGGCAAGAGTCAGGCGGTGCGCGACGAATTGTCGGCCGAAATGGAGCACGCCTCCGCCGAACTCGATTTCGAGCGCGCGGCGATCTACCGCGACCGGCTCTCGGCGCTGTCGGCGACGCAGACCACACAGGGCATCAATCCGCGCAGCACCGAGGAGGCCGACGTGTTCGCCATCCACCAGGAGGGCTGCTTTAGCGGCATCGAGGTGTTCTTCTTTCGCACCGGACAGAATTGGGGTAACCGCGCCTATTTCCCGCGCGCCGATCGCACGCTTGAGCCGGGCGAGGTGCTGGGTGCGTTTCTCGCGCAGTTCTACGACGACAAGCCGTGCCCGTCGGTGATCCTTCTCTCGCACGACATTCCCGAATGCCATCTGCTGGCCGAAGCACTGAGCGTCAAGAGCGGCCGCAAGGTCGAGATCACGGTGCCGCAGCGCGGCGAGAAGAAAGAGCTGGTCGCGCATGCTCTGGTAAACGCGCGCGAGGCGCTCGGCCGCAAGTTGGCCGACACCTCATCGCAGCAAAAGCTGCTGAAGGGGCTTGCCCATGCGTTCGACTTGCCGCGGGTGCCGAAGCGGATCGAGGTCTACGACAACAGCCACATCCAGGGTTCGAACGCGGTTGGCGCGATGATCGTCGCCGGCCCGGAAGGTTTCCGGAAAAATCAGTACCGCAAGTTCAACATCCGCTCCGCCGAGCTCACACCGGGCGACGACTTCGGCATGATGCGCGAAATGCTCGAGCGCCGGTTCAAGCGGCTGATGGCGGAGGCGCCGCGGGCGGAGACCGAGGCGGCGACCGCGATGCTCGGTGTCGTACCGGCGGACAGTGACGATCTCGAAAGCGACTCGCCGTGGCCCGATCTGGTGCTGATCGACGGCGGGCAGGGCCAGCTCAACGCCGCGCGCGAGGCGCTGGCCGCGCTCGGCGTCACCGGCGTGCCGATGATCGGGGTCGCCAAGGGGCCGGATCGCGATGCTGGAAACGAGACCTTTTACCTGACCGGCAAGCCGGCGGTGAAACTGCCGCCGCGCGATCCGCTACTTTATTTCATTCAGCGCCTGCGCGACGAAGCGCACCGCTTCGCCATCGGCTCGCATCGCACGCGTCGTAAGAAGGACATCCGCGAGGCGGGCCTGCAGGAAATCCCCGGCATCGGGCCGACCCGCAAGCGCGCGCTGCTGCATCACTTCGGCACCCTGAAAGCGATCGAGCGCGCCTCGCTCAACGATCTGGCGCGGGTGCCCGGCATCAACGACGAGACCGCGCGCAAGATTCACGACTTCTTCCACGAGACGGCGAGCCGGTAAGGCTGCGCCGCCGAACGGCTGCTTGGCCAAGGCGGTCGCAGCTTGGAAAGCCGTGGCACAAGTGACACTGTAATCCGACACTCGAATCGGACCACGCGGGACGCCATGGCCGACACCGGCGCGGAAAAGCTGAAGATCTTTATATCCTATTCGCGACGCGACAGCAGCGATTTTGCCGATGAGCTGCTTGCCGGACTTGAACTCGCGGGTTTCGCGCCGTTCCTCGACCGCCACGACATAGCGGCCGGCGAGGACTGGGAGGTGCGCCTGGGCGGTCTGATCCAGCATTCCGACACGGTCGTCTATGTCGTGTCTCCTCAAGCGGTGATATCGGAGCGTTGCGCCAGGGAGGTCGAAAAGGCGTGCGCGCTCTCCAAAAGGCTGTTGCCGGTGGTCTTAAAGCCGGTGCCAGATACGGAAATCCCGGCGCAGCTTAGCCGCCTGCAATTCGTTCGTTTCGACCAGGGCCGCGGCGTGTCGCGCCCGCTCGTGGAATTGGCGGCGGCGCTGCGACAGGATCTTGAGTGGATCCGCGAACACACCCGCCTGGGCGACGCCGCCATCCGCTGGAGTACGCGCAATCGTCCCGAATCGCTGCTATTGCGCGGCGACGAACTCGACGCCGCCAAGCTCTGGATGGCCGGGCATAAGCCCGGCGCGCCCGAGATCACCGAACTGCAACGCGAGTTGATGCGGACCAGCGAGGATGCCGAGGCGGCGCGCGCCGGCAGCGAGCGCCGCCAGTTGGAGGAAATGCGGCTCGCGCAGCAGGCGACGGCGCGTCATCAAAAACGCGCCGGCTGGATGCTGCTCGGGATCATGGCCCTGGTCATGATTGGCGTTGGCTACACGATTTGGCTAAGCCGAAATCTGGCGGTGCGGGAAGCGCGGGTTTTCACCAGCCTTGCCGACAATGCACTCAAGGAGGAGCAATTCGATCGCGCCATGCGTTTCGCTCTTCAGGCCTATCCGGCGCGCGGCAGTCTGCCTTGGTTCACTCCGTTCTTCGCAGAGCTTGAAGGCAAGCTCGCGGGTGGTGCGATGTTGTCCGACCTCAAAGGCATCTTGTATGGACACTTCGCGGAGATCGTCGCGGCAACGTTCAGTCCGGATAACGGGAATGTCCCGATCAATGTTGAAGTAGGAGAGCAGGCGTTGCCCGCCTTGAGCCGCTAGGCTCGGGGTGTCGAATCCGCGAGGAGAGCAACGCCATGAGGAATTCTACCACGACTTCATCGATGACACCGGTGCCCAGC
>JAPLPD010000247.1 GCA_026400395.1 Alphaproteobacteria bacterium | reverse complement strand
TGTCCAAGCCAATAAATCGAGTATGTTCCATCAGGCCCGTCTCCTATGCATGAGGCTCTGTACCGGCTAGCCGGCTTAACCCTCGTACCGTTGCATATCGGATGACGGGCCACCTTCAGGCCCTGCAATCATAGGGTCTAGTCTCCCCACTCACCGCATAGTCAAGCCAGTTCATCGAGGTCGTGAGTGAGCATGCGCAACGGATTTTCCCTCGCCATCGACATTGGCGGCACGTTCACCGATGTCATCCTCCGGCATCAAGATGGCGCTCTGTGGGTCGAGAAGACGTTGACGACGCCCGACAATCTGCTGTCCGGCTTTTTCAACGGTGTTTCGCGCGTCCTTGAACTTGCCAGCATCAGCCCACAGAGTGTCGACGACATCATCGTCCACGCGACCACCATCGTCACAAACGCAATCATCGAGCGGAAGGGCGCCAGGACAGCCTTCGTAACCACCAAGGGGTTCAAGGACACCCTGCTGATCCGTGACGAGTGGCGCTACGACATGTTCGATCTTCAGCTCGAATATCCGAGGCCGGTCGTCGACCCGGAGTTGTTTTTCACCGTCGACGAACGGACCTTTGCCGATGGCACGGTGGAGAAAACGGTCGACACCGATGAAGTTGCTCGTCTTGCAACGAAATTAACCGCGGCTGGCGTCGAGGCCGTCGCGGTCTGCCTCTTCAACAGCTTCACCAACTCCCAGAACGAGCGTGACATTCGCCGCGTACTCCTTGAGCAAGCGCCTCGACTATTCGTTTCGCTGTCTTCGGAGGTCGCGCCGCAGATCCGGGAGTATCTGCGCGCCTCGACAACCACGGTCAACGCCTACGTGGCGCCGGTCATACAGCCCTACCTCAACAAGCTGTCAGAGACCTTGTCTGATCGCGGATTCCAGCATCGGCCGCTGATCATGTTGAGCAACGGCGGCATCGCCGGCTGCGGCGTCGCCGGCGCATTCCCCGTCCGCATGATCGAGAGCGGTCCGGCCGCCGGCGCACTCGCGGCGGGCTATTATGCGGAGCGGCTCGGGCTCAACCGCCTCATGTCATTTGACATGGGCGGCACCACGGCGAAGGCCTGCCTCATCGATGACGGCAAACCCGCCGATTCCGGCCTTTTCGAGGTTGACCGGTTCTACCGTTGCAAGGTCGGCAGCGGCCTGCCGGTGACCGTACCGTCGATCGACCTGATCGAGATCGGCGCCGGCGGTGGATCGATAGCCTGGGTCGACGATCTTGGCCTGCTGAAGGTCGGTCCGCGTAGCGCGGGCGCGATGCCCGGCCCAGCCTGCTACGGACGCGGCGGCACGGCACCGACAGTGACCGATGCCAATGTCGTGCTCGGTTTGCTCGACGCGAAGTCCTTTCTCGGCGGCGACATGACGCTCGATTTTTCCGCCGCGCACGCTCAGCTTGAGCAGCTTGGCGCCCGCCTCGGTCAATCCGCAACGGAGGCGGCCAAGGGCATCTTCGAGGTGGTGAGCGAAAACATGACCTTTGCGGCGCGCGCCTACTGCACCGACAAGGGCGAGGACAGCCGCGGCATTCCGCTGTTCGCGTTCGGCGGCGCGGGCCCCGTCCATGCCTGCCGGGTGGCGGAACTGCTCGACAGCTCCTCCATCCTATTCCCGCCCAACGCCAGCGTGCTATCAGCGTTCGGAACCCTGGTGACGCCGCCCCGTCTCGATCTCGTCCGCAGTATGCTCGGGCGCATCGATCAGCTGGATTGGGACATGGTCCAACGGCACATCCACGACATGGTTGAAGAAGCTACCGCGGCGCTGCTCGGGGCCGGGTGCAGCAAGTCAGACATTCGGATGTCGTTTGCAGCCGACCTGCGCTATCAGGGCCAGCAGAACGAGCTGACCACCGAACTTGCGCGGGATCCGAGCGAGGCGCGAGACCCAGAGGAAATTCGCTCGACATTTGAGGCCATCTACCAGACGAACTACGGGATCGCGCTGCCGAATATCGCGGTCGAGGTCGTCAACTGGCGGCTGACAGCGACCGGTTTGCGCAAGGACCGTTCTGCGTTGCCGCGCATGGGCCAGCGCGTCGCCATGCCAAAAGGATCGCGCCGTGTTGTTCTCTGTGAGGAAACCGTCGATGTCTGGGACCGCAGCGCTTTGCCGATCGGGCAAGTCATCAAGGGACCTGCCATCATCCAAGAACGCGAAACCACGATCGTGATCCTGCCGCGCTGGCGCGCGGAGGTTCACTCGACCGGCACTATCATCGCCACAAGGAGTTAGTCCATGGACGGCGCGCGCCTTGAAATCCTGTGGAGCAATCTCCGGGCCATCGTCACCGAGCAGTCGAAAGTGCTGCAACGGACGGCCTTCAGCCCAATCGTCCGCGAGGCCGGCGATCATGCCTCGGCGCTGTTCGACACCAGCGGGCGCATGATCGCACAGGCCGATATCGGCACGCCCGGGCACATCAACTCGCTAGCCTTTTGCGGCGCGCATCTGATCAAGCTGTTTCCGCCGAGCGAACTGTCGCCCGGCGACCTGTTGATCACCAACGATCCTTGGCTCGGCGCCGGGCACTTGTTCGATGTGACGATCCTTGCGCCGATCTACCACGACAGCAGTATCGTCGGATTCACCGGCTCGACGATCCATCACACCGACGTCGGAGGCTATGGCCACGGCGCCGGCGCCCGCGACGTCTACGAGGAGGGCCTCTGGATCCCACCGATGAAGCTCTACCACGCCGGCGTTCCAGACCGGTCGCTGCACGCCATCATCCAACAGAATGTCCGAGTGCCCGATCAGGTGTTTGGCGATCTCGCCGCGCAGATTTCGGGGACACGCGTGGCCGCTGAGCGCATCACGTCGATGCTCGATCGCCAAAAGCTGGGGGAACTCGATTCGGTCGGTGCCGAAATTCTAGTCCGTTCCGAAGAAGCGATGCGCAACACGATTCGGCGGCTTCGGTCCGGCACCTACCATGGCGAGAGCCAGTTCACCGTGCCCGGAGGCGCAACGGTCACGCTGAAGGCAGCCGTCACCGTGGATAACCGATTTGGAGACATCGTTGTCGACTTTGCCGGCAGCTCGCCGCAGAGCGAATTGGGAATCAACGTGGTGATGAACTACACCCATGCCTACAGCAGCTTCGCTGTCAGGGCATGCCTCGCACCGGACTTGCCGAATAATTCGGGGAGCCTTGCCCCGATCCGGGTGACGGCCCCGAAGGGCAGCATCGTCAATTGCGTGCCGCCCTGCCCGGTCAATGCGCGGCATGCAGTCGGCATGTATGTGCCGATGCCGATCATGAAGGCACTCTATTCAGTGGCTCCCGATCGCATCCTTGCCGAAAGCGCGGGTGCCCCTTGGCCCTTTCATATTCATGGACACTGGGCCGACGGAAGCGCCTTTCCCAACTTCATGTTTGCCAGTGCCGGCGGCATGGGAGCACGCGCCGGCAAGCCGGGCTTGAGCGCAACCGGATTTCCGACCGGGGTTTCAGCGATCCCGCTTGAGATCCTCGAGGCTAAGGCACCCATCGTTTTTCTCCAACGTGAGCTGCGCCGAGGCTCGAGAGGACGCGGCCGCTATGCCGGCGGCGATGGACAATCGATCAAGTTCCGGCTCCGCACCAAGCAGAAGTGGATTCTCAATGCCTCGACCGGTCGCACCGGCGATGGGCCGGAAGGGATCGAGGGCGGCGAGCCAGGGAAACCAGGAGTCTTTTTCGTGGACGGGCAGGCGGTCAACGACGTTAAGAAAATTGGGTCTTCAGGAAAACGAGTGGGTGTTTTCAGCAACTTCAGAGCGCTGGGAGCATGCATGTGAGCACCTTGAGCCGCAGATATTCCTGGTCGCGTAGACCGTAGGCGCGCCGCTGGATGACGCGGATCTTGTTGTTGA
>JAPLPD010000107.1 GCA_026400395.1 Alphaproteobacteria bacterium | reverse complement strand
GTTGGCCATCGGGAAATGATGCCCAATTCAACCGCCATACGAAACCCCGAAAACCCAGTATCCATAGGCCTTCAGGCCGCATTCCCCATCAGATTCACCCACTCGTTTTCCTGATGAGCCAATCTTAAATCGCTGATCGAAACCGGCGACGTTGCGTTCGCAAAGTAGGTCCGTCACAGGCAGCGGAAGGCCGCCGCCTGCATTGCGGCGGCTGAAGCCTACCGCAGGCTGGCGTTGATCTTTTCCAGCGCGGGGGTGCCGGGGCAGAGGTCTTTCGCCTCGAGGCCATTGAGCGGCGCGTCTACCGTGTCGAGGTGGGCGTGCAGATCTTCCGAATCCGGATCGACGTAAAGCAGCCCGGTCACCACCTGGCCTTTGGCTGCGTGCTTCTGCAAAAATGCCATCGCTGCGAGACGATCGTGCACGTCGTAGTCGGCGTCGAGCTTGCGCAACGCTAGCCGCGTGCCGTCGTGCTGCTCGACCACCTGCACCGAGCCCGGCGCATAGTCCACCGTGATCGGATCGCGGCCGCTGATGACGTCGAGGCGGTTCACCGCGTCGTTGTGCTCGCGCACGTAATCGAAGCTCTTGGTCGAGCCCGCATGATTGTTGAACGCGATGCACGGGCTCACCACGTCGATGAACGACGCGCCCTTGTGCCGAATGGCCGCTTCGATCAGCGGCACGAGCTGGTTCTTGTCGCCGGAGAAGCTGCGCGCTACGAAGGTCGCGCCGAGCTGGAGCGCGATGGCGACGAGGTCGATGGCGTTGTCGGTGTTGGTCACGCCGCGCTTGCTCTTGGAGCCGCGATCAGCGGTGGCCGAGAACTGACCCTTGGTCAGGCCGTACACGCCGTTGTTCTCGACGATGTAAGTCATGTTGACGCCGCGCCGGATCGAATGCGCGAACTGTCCGAAGCCGATCGAGGCGCTGTCGCCATCGCCCGACACGCCGAGATAGATCAGGTCGCGGTTGGCGAGATTGGCGCCGGTCAGCACCGACGGCATGCGGCCGTGCACCGAATTGAAGCCGTGCGAGTTGCCGAGAAAGTAGTCCGGCGTTTTCGACGAACAGCCGATGCCTGAAATCTTTGCGACGCGATGCGGCTCGATCGAGAGTTCGAAACAGGCTTCAATGATCGCCGCTGTGATCGAATCGTGGCCGCAGCCGGCACACAAGGTCGAAACCTTGCCCTCGTAGTCGCGGTGGGTGTAGCCGAGATCGTTCTTCGGCAGGCCGGGGTGCTGGAACTTCGGCTTCGCGATGTATGTCATGTCTCTGATTATACTGAAACTTACGGTCGATTCCTAGCGCCCTGGACAGGCATCCCCAAATCGCCACAGGGCGGGTATAAATCGACTCTAAGGGTCACCTCCAGTAGTGTGCGCCGCACACAAAACCCCCGATCCCCGTGGTGTCGATGATCAAGCCGGCAGTCGCTGCCAGACTCGGACGAAACCTGCTTTCGCGGGTGGAGATTGGCGTCAACCGGGCGCTCGGAAGGCAATTTGTCCCGGTCCTGCCGGAAATCGCAATTGAGCCGACCAGCGTCTGCAATCTGGCCTGCACCTTCTGCGCCTACGAGAAGAAGCAGTCACCCAAAGTTCCGATGAAGCATGACCGGTTCGCCGACTACGTCGATCAGGCGGTCGCGATGGGCTACCGGCGTTTCTACCTGACGCCAAGCACCGGCGACGTGTTCATGGACCGGCATCTGTTCGACAAGCTCGACCTGCTGGAAAAGCACGACGGCGTCGGCGAATACGTATTCTACACCAACTTCACGATCCCGGACGCCGACGATATTCGCCGGCTGGTCAAGCTGCGCAAGCTGCAGTTCGTGACCATCAGCGTCTATGGCCACGACCGCGAGACCTTCGTGAAGGTCGCTCAATCGACCGACAAGGTCTATGACCGGCTGGTGACCAATCTGGAGACGCTGCTGCCGCTGCTCGGTGAATTCGGCGGCCGCCTGGAGATTGCCATCCGTTCGACGCGCGACATGCCGCGCACGCCTTCAACCGATCTGCTGAAGCTGCTGGAGCGGTTCCGCAAGGCCGGCATCAAGGTCAAGCGATCGACGCTCTATCACAACTGGGGTGGTCGTGTGAGCGAGAGCGACCAGCAGGGTCTGGCGATCGACATCATGGACTCCACCAAGATCTACAAGATGGGCGCCTGCTCGCTGCTGTTCACCGGCGTGCAGATCATGTCGACCGGCGACGTTCACGCCTGCGCCTGCGTCGATACCGACGGCACGCTGAAGATCGGCAACCTGAACGAGAAGCCGCTCCGGGAAATCGTATCGAGCAAGAACCCGCTGTACGTGCAGATGATCGAGGAGCAGGAGCGGGGGCAGTTCAAGCCGGTCTGCCAAGCCTGCGGCTTCTATAAGAGCATCTACCACAATCGCAGCATGTACCGGAAAGACGGGACCGAGGTCGGCTCGATCGACCAGTACATGGGGTCGCTGGACAAGCGGGTCGCCGCCGTCGAGGACGAGGAGCGTACGGCTACGACACCACCTTGCGCAGCGGAGTGACCTTGAGATGATCCTGGTGGTCGCCGATCGCCTTGGCGATGAAGCGTGCGGTGATCGGTGTGCCGTCGTAGTGCAGGATCGGAACGAGGCGCACCGGATCGATGCCGTTCTCGTTGACGATCATGCTACGAAGCTGCCCGTCGCGGTTCTGCTCCACCACATATACAAAGTCATGGTCGGCGACGAAGCTTGCCACGCTTGAGTGGAACGGGAAGGCACGGATGCGCAGCCGGTCGAGCTGGTGGCCGCGCGACTCCAGGAGGCCAACGGCCTCGTCCATCGCCGGCGACGTCGAGCCGAAATAGATCACACCATATTTCGTGGGCTTTTGTGCATTGGCCTGGAGCGGCCGCGGGACCATGTCCTTGGCGGTTTCGAACTTGCGCAGCAACCGCTGCATGTTGTCCTGATAGGCGGCGCCTTCCTCGGTGTAGCGCGCGTAACGGTCGCGCGAGGTGCCACGGGTGAAGAACGAGCCTTTGGTCGGGTGGGTGCCCGGATAGGTGCGGAACGGGATGCCATCGCCATCGACATCGAGATAGCGGCCGAAGTCGCGGCCATCGTCGAGCATCTCGGCGGTCATCACCTTGCCGCGGTCGTATTGCTTGCTGTCGTCCCATTTCAGCGGGCGGCACAGACGGTGGTTCATGCCGATGTCGAGGTCGTACATCAGGAAGATCGTGGTCTGCAGCCGTTCGGCGAGATCGAAACACTGTGCCGCCATCTCGAAGCCTTCGGCGGGATCTTCCGGGAACAGCAGGATGTGCTTGGTGTCGCCGTGCGAGGCGTAGGCGCACGAGATCAGGTCGCACTGCTGGGTGCGGGTGGGCATGCCAGTCGAGGGGCCGGCGCGCTGCACATTCATGATGACCGCGGGGATTTCGGCGAAATACGAAAGTCCGATGAACTCCTGCATCAGCGAGATGCCGGGGCCGGAGGTGGCGGTGAAGGCGCGTGCGCCATTCCACGATGCGCCGATCACGATGCCGATCGAAGCGAGTTCATCCTCGCCCTGGACGATGGCGTATTTCGCTTTCTTGGTCTCGGGATCGTGACGCAGCCGCTTGCAGTGGCTGGTGAAGGCATCGGCCAGCGATGAAGATGGGGTGATCGGGTACCAGGCGCAGACCGTCGCGCCGCCGTACACGGCACCGAGTGCCGCGGCGCTGTTGCCCTCGATGAAGATGCGGTCGCCGACCTTGTCGGCCTTCTGCACGCGCAGGCCGATCGGGCATTTCAGATTGGTCAGCGCCCAGTCGCGGCCGAGATGCAGCGCATGGACGTTGGACGACAGGAGCTTCTCTTTGCCCTTGTACTGCTCGCCGATCAGCGTCTCGATCACCTTCGGGTCCATGTCGATCATGGCCGACAGCGCTCCGAGATAGATGATGTTCTTGAACAGCTGGCGCTGGCGCGGATCGGTGTAGGTCGAGTTGGTGATGGCGGTGAGCGGCACGCCCAGCACGGTGATATCCGGGCGGAACTTGGACGACGGCATTGGCTTGGTGGAATCGTAGAACAGGTAGCCGCCGGGCTCGATCGAGGCGACGTCCTTGTCCCAGGTTTGCGGATTCATCGCGACCATCATGTCGACGCCGCCGCGCGCGCCGAGATGGCCGGCCTCGGTGACGCGCACCTCGTACCAGGTCGGCAGCCCCTGGATGTTGGACGGGAAGATATTGCGCGGCGACACCGGCACGCCGTGGCGCAGGATCGACCGCGCGAACATTTCGTTCGCGCTCGCCGAACCCGAGCCGTTGACGTTGGCGAACCGGACGACGAAGTCGTTTACGCTGCTGATCGGGCTGGTGACTGACATGGTTTTCCGGCGTGGGTCATATCGATGAGGTACTTCTGCATATCCCACGCTCCGGTGGGGCAGCGTTCGGCGCAGAGCCCGCAGTGCAGGCAGACGTCTTCGTCCTTCACCATCACCCGGCCGGTTTTGAGGCCGTCGGCGACATAGAGGTCCTGGTCGAGGTGCGGCGAGGGGGCCTTGAGCCGTGACCGCAGATCGGCCTCGTCGCCGTTCGCCGTGAAGGTGATGCAGTCCATCGGGCAAATGTCGACGCAGGCGTCGCATTCAATGCAGAGCTGCGAGGCAAACACGGTCTGTATGTCGCAGTTCAAACAGCGTTGCGCCTCGCCAAGTGCGAGCTTGAGATCGTAGCCCAGTTCGACTTCGGTGCGGATATCCTTCAGCGCGACTACCTTGTCGCGGTGCGGCACCTTGTATCGCTTGTCGGCGGAGACGTCGTTGTCGTAGCTCCACTCGTGAATGCCCATCTTCTGCGATGAGATGCTCACTTCGGGAAGCGGGCGCTCCTTGATGTCCTCGCCGGACAATAGCTTGTGGATCGACAGCGCCGCGTCATGGCCGTGCGACACCGCCCAGATGATGTTCTTTGGGCCGAATGCGGCGTCGCCGCCGAAAAACACCTTCGAATTGGTCGAGGCAAAGGTGACGGGATCGACCTTGGGCATATCCCATTTGTCAAACTCGATGCCGGCGTCGCGCTCGATCCAGGGGAAGGCGTTCTCCTGGCCGACGGCGACCAGCACGTCATCGCAGGGCACGTGCTGATCGGGCTCGCCGGTCGGGATCAGGTTACGACGGCCCTTTTCGTCGCGGACCGCTTTGACCTTCTCGAACACCACGCCGGTCAGCTTGCCGTTGTCGTGGGTGAATTCCTTTGGGACCATGAAATTGAGGATCGGAATGTCCTCGTGCAGGGCGTCCTCTTTTTCCCAGGGGGACGCCTTCATCTCTTCGAAGCCCGACCGCACGACCACCTTAACGTCCTCGCCGCCGAGACGGCGCGCGGTGCGGCAGCAATCCATCGCGGTGTTGCCGCCGCCGAGAACGATGACGCGCTTGTTGATGCTGGTGATGTGTCCGAACGAAACGCTGGACAGCCAGTCGATGCCGATATGGATGTTCTTGGCCGCTTCCTTGCGGCCGGGGATGTCGAGTTCGCGGCCTCGCGGCGCGCCGGAGCCAACGAAGATCGCGTCGAAGTTTTCCGACAACAGCGTCTTCATGCTGCGGATGCGGGTGCTGCCTTTGAACTCGATACCGAGGTTGAGGATATAATCGGTCTCCTCGTCGACTACAGAATCCGGCAGGCGAAATTTCGGAATTTGCGTCCGCATCATGCCGCCGGCCTTGGGGTCGGAATCGAACACGGTGCAGAGATAGCCGAGCGGAGCGAGATCGCGGGCAACCGCAAGCGAGGCGGGGCCGCCGCCCACCAGCGCGACGCGCTTGCCGTTCTTCTGCGCGGGCTTCGGCAGCCGGTCGCGGATGTCATCCTTGAAGTCGGCAGCGACGCGCTTGAGGCGGCAGATCGCGACCGGGCTTTCCTCGACGCGCCCGCGGCGGCATGCCGGCTCGCAGGGACGGTCGCAGGTGCGTCCGAGGATTCCCGGAAACACGTTCGATCGCCAATTGATCATGTAGGCGTCGCTGTAGCGACCCTCGGCGATCAATCGGATATATTCCGGAACTGGCGTGTGGGCCGGGCAGGCCCATTGGCAATCGACTACTTTATGGAAGTAGTCCGGCGCCGCGATGTTTGTTGGTTTCATTGACTCCTCGTGCACGCACCTCTTCTTGGGAATTTCCGAGAGGTCGCTTGACGTCAACCCAAATCCGTCCCCCGAAGCCGATCCTTGAACCGCCGACTCCACTTTGGAATTTTACTAGACGGACGCTGGAATTTCCACTGCCAACAATGCACAAGGCTGCGACTGACGCAGCCGGGCGGACCAGGTTTGTTCAGCCAAGGCGGTGCTGGGGGTAGCCGGGCGATGCCGGCGAGATTTTGCTGCCATCGTGCGTCTGAATGGCTACTTATGAGGCTACTTAATCTTGATAACGCAGACATTCCTGCGTTGCACAATCCGATTGCCTGATCGATGCGAGATATCTTCGAGGACATATTCATCAATCAGCCCCTCGACCCGACGGAATCCGCGCGCGGCAGCATGCGGCCGAAGTTGCGCGCTCGCTTTTACAAGGAGGCGACCGCTGGCGCGGACGCCGCCGGCCACCCGGTGTTGCTTGACGGCAAGCCGGTGCGCACGCCCGCCCGGCGGCCTTTGGCCGCGCCTGCCCCGGGGCTGGCGGAGGCCATCGCCGGCGAATGGAACGCTCAGGCAGACCGAATCGATCCGGCGGTTATGCCGCTCACGCGACTGTCCAACTCGATCATCGACGGCGTTGCGCCGATGCCCGGTCCGGTTGCCGCGGAGATTGAGCAGTTCCTCGGCACCGATCTGCTGTTTTACCGCGCGTCCACACCAGCCGGCCTCGTCGCGCTACAGCAGCGCCATTGGGACCCCGCGATTGAATGGGCGCGCGACACGCTCGGTGCGCGCTTTGTACTGGTCGAAGGCATCCTCCACGCGCAACAGCCGGAGGCGGCAATCGCGGCGGCGGTTGCGGCCATCCCGAAGGGCGAGGACTTGCGGAGCGGCTGGCGGCTTGGCGCGATGAGCGTCGTGACGACGCTCACAGGATCAGCTCTGCTCGCGCTCGCGCTGGCGGCGGGACGGCTCGACACCAAACAGGTGTGGGCCGCGGCGCATGTGGACGAGGACTGGCAGATGGAGTTCTGGGGACGCGACGATCTGGCGCTGCAGCGCCGGACCTATCGCTTCGCCGAAATGCAGGCGGCGGCGCTGGTGTTATCGCTGCTGCGCTGACGCCATCTCCGCAGCCGCCACTGCGATCCGGGCAAACACGTCGGTCCAGCTTTGTGGCGCGCTTTGGCGAAACAGCCGCATGGTCGGATACCAGGGCGTGTCGTCGCGGTCGCGCAGCCAGCGCCAATCAGGCACGCTCGGCAGCGCGGTAAACACCGGACGCGCCAGCGCTCCCGCAAGATGCGCCAGCGATGTGTCGCAGGTCACCACCAAATCGAGCCGGGTCATCAGCGCGGCCGTGTCGAGAAAACTTCCGGCCGCCAGCTTTATATCGATCTCGGGCGTCTCGATTTTTCCCCGGAACGGCGCCGCCCCGATCTGCTGCACCGGCGCTCCGGTCTGCAGCGAGATCAGACGCACGCCCGCAATGTCCGCCAGCGGCGCGAAGGCGGCGAGCGGAATGTCGCGCCTGCGGAAGGCGTTGCGTACCGAGCCGAAGCCCCAATTGATGCCAATCTTGAAACCGTCGCCGCCAAGCCATGCGGACCAGCGTTCGATCAGCGCCGGATCGGCGGCGAGATAGGGAACATGGCGGGGCACGTTGTCAGGCCGCACGTCGAACGCCGCCGGGGCGCTCATCAGCGGCATCCAGCGGACCGGCTTGCGGCCGAATTCCAACGCTTCGCCGAGCGCCGCGACCGTGACGCCTTCGAGCGTCGACAGCAGCGGCCGGATCATCTCCGGCACCAGCAGCGTGACGTCGAAGCCGCGGCCGGCGAACAGCGGCGCAAACCGCGCGAATTGGATCATGTCGCCCAGTCCCTGCTCGCCAAGCAGCACCAAGCGTTCGTTGGCCGGAGCGTCGGGGGTGTCGCCCGCTGAGGTTTCTGTCAACGCACAATGAGAATGTCCCCTCGTTCCGCACAATGAGAATGTCCCCTTTTGGATGGGGCTGAGCGTTTGTGGGTAACGAGGGGGGTCGCGCGCCTTCACAGCGGTAGCGTCGCCCCTCGTTATCCACATCCG
>JAPLPD010000164.1 GCA_026400395.1 Alphaproteobacteria bacterium | reverse complement strand
GCGGATGTGGATAACGAGGGGCGACGCTACCGCTGTGAAGGCGCGCGACCCCCCTCGTTACCCACAAACGCTCAGCCCCATCCAAAAGGGGACATTCTCATTGTGCGGAACGAGGGGACATTCTCATTGTGCGTTGACAATAATAAAAGGCCCGCGGTGCAACGCGTGGCGCAGCATCGCGGGCCAAAAACAACAAACAGCGTTAAGCCGCCGCTGTTTCGGCCGCTGGAACCCGCTTGACCTGATGGGCCTGCAGGCGCGGCAAAACCTCTTTGCCGAACCGGCGGATCTGCTCCAGGAACACCTCGTACGACATCGCGCCGACGTTCATGTTGAGCAGAAGATTGTTGGACCCCATCCGTTCGGCGCCCTCGATCAGATTGTCGGCGACCTCCTTGGGCGAGCCCCAGGACAGTTCGCCGTTGTCGATCTTCTTCTCGATGTCGGCCGGAGTGGTCTTTTGCATCGCCTCGCGATCGACACCGGCGCCGGAGCGATTCTCCGGCTTGATGTAGTCGTAGGACGACGACGACAGATAGCCGGTGCCCTTCGCTTGCGACGCCTTCTCCAGCGAGCCGTGGTGCCAGAGCGTGTGCACGAAATACAGATAGAACGGGCTGTATTCCTGGATCGCGGTGGCGCGATCCTTCGCCACATAAGCGTCGGTGAAGAAGCAGATATGCTCCGGCGTGATCCTGTTGCCGTGCGCGGCGAGCTGCTTGGTGTAATAGCCGACGATGTCCTGCGTCAGCCCGCGATGATGATCGGGAATGACCGCGCTGAAGTTGTGCTTGCCGGCCCATTCGATGGTTTCTTTCGAGCCGGTGAACGGCACCCACACCGGCGGATGCGGCTGCTGATAGGGACGCGGCCAGATCGCGATATCCTTGTAGGACCAGAATTTCCCCTCGTACGAGAACTTCGGCTCGGTCCACGCCTTGAGGATGATGTCGACCGCCTCCTCGAAGCGGGCGCGCGATTCCGCCATCGGTACGCCGTACACGTTGTATTCGCGCGGCACGCCCCGGGCGAAGCCCGATAGGATACGGCCGTGCGATAACGTGTCGGCCATCGCCAGTTCCTCGGCGATGCGAAGCGGATTGTGCAGCGGCACCAGATTGCCGAGCATCAGGAACTTGAGTTTCTTCGTTCGTTGCGCGCCGACCGCCGCCATCATGTTGGGAGAGTTCATCAGCCCGTGCGGCGTGGTGTGGTGCTCGTTCAGCCCGACGCCGTCGAAGCCGAGCTTGTCCATCTCCTCCCAGACCTTGAGATGCTCCTCATAGGTCTGTGCGGCGATCTCCCGGTCATAATGGTCGCTGGCCAGCGGGTAGGGCAGATACTTGGACTGCTTGTACTGGTCGAAGTGTTTCCCGTAGGCAAGCAGATCGAAGATGAAGACTTTCATTGCAGCTTTCCTGAAAAGCGGTCTGATTGCATCCTCTCAAAGCCCGGCGATGTCGGGCGGCTACCGCGGCTTCTTGATCTCGTCGGCGGAGTTGATAGTGGCGTGCAGGTTCCGTGCGTATTCCACGGCGCCCGCGACCGGCATGTCGGGGCCGGTGCGGATATATTCCTTGGCGCTGGTCAGCGAGATGCGCGGCGCCTTGAGTATCGCCGAAGTGAGCTTGTCGACATGCGAGTCGAGCTGCGCCGCCGGCACCACATCGCTGACGATGCCATAGGACAGCGCCCGCTCGGGCGTCACTTCGAACATCGAATACACCAGATAGGCCATCGCCTTACGCGGCACGCGATCGACGAACGACGACATCACCATGGTCGGCATGATCTGGTGTGCCATCTCGGGCACCGAGAACATCGCCTTGTCGCTGGCGATGGTGATGTCGCAGGCGGCTGCGATCGCGCAGCCGAAGCCGTGCGCGCCACCTTGCACCACCGCGATGATCGGGATTGGGCAGTTGCGCATCGCGCCATAGGCGTCGAACACCACGTCGGAGAAATTGCGCCGCGCGTAGGCAGTCGGCTCGGTGGCCGGGCGCGAGCCCATGCCGGCGCGGCCGACGCAGAAATCTTTGCCGGCGCCGCGCAACACGACCATGTCGGCTTTTGCGCCGGCGCCGCCGATCAGCCGCGTCAACTCCCGCACGTTGTCGTCGGTGACGGCATTGCCGCGGTCCGGGGCGTTGAGCGTGATGCGCAGGATCGGACCGTCTTGCTTTACCAGAATTTCGTCAGCCATTGGTTTCTCCCGTTGTACCGCTTACGCGGCCTTTGTCTTGCCGTCCTGTATCGCGCGCGAGACGCGCTCCGCAGTTACCGGCATCTCGATATGGGTCACGCCGTATTCCGATAGCGCATCCATCACTGCGTTGACCACCACTCCGAGCGCAGGGGTGGTACCCCCTTCGCCGCCGCCGCGCACGCCCAGCGGGTTGCCGGGAGCCAGCGTTTCGCTCAATTCGGTATCGAACGACGGCACCATGCTCGCCCGCGGCATGGCGTAATCCATCATCGAGCCGGACAGGAGCTGGCCGCTGTCCGGATCGTAATGCGAATGCTCCCACAGTGCTTGGCCGACCCCCTGCACGATGCCGCCATGGGTCTGGCCGTGCAGGATCAGCGGGTTGATGGCCCGGCCGGATGAACTCCTCGCAATCTGCCGCGAGCGGCCCCTGCAGATCGGCGGGCAAGTCTTTGCGGTCGCGCGCGGCGGCCGCTACGTCGAACAGGCCGATTGAGCGATCGGTGCCCTTCACGGCGAAGCGGCCTTCGGCAAAGGCGACGTCGATCGGGTCGGTCTCCAACAGGTGGCCGGCGATTTGCGTCGCCTTCTGAATCACCGCCTGGGACGCCTTGCCCATGACCACGCCGCCCATGCGCATGGAACGCGCCGAGTGCGAGCCGCCGCCGATCGGGACCTTGTCGGTGTCGCCTTGGATCAGACGGATGGCGCCGGCGTCGATGCCGAGCCACTCGCCGACGCATTGGGCGAAGCTGGTCTCGTGGCCCTGGCCGCTCGACAGGGTGCCGATCGACACCTCCACATGGCCCTCCGGTCTCACGTCCACCTTCGACCATTCGCGCGGAGAGCCGCTGGTGATTTCCAGATAGTTCGCGAGGCCGATGCCGCGCAGCTTCTTGTTGCGCTTGGACTCGCGCTTGCGCTTGGAAAAGCCCTTCCAGTCCGACAGCGCCAGCGCGCGGTCCATCACTTTCGCATAGTCACCGCTGTCGTAGGTCATGCCGAGCGGATTGGCGTAGGGCTGCGCCGATGGCGAAATGAGATTGCGGCGGCGCAGGTCGATGCGGTCGTAGCCGAACTGCCGCGCGGCGATGTCAATCAGGCGCTCAATGGCGTAGATCGCCTCCGGACGACCGGCGCTGCGGTACGGGCTGGTCGGCGGCGTGTTGGTGAGGGCGGCAAGGGCGCGGATGTGCGCGGCAGGCATCCGGTACACCGAGCTGAGCAATTCGCTGCACTTCACCAGGGGCACGAACATCACGCTATGCGCGCCGGTGTTGCAGATCACCGAACCGCGCATTGCCAGGAAGCGGCCGTGCTCATCGAGCGCGACCTCCAGCGTAATCGCCTGATCGCGACCCTGGTAGTCGCTGGCAAACGCCTCGGAGCGCTCGCAGGTCCATTTTACCGGACGGCCGAGGCGCTTGGCCGCCCACACCACCAGCGCAAACTCCGGATAGAAGGCGTTGCGCGTGCCGTAGTTTCCGCCGACGTCGCCGCACTCGACCCGGACGTCGGTGTCCGCGACGCCAAGGATGCCGGCAAGCTCCTGCTTCTGCCGCTGCACGCCGCCGGAACCGGCGTGCAGCGTATGCTTGTTGTTTGTCTTGTCGTAAACGCCGATGGCGGCGCGCGCGTCGAGCGGCACGCCGGTGACCCGCTGCACCCAGCTTTCGAATTTTGCCACATGCTTGGCGCGTGCGAACGCCGCCTTGGTGGCCTCCGCGTCGCCCACATCGGCGTCGATGCAGACATTGCCCATGTGGTCATAGAGCCGGACCTTGGCCTGCGCGGCGGCGGAGGGAGTTTCGGTCACCGGCTTGAGCGCCTCGTACTCCACGCGGATGCATTCGGCGGCGTCCTTGGCCTGGGCGACCGTCTCGGCCACCACAAACGCCACCTGCTGGCCGACGTAGCGGACCCGGTCCATTGGCAGCAGTTCCTGGGGAGCGTAGCCGTGCGCCGATCCATCCCGGTTGATCAGCAGGATGTCGGCCGGCGGCTTCATCGGAATCGGCGTGTGCGGCAAGTCGGTCAGTCCGTCGGCCTTGACGTCCGCGCCGGTCAGAACGGCGAGGACGCCGGGCATCGAACGCGCCGCCGCGGTTTCGATTGAGCGGATGCGCGCATGCGCATGCGGCGAGCGCAGCACATAGGCATAAGCCTGGCCCGGCAGGCTCAGGTCATCGCTGTAGCGGCCTTGGCCGGTGAGCAACCGCAGGTCTTCCTTGCGGCGAAGCGGTTGTCCGATGATCTGGGGCATGAAGGCTCTATATTGGGCGGCGGCAGCATATCGTTCGGGCCGTGGGGCGCGCCAGCGAACATTATGCAGCTCAGATAACGCATCCCGCCGTTGATGCACGAGGCCGCACGTCCTATGCTCCCGCAAACATGAAGCCCGCCCAGTTCCAGTACCACGCTCCCACAACGATCGCGGAAACGCTCGACCTGCTGGCGCGCTACGCGCAGGATGACGGGCGAGTTTTAGCTGGCGGCCAGAGCCTTGTACCGACGATGGCGTTCCGTTTGGCGCGTCCGAAGCATCTTGTCGACATCAACGGCGTCAGCGAACTCAACCGCGTCAGGGTTGAGAACGGCAGGTTGTGCATTGGCGCGGGCGTGCGCCATTCGGCGTTCGAGAAGCCTGTCGAGGATGGCCCGCTCGGCGGACTGCTTGCGTCCGTCGTCCGGCACATCGCCCATCGACCGATCCGCGTCCGCGGCACCTTTTGCGGCAGCATCGCCCACGCCGACCCGGCCTCCGAGTGGTGCGCCGTCGCGGCGGCGCTCGACGCCGAGATGGTGGCCGAGAGCAAGATCAGCGGCACCCGGGTGATCCCCGCCCGGGAGTTTTTCGAAGGGATCATGACCACCGCGCTGCACGAGGGCGAACTGTTGCGCGAGGTGAGGTTGCCAATCCTGCCGAAGGGCACCCACGCGGGTTTCGCCGAATACAGCCGCCGGGCCGGCGACTACGCCATCGCCATGGCGGTTGCGACCTACCGGCTTAAAAACGGCATGATGAGCGACATGCATATCGCCGTTGGCGGCGCCGAGGCCGCGCCGCGCCGCCTCCCGGAGGCCGAGCGTACGCTGATCGGCCGCCCGCCGAATTTCGGCATCTTTCAGGCCGCGGGCCATGCGGCTCGTCAGGCCGTCGATCCGATCGACGATCCGAGCATTGGCGCCGACTACCGCCGCGGCATTGTTCGCGCGATGGTCATTCGCGCGTTGGAAAGCGCCGCGTCATGAACGAACAATCCGGCGGGACCAAGTGGATCGGCATGCCGGTCGAACGGCTGGAGGATCCGCCGCTGGTGACCGGCCGCGGGCGCTTCGCCGGCGACATCAATTTTCCACGCCAGCTTCACATGCGCACCGACGCCGCGCGGGCGCTGCCCGGCGTGGTCGCGGTGTGGACCGCGGCGGATATCACCGATGTGCCGCCAATCGATTTTCGCGAAGGCCCGATCGAGAAATTGGCGCCCTACCGGCAGCCGGTGCTGGCGATCGACAGGCTCCGTTATGTCGGCGAGCCGGTGGCCGCCGTGTTTGCCCACGATCCCTATGTCGCCGAGGACGCCGCCGATCTTGTGACGATGGAGGTCGAAGAGCTGCCGGTGTTGCTCGACGCCCGCGACGAGCCCGGCGAGTTTTCATTCGGCCGCGACACCGAGGCCACGATTCTCACCCAGGGCTATGGCGACGTCGAAGCGGTGTTCAAATCCGCGGCGCATGTCGTCGAACTCAAGCTCACCAGTGGCAGGCACTCCGGCGTGCCGCTGGAATGCCGCGGCGCGATTGGCCGTTACGACGCCTCGCGCGACGTTCTGGAACTGCACGGCGCCGCCAAGGTGCCGCACCGGAACAAGGAACTGATCGCTCGGATGCTCAAGCGCGCTCCGGCTTCGGTGCAGTGCTACGAGTCGCATGTCGGCGGCGGTTTCGGCATCCGCGGTGAGATTTATCCCGAGGACATTCTGGTCTGTGTCGCGGCCATCCGATTCGAGCGGCCGGTGAAATGGATCGAGGACCGCCGCGAGCACCTGATCGCCGCCAACCACTCTCGCAATCAGCACCATCACATCAAAGCGGCCTGCACGGACGAGGGCGAAATCCTCGCCATCGACGACGTGATCCACCACGATAACGGCGCCTACGTGCGCACTCACGCCACCCGCGTCGCCATGATGACCTGCGGCGTGCTGCCGGGGCCGTATCGGGTGCCCGGCGCCTATCGCGCGATCTGCCATTTCCGGCTGACCAACAAGACGCCGGCGGCGACCTACCGCGCGCCGGGGCGGTTCGAGACCACCTTCGTGCGCGAACGGCTGGTCGATGCCATCGCTCATCAGTTGCGACTCGACCCGATCCATGTGCGCCGGCTCAACGCGGTGCGCGTCGATGAGATGCCGTTCAAGCGGCCGCTGGAGGCGCTGGGCGAGGAAATCCATTTCGACTCCGGCGACTACCACGCGTTGCTCGACATCACGCTCAACCACGTCGATTGGCAAAACCTGAACAAGGAACTGGCGGCGCGCCGCGAGCAGGGCGAGATGGTCGGCGTCGGGCTCGCCATGTTCGTCGAGAAGGCGGGCCTCGGCCCCGCCGACGGAGTGCGCATCCAGGTCGATACCTCCGGCGAGATTGAGGTCATCACCGGCGGCGCTTCCATCGGACAGGGCTTTGAGACCGTGATGGCGCAGGTCGCCGCCGAATGCATCGGCGCCGACATGACCAAAATGCGTGTCACCCACGGCAACACCGAGCGCATCGAGCATGGCATCGGCGCGCATGCTTCGCGTGCCACGGTGATGACCGCGTCGGCGACGCGGGTTGCCGCGCTGAAGGTGCGCGAGAAGGCGCTGGATATCGCGGCGGAGCTGATGCAATCGCCGGTCGATACCCTCGACATCGTCAACGGCGAGGTGGTGATCGCCGACCGGCCGGGCGGACCGTCGATGACGCTCGGCGCGATCGCTGCGGCGCTTGGCCCCAGTTCGAAGGCCCGCGGCGACCGCGAACCCGGACTTTCCGCCGAAGGCTGGTTTTACACCGACCATCAGGTCTATCCGTACGGCAACCATCTCGCGGTGGTGCAGGTCGATCCCGACACCGGCGGCGTGAAGGTGCTGCGCTATGTGGTCGGCTACGACATCGGCCGCGCCATCAACCCGACCCTGGTCAAAGGCCAGATCGCCGGCGGCTTTGCGCAGGGCCTTGGCGGCGCGCTGATGGAAGAGTTTACCTACAACGAGCGCGGCGATCCACTCGCCGTCACGTTCGCCGACTATCTCATGCCGACCGTGCGCGAGACGCCCGATCTGGAGATCATCCTGCGTGAGGATTATCCGTCGCCGCTCAACCCGCTCGGCATCAAGGGGGCGGGCGAGAGCGGCGTGAACGCCGTCGGCGCCGCGATCGCCTCGGCGATCGACGACGCCATCGGCATCCCCGGCGCGATCACCGTGCTGCCGGTGACCCCGCAGCGGCTCAAGGCTATTATCGACGGCAAGCGTTAGCGCTTGCGCGCTTCTCCTTCGGGAGAAGTCTGAGAGAGTTGGCTGCGAGGTTGGAGAACTGCCATGAACACGAACGTCGATCCGCGCGCGGCCGCCGCTCATTCCAATACGTCCAAGCAGGATCTGCGCGCCTGGCTCGCGATGATGGAAGAGGCGGGTGAGGTGACCCATATCAGCGGCGCCGATCGCGAGCGCGAGATCGGCGGCATCGTCGATATCTACCAGCGCAAGATAGGCAACACGCTGGTGCTGTTCGATGACATCCCCGGGTATCCGAAGGGCCACCGTGTCCTCGCCAACCTGCTCACCTCGATCCGCCGCATCAACATGACGATGGGCAACCCGGCGGACGGCACCGAGATCGAACTGGTCCGGCACTGGCGCAAGTACATGAAGGAGGCCAAGACCATCCCGCCGGTGACGGTCGCGAGCGGCGCGGTGCTGGAAAACGTCAAGACCGGCGACGACATCGACCTGTTCAAGATCCCGGTGCCGCGCTGGCACGAGCATGACGGCGGCTATTACATCGGCACCGGCGACATGGTGATCATGCGCGATCCCGACACCGGCTGGATCAACTACGGCGCCTACCGCGTGCAGGCCCATGGCAAAAATCTCGCCACCGTGATGTGCTCCAAGGGCAAGCACGGCGACATGATCCAGAAGAAATATCACGAGCGCGGGTTGCCGTGCCCGGTGGCGGTGGTGTGCGGCATGCACCCTGCGCTGTTCATGATCGCCGGTCTCGAAATCCCGCACGGCAAGAACGAGTACGACGCGGCGGGCGGTCTGCTCGGCGAGCCGGTGCAGGTGATCCTCGGGCCGAAAACCGGCCTGCCGATCCCGGCCCACGCCGAGATCGCCTTCGAGGGCTTCATCCATCCGAACGACAAGATCGACGAAGGCCCGCTCGGCGAGTGGACCGGCTATTACGCCGGCGGCCTCAAGAAGGAGCCGGCCATCCGTATCGAAACCATGATGTATCGCGACGATCCGATCCTGCTTGGCGCGATCCCAGGCATCCCGCCGGATGACGATTCGTTCTACCGCGGCTCCTATCGCTCCGGAGCAGTGTGGAACCAGCTCGAAGCGGCCGGTGTGCCGGAGGTCAAAGGCGTGTGGTCGCACGCCGCGGGCGGCAGCCGGTTGTGGCTCACGGTTGCGATCAAGCAGCAATACGCCGGGCATTCGAAGCAGGCGGGCCTGATCGCATCGCAGTGCCACGCCGGCGCCTATGTGAACCGCTTTGTCGTGGTGGTTGACGACGATATCGATCCGGCCGACATGGACAAGGTGATCTGGGCGATGTGCACGCGCTGTGATCCGCGCGAGGGGATGGAGATTTTACGCGGCTGCTGGTCGTCGGCGCTCGACCCAATGGCCTATGGCGAAAAGGATCCGCGCAACGCGCGCGTGGTCATCGACGCCTGCAAGCCGTTTGGCCGCCGTGACACGTTTCCGATCGTGGTGCGGTCGAGCCAGGAGGTTGAAGACCTGGTGCGCGGCAAGTTCGGCGCGTTCCTGCCAAAGTGATGAAGGCCGCATGAGCAATAAAATCGATCTGACTCTCAACATCAACGGCCAAGATCATGCCGTCAGCGTCGAGCCGCGTAAAACGCTGGTCGATGCGATCCGCGAGGATTGCGCTCTGACCGGCACCCACATCGGCTGCGAGCATGGCGTGTGCGGGGCCTGCACGGTGATCGTCGGCGGCGAGGCGGTGCGCTCCTGCCTGATGTTTGCGGTGCAGGCGCAAGGCAAGCCGATCCGCACTGTGGAGGGCTTGGCCTCCGGCAAGACGCTGCATCCGCTGCAGCGCTCCTTCATGGCGCATCATGGCCTGCAATGCGGCTTCTGCACGCCGGGCTTCCTGATGCTGGCGGTCAACACGCTGGAGAAGAATCCGGCCATCGGCGACGAGGAGTTGCTTGACGTGCTGTCGTCTAATCTCTGCCGCTGTACCGGCTATCAGAACATCATTCTGGCGGTGAAGGCGGCACGCGAGGATATGCGGACGAAGGAAGAGGCGGTGGCAGGCTGAGAAGCCACCTTACTGCACGGAAATCGCTTTCCGCGTTTCCTCCACCACATCCCTCGGCGTGGCGTATAGCTCCCCAATCAACGCATCAATCGCCGCGCCGCTCACCGGATTAACCTCCTGGCCTCGGGCGTTCATCTCGGCGATCAGTTCGGGATCGGCCCAGGCGGAATCGAAAGCCTTGCGCAGCGCCGCCTTTCGGTCCTCGGGGATGCCGGGCGGCGCCGCATATGGCCGCGCCATTTCTTGACGGCTCAGGATCAGCTTGAGCATCTGATGCTGCTGGTCGGTTGTGGCGAACTCTGTCACCAGCGGAACGTGTTGCAGGTCCGCGCCTTTGGTCAGGTTCAGTTGCACTGGGAGGTTGATTTTTTTCCGCGCAAGCCAGTCCGGTTTGAGCGTTTTGAGGCTGGTCCACGACCAGCTCGCCCGTGAATCAATCTCGCCGCGCTCCATCGCGATCGCCAGCTCGGCGGTGCCGGGATAGCCGCTGATCAGCTTGAGCTTGGCGCCGAAGACATTCTTGAGCAGCGCCGCGTAGATGTCGGGATCGGAGCCGGAGCCCTCACCACCGACCGTGAAAGGCTTGGTGACGATGTCGTTCCAGGTCTTCACCGGCGAGGTGTGCCAGATCACGAAAACGCTGGTTTCGTTGGTGCCGCTGCCCAGCCATGTGAATTTCGTCGAATCGAACTGCACGTTGGTGCCGCCAATCAGCGGCTCCATCGCCATGCCGCGGCTGAAGGTTCCGAAGGTCGCGCCGTCCTTGGGGGCGACGCTGTAGAGATAGTTGGCCATTTTGAGAGAGCCGGCGCCCGGCATGTTCTGCACCACGACCGTCGGATTGCCGGGGATGTGCTTGCCGAGATGCCGCGCCAGGATACGGGAATAGGTGTCGTAGCCGCCGCCGGGGCTATAGCCGACGATCAGGGTGACGTTCCTGCCCCGGTAGAAATCGGCGGCCGATTGCGCCCGCGCGGCTTGCGGCAGGATCAGCAGCAAAGAGAACAAGCCGACAACGATCGAGCGGCGCATCTGCGGTTGCTCCCGGTCACGGCTCTTTCCTATACTCGCGATCCAAAAGCATCGGAACCGCGATGAAGCCGCCACCCTTTCAATATCACGACCCGAAGACCCTTGCCGAGGCTGTGGGCCTGCTGGGCACACTCGACAACGCTAAACTGCTGGCCGGCGGCCAATCGCTGATGCCGATGCTCAACATGCGGTTTGTGCTGCCCGACCACGTCATCGACCTGAACCTGGTCGAGGGCATGGCCGGCATCAAGGAGACGGACGGCGTGCTGGAGATCGGCGCCATGACCCGCCAGCGCGAGCTGGAGTTCTCCGATCTTGTGGCGGCCAAATGTCCGCTGCTGCATCAGGCGCTGATGCATGTCGGCCACCGCCAGACGCGGAATCGCGGCACCATTGGCGGCTCGCTCTGCCATCTCGATCCGGCGGCTGAACTGGTTACGGTCTGCATGGCCCATGACGCGACAATCGCGGTGGCTGGGCCCGGCGGTACCCGCGAGATCGCGTTCGCGGATTTCCCGGCGGGCTATCTGACCCCGGCGATCGAGTTGAACGAAATTGTTACCGCGATCCGCATTCCGGTCTGGCCGGCTGGCCACAAGGCCGCGTTCATCGAATTCTCCCGTCGTCATGGCGATTTCGCCATCGTGTCGGCGGCTGCTTTGCTGCAGATCGACGGCGGCAGGATCACCCGGGCGTCGCTGACCATCGGCGGGGTGGCGGTTGCGCCGGTGCGCGCCACCGAAGTGGAACAAGCGATTGTCGGTCAGGCGCCGACCAGCGAATTGTTCGCCAAGGTCTGCGAAAGTTGCCGCTCTTTCGAGGCGATGGCCGACATCCACGCCTCGGCCGAGTATCGCCAGCACCTCGCTGTCGTGCTGGCCCGCCGCGCGCTGGAGAAGGCCGCTGATCTTGCCGACAACGCGCCATGGAATCGGGCGCATTAGCGATATGGAAATGACCGACAAACGCACCATCACCGTCAGCGTGAACGGCACCAAGCACACCAAAGAGGTGCCGGTTCGCATCACGCTCGCCGATTTCATCCGCTATG
Organism: Alphaproteobacteria bacterium; assembly: GCA_026400395.1. Lineage (GTDB taxonomy): Bacteria > Pseudomonadota > Alphaproteobacteria > Rhizobiales > Xanthobacteraceae > Z2-YC6860. The sequence goes on along the minus strand of JAPLPD010000164.1, from coordinate 37,494 downwards.
AACTGGGCCTCACCGGCACCCATCTGGGATGCGAGCATGGCGTCTGCGGCGCCTGCACCATTCTGCTCGACGGCCGCTCCGCGCGCTCCTGCCTGATGCTGGCGGTCCAGGCAGATGGTCACGAGGTGCTTACCGTCGAAGGCATCGCGCCTGGCCCGGATGCACTGCATCCGTTGCAGGAAGCATTCCGTGACAACCACGGATTGCAGTGCGGATTCTGCACGCCCGGTATGCTGACGACCTTGCTGGAGTTTCTTGGCGACAACCCAGACCCGACCGAGCAGGAGGTGCGGGTGGCGATCTCAGGCAACCTGTGCCGTTGCACCGGCTACCAGGGCATCGTCCTGGCCGCGCTCGACGCCGCCAAACGGATGAAAGCGGGCCGCGCCTGATGGCCTGCCGCCGGTGAGCCGAGCGGCGATCCTAATGCTGCGCTGCACCCATCGCGCAATTCAGCCATGCGGCGGCCGCGCCATATGCTAGAATCCGCATGTTCAAAAATAAAAGCTGACTGCGGGGACCTGGCAATGGAAAGACGCGAATTTCTCGCGCTGCTTGGCGTTGCGGCGGCTTCGATGCAGTCGGCCGCGCAGGCCGAGCCGGCGCATCCGGCGGAGTCGATCGCCGGACGACTGATCGGCACCTGGAGCTTCGTTTCGTCGGTCAACACACGCAAGGACGGCAGCACGTTCGACCGCTGGGGTGCGAACCCCAAGGGTATCTTCATGTTCGATCGCAGCGGCCGCTACGCGCAGATCATTGTGGGTTCGGAGTCGCGGGTGTTCGGCGCGAAAAACACCTTCTCTTTCGGGACCTACACCGTCGATGAGGTGCAGAAGCTGATTGTCACGCACACCGATGCGAGTTCGACGTCGAAATTCATCGGCAGCACGCAGAACCGCTCCATCCTTTTGCTCACCGCCGGCGAACTGAAATATTCCAACCCGCTGACCTCGCACGGCGCTGTCGCCGAGGTGCTCTGGAAGCGCGCGACCTAAGCGGTGGCCTCATCGATTGCACCGGGTGGGCGCGGTCGAGCAGAGCTCGCGTTTATGCCGCCACCTTGGCAAATCATCGGAACCGGAGATCAGGCATGATTGGCTGGCGTGCTCGTATCGGCTTTCTCATTCCGCCCGGCAACCCGACCATCGAATGCGAAATGGCCGAAATGGCGCCCGACGGCGTCTCGGTTCACTTCTCACGCATGGTCGCCCCGGGGATAGGCGGCAGCCTGGAGGGCCAGGAGGAACGTAATCGCTCCCAGATCGCGCACATCGATGAAACGGCGGACTTGCTCGCCAAGGTTCGGCCGGACGTGATGATGCTCGCGCACACCGCGAGCAGCTATACGTTGGGCCGGCGCGCCGAAAGCGAATTGATCGCGCGCCTCCACGCCCGGTATCGAATTCCGGTGGCGACCGCGTTCGGCAGCGTCGTCGAGGCGCTCAACGCGCTTGGCGCAGAGCGGATCGTCCTCGGCGCGCCCTATACCGAGCAGATCACGTTGATGGGGAAGGCTCTGCTGGAAGAGCATGGGTTCGCGGTGGTGCGACACGGCGTTCTCGAGAACGTCACGAACATTTTCGACGAGACTCCGGAGCGGGCCTATCGGCTTGGCCGGTCGGTGGATGTGCCGGAGTCGCAGGCGGTTTTCCTGAGCGGCCTTGGCATGCCCACGATTCCCGTCCTGGAAATGCTGGAGCGGGATCTGGGCAAGCCTGCGATCTCCGCCGCGTCCGCCATGATGTGGAATGCCTTGCGGCTGGCGGGCGTCAGCCCCCGCGTGCCGGGCTATGGGCGCCTGCTGGCATAGACGGATGCGGCTGGCGGCGCCGGCACTCAATTCATTAACGCGGTCTTAATTTCATCGCCGGATTGTGCTTCCGCGCGGGCTTTTTTCGGCGGAGGGCACCAATCGCCCCAACTGTTAGGGGCAATTAACTTCTGAGTGTGAATGTTCCGATGTGGGGGTACCGCGTCGCGATTCGCAGTGCGCCAGATTTCGATCTGGACTCGCTTAACATTCATTCGGTTTGGGTTGGCAAATGTCCATTATCGTCTCTTCGCTGAGCCCAAGACAGATCGCCACGCTGTCGACCCCCGCCATCGCTGGACTCAACACCACCGATGTGGCGTCGCTGAGCACGTCGCAGGTCGCAGCGTTGACCGCCACCTAAGTCAACGCCATGGAGTCCACCGACCTCCAGTTTCTGGCGACGACGCAGATCGCCTCGCTATCCGCGAACGTCATCAGCCATCTGCTTACGCTTCAGATCCAGTCGTTCCTCGAGACCCAGATCGCGGGGCTCACCTCCACGCAGGTCGGCGTTTTGGCCACGACCGAGATCGAGGCGCTGACCTCGACCGAAATTCAGGCGTTCACCACCACGCAGGCCAATGCGCTCACCGCCAGACAAATTAGCGGCCTGAGCACATCGGGATTCGACCTGTTTTCGTCCACTCAGATCGGCGCATTCAGCACCACCCAGGTGCAAAGCCTGACCACGAACCAGTTGAACGCGTTGTCCACCGGTGCGCTGGACGCAATCAATCTGACCAAGCTGTCCAGCACGCAGCTCAAGGGCCTGACCACGACGACGATCGGTCAATTGACCGAAACGCAGGTCGGCACCCTGACCACCACGCAGGTCGGTACGCTGAGCACGGCGCAGATCGGCGCGCTGACCTCGACCGAAGTCCAGGCGTTCACCACCACGCATGCCGATGCGCTGACCTCGCGGCAACTGGGGACGCTGACCACCACGGCGTTTGACCTGTTTTCGAGCACCCAGATCCGCGCGTTCAGCACGTCGCAGGTCCAGGGTCTCACCACCGCGCAGCTCAACGCGGTGTCTGCGGGTGCGCTCGACGCAATCAATTTGACGAAGCTGACCAGCAGCCAGTTGAAGGGTCTGACCACGACGACGGTTGGACAACTGACCGAGACACAGGTTGGCACGCTGACCTCCACCCAGGTCGGCTTGCTGAGCACGGCGCAGATCGGGGCTCTGACTTCGACCGAGGTCCAGGGGTTCACCACCACGCAGGCCAACGCGCTGACGTCCAGACAGCTTGGCGGTCTCTCCAACGTTGCGCTGGGCAATCTTTCGACCACGCAGGTCCGCGCGCTCAGCAGCTCGCAGTTGCAGGGGCTGACGACAGGCCAGTTGAACGCGCTGTCGGCGGATCTGCTCGACGCGGTCGATCTGACCAAGCTGTCCAGCACCCAGCTCAAGGGTCTGACCACCACGTCGATCGGCCTATTGACCGAGACGCAGGTCGGCACGCTGACCTCCACTCAGGTTGGTTTGCTGGACGCGGCCCAAATCGACACGTTGACCTCAACAGAGCTGCAGGCATTCACCACCACTCAGGCGAATGCGCTGACCGCCCGGCAGCTCGGCAGTCTGGCAACGACAACGATCGGAAATTTCTCGACCACGCAAATCGGTGCGCTCAGCAGCGCCCAGCTTCAGGGTTTGACCACGACCCAGCTCAACGCGCTGTCCGCGGACCCGCTTGATGCGATCAACGTGACGCGGTTGTCCAGCACCCAGCTCAAGAGCCTGACCACCACGACGATCGGCCAGTTGACGGAAACGCAGGTCGGCACCCTGACCTCCACCCAGGTCGGCTTGTTGAGCACAGCGCAGGTCGGCGTCCTGACATCGACCGCGGTTCAGGCGTTTACCACCACGCAGGCCAATGCGCTGACCTCCAAGCAACTCGGCGGCCTTGCCACTACCGTGTTCGACAACTTCTCGACCACCCAGATCGGCGCGCTGAGTACCAGTCAGTTGCAGGGCCTGACCACGACTCAGCTCAACGCTGTCTCCGCCGGTGTGCTCGACGCGGTCGATCTGACCAAGCTGTCCAGCACCCAGCTCAAGAGTCTGACCACGACGTCGATCGGCCAGTTGACCGAAACCCAGGTCGGCACGCTGACCTCCACCCAGGTGGGCCTGCTGAGCACCGCTCAGATCGGTGCGCTGACCTCGACCGAAGTGCAGGCGTTCACCACCACGCAGGCAGATCGGCTCTCTCAGCACCGCTCAGCTCCAGGCGCTGACGACAACGCAGCTCAATGCGGTGTCCACCGATTTTCTCGATGCCGTCGATGTGACCAAGTTCACGTCGACCCAGCTCGCCGGGTTGACGACCACCAGCGTCGCGAACCTGACCGACACGCAAATCGCCGCGCTGACTTCGACCGAAGTGTCTCTGCTGAGCACGTCGCAGATTGGCGCGCTCTCCTCGACCGAGGTACAGGGCTTCAGCACGACGCAGGCCAACGCGTTGACGGCCGGGCAGCTTCGCGGCCTGACCACCACGGCGCTCGATAATTTCTCGACCACGCAGATCGGCTCTCTCACCACCGCGCAGCTTCAGGCGCTGACCACCTCGCAGCTCAATGCGGTGTCCACCGATTTGCTCGATGCCGTCGATGTGACCAAATTTACCTCAAGCCAGCTCACTGGATTGACAACCACCAGCGTCGAGAGCTTGACCGACACGCAAATCGCCGCGTTGACCTCGACTGAGATCAGTTTGTTGAGCACGGCGCAGATTGGCGCGCTGTCCTCGACCGAAATCCAGGCGTTCACCACCACGCAGGCCAATGCGTTGACGGCCGGGCAGCTTCACGGCCTGACCACCACCGCGCTCGACAATTTTTCGAGCCCGCAAGTTAGCGCCTTCAGCACAGCCCAGCTCCAGAGCCTGACGACCACGCAACTCAACGCGGTGTCCACCGGTCTTCTCGATGCAGTTAACGTCACCCGCCTGACCTCAAACCAGTTGACCGGTCTGTCGACGACCAGCATCGGAAATTTGACGGTGACCCAGGTCGGCGCGCTGACGTCGACTCAAGTCGGCCTGCTTGGAACGGCGCAGATTGGCGCGTTGACCTCGACCGAGATCCAGGCTTTCACCACCACACAGGCGAGCGCACTGACCTCTACGCAACTCGGGGGCATCACCACGACCGCGCTTGACAACTTCTCAAGCACGCAAATCGGCGAGCTCAGCACTACTCAGTTGCGAGGCGTGACGACCACCCAGCTCAACGCCCTGTCCATCGATTCGCTAGACGCAGTTGACGTAACCAAGGCGACCGCGACGCAAATCGCCGGGTTAACGACCACGTCGATCACCCAATTGACAGAAAATCAGGTTGGCGCGTTGTCCGCGGCGCAGGTGGCCAGACTGTCGACCAGTCAGATCGGCGTGCTGACCACGACCGAAGTTCAGGCTCTCACTGAGACACAGGCGGATGCGCTGACATCCACGCAGCTTGCCGGGCTGACGACCACGTCGCTTGGCTTGTTATCCGCGGGCCAGATCACGGCGCTCTCCACCACCCAGCTCCAGGGGCTGACCACGACGCAGCTTAATGCTGTTGGCACCGATGTATTCCAGGCGATCGATGCCGCCAACCTGAGCTGGAATCAGATCAAGGGGCTGACCACGACCGCGGTCGCGGAGTTTACCGAGACCCAGGCAGGTGCGTTGAATTCGTCGCAGATTGCTTTGCTCACCACGTCGCAGATCGAGGCGTTGGGAACCACAAATATACAGGCTTTCGTCACCACCCAGGTCAATGCGCTCACCGCCAGACAGTTGGGCGGCCTCACCACAACGGGGCTAGGGTTGCTCTCGACCGATCAGATCGGCGCGTTGAACACCACCCAGGTCCAGGGCTTCACGACATCGCAGCTTAACGCGGTGTCTAGTGACATTTTGCAAGCCGTCGATCTGGCGAAGCTGGCAACCAGCCAGATCACTGGCCTCACAACCACCCCGATCGGCAGCCTGACGGAAGCGCAGGTCGGCGCGCTGACTTCGACCCAGGTCAGGCTGCTTACGACCTCGCAAATCGGCGCGCTGTCTTCGACGGAGATTCAGGCTTTCACCAGCACCCAGGCCAATGCGCTGACATCGACACAGCTCAGCGGTCTTACCACCACTGCGCTTGGGCTGTTCTCCAGCGACCAGATCGGCGCGTTGAGCACCACTCAGGTTCGGGGACTACCCACGACGCAACTCAATGCGCTGTCCGTGGATGCGCTCGATGCGGTGGACGTCGGCAAGATCAGCGCGGGCCAGCTTACCGGCCTGACGACGACCGCGATCGGCCAATTGTCCGGCGATCAGGTCGGCGCGTTCTCCGCTACGCAAATCGCCAACCTGTCGACCGGTCAATTCGGAGCGCTGTCTTCGGCCGTTGTCCAAGCCTTCACGACGACGCAGGCCAACGCGTTGACGACGACGCAGCTTAGCAGGTTGACCAGTACGGCCCTTGGCTTGCTGTCGAGCGACCAGATCGGTTCGCTGACCACCTCTCAATTGCAAAGCCTGACGACCACCCAGCTCAATGGCCTGTCCGCCGGCCTGCTCGAAGCCGTGAACGTTGGCCGGGCCAGCACGACCCAGATTGTGGGCTTGACCACGACGGCGATCGGCCAGTTGACTGAAGGCCAGATCGGGCAACTTTCCTCGACGCAAGTCGCGCAGCTATCGACCGCGCAGATTGGCGCGCTGTCCTCGGCCGAGGTGCAGGGCTTCACCACCACCCAGGCCAACGCGCTGACCTCGACGCAGCTCGGCAATCTTACGACCACGGCACTCGGGTTGTTCTCGAGCGACCAGATCGGCGCGCTCAGCACCACCCAGGTGCGGGGGCTGACCACGACGCAGCTCAACGCGCTGTCTGTTGACGCGCTTGATGCGGTGGACATAAGCAAGGCCAGCACGACGCAGATAGCGGGCCTGACCACGACAACGATCGGCCATTTGTCCGATGTCCAGATCGGCGCTCTCTCGGCGGTGCAAATAGCCAATCTGTCGACCAGCCAGATCGGTGTCCTGACTTCAACCGAGGTTCAGGCATTCACCACCACCCAGGCCAATGCGCTGACAGCGACGCAGATCGGCGGGCTAACGACCACCGCGCTTGGGTTGTTCTCAAGCGACCAGATCGGCGCGCTCAGCACCGACCAGGTGCAGGGGCTGACCACGACGCAGCTCAATGCGTTGTCCGTCGAAGCACTCGATGTTCTGGACGTGAGCAAGGCGAGTTCGACACAGATTGCCGGCCTTACAACCACGGCCATCGGCCAGCTGACCTCCACTCAGGTTGGCGGGCTTTCCGCCGATCAGATCGCAAATCTATCGACCGACCAGATCGGTACTTTGACATCGACCGAGATTCAGGCATTCACCACCACCCAGGCCAATGCGCTGACGTCGGACCAGTTCGGCGGGCTTACGACCACGCAACTGGGGCTGTTCTCGGCCACACAGATCAGCGCGCTTGCCACCGGTCAGGTGCAGGGCCTCACCTCGACGCAGCTCAACGCGGCCGGCGCGGATTTGCTCGGGGCGCTGGATCTGGGCAAGTTCAGCAATGACCAGATCATCGGGCTGGACACCACGACGTTCGTCAACCTTTCGGAAACCCAGATCGGTGCGTTGACTGCAACCCAGGTGCCGGCGCTCTCGGTGGCCCAGTTCGCCTTGCTCACCACCACGGAGCTGGGCAATTTGACCACCGATCAGGCTGGCGCGCTCGTCTCCACGCAGGTCGCCGGTCTGACAACCACGCAGTTCTCAGCGCTCTCGGCGACGACCGGTATCCCGTCGTTGAGCCTGGCGGCGATTGCCGGCATCAGCACGGAAGATATTCATGCCCTGACCTCGCTACAGGGTAGCGCCTTTGCGCAGACTCAGATCGAAGCCATGTCGTTCGATCAGGTCGCGGCGCTGATCGAGGTGGTGACCTAGCGACAGGGGCGGACCGCAGCCGCCGGCGACGTTGCGGAACCGCGTTGAGCCGATCAGATGATGGCGTGCCGCACCTTGGCGGACACCCATTCGCTCACCACCACGGTGGCGATGATCACCAGAAGGATCAGCGACACCTGCGTCCAAGCCAATGTGGTGATCGCGGAATTGAGCGGCAGGCCAATGCCGCCTGCGCCCACAAGTCCCAGCACCGTCGACTCGCGGATGTTGATGTCCCAGCGGAATACCGAAATTCCCGCGAACGCCGGCAGCACCTGGGGCACGATGCCGTAGGCGGTGACCTGCGCGCCGCTGGCGCCGGTCGCGCGCACCGCCTCGACCTGGCTTTCGTCGATTTCCTCGATCGCCTCGTACAGGAGCTTGGCGCAGAACCCGATCGAGCGGAGCCCGATCGACAGGATTCCGGCCAATACGCCGGGGCCGATGATGGTGACCAGCATCAGCGCCCAGATCAGCGAGTTGATCGAGCGCGACGATACAATCAAGAACAGCGCCAGCGGCCGCACGAAGGCCGTGCTCGGCGTGGTGTTTTGCGCGGCGCAATAGGCGATCGGCAGGGCGACCACGATCGCCATCACGGTGCCGAGCGTGGCGATGTTCAGCGTGTCCCAGATCGGCCGCCACAGCCCGTGGATGGAGTTCCAGTCCGGCGGCACCATCCGGGCGGCGAGATCTGCGGCTTGCGCCGGCGCGTCGAGCGCGAACGCCCAGATCGTTCTCTCGGAGATCAGATCCCAGCAGTAGACGAAGATCGCCACGCCCACGAGGTAGACGGCCCAGGTGGCGAATTGCGCGCCCCGCTCGCGGCGCTGCCAGACTTTCGTGCCGTCCTTGATCGCTGTCGCCACTATTGCACCCAGCGCCGCAGATAGCCGGACGAATACTCCACCGCCATGACGATCGCGATGATGAAAAGCAGGATCGCCGCGGCGGAATCGAACTCGTACCTGTCGAACGCGGTGTTCAGCGTCGCACCGATGCCGCCGCCGCCAACGATACCAACCACGGCGGATTCGCGGAAGTTGATGTCGAAGCGATAGAGGCCGAGCCCGATCATGCGCGGCATCACCTGCGGCTGGACGCCGTAGTTGAGCCACTGCAGCCAGCCAGCGCCGGTCGAACGCACGGCCTCGGCCTGCGCCGGATCCATGTCCTCGATGTCCTCGGCGAGGAGCTTGCCGTAGAAGCCGATGGTCGCGAAGGCGAGGGTGACCACGCCAGCAAACGGGCCGAAGCCGAATAACTTGACGAAAAAGATTGCCAGGATGATCTCCTGGAAACTGCGCGACACCGCAAGGATGCCACGGCAAATATAGTAGATCGGCGCCGGCGCGATATTCCGTGCCGCGCCGATCCCAACCGGGATCGATAGCGCGATGCCGATTACCGTGGCGACCACCGTCATCCACAGGCTCTCGGCGATGCCCTCTGCGATCTCGCTCCAGCGGGTGACAAAGTCGGGAGGGAAGAACGCGGCAAAGAACTTGGCGCCGCGCGGAATTCCCTCCCAGACGCGCGTCCAGTTGATCTCCGTGGTCCCGAACGCCAGCGCCAGATAGATCGCCGCGCCAAGCCCTAGCGACCATCGCAGCCAAGCGCTTTTGATCAGCGGCGGCTTTTTCCAGTGGCGGTGAGGGGCAGAAGCAATGCTCACGTCAGCCCCGCCAGGCGGTGGCGGCTCGGCAACTCCGGAGCCGCGATGTTTTCATGATCCGTTTCATCATCGACCTTGCGGATGGTCGCCGACCAGTCTTCCTCGCCGTAGATCGTGGTCAGCGCCTCGGCGGTCAGCCCGTCCGGGGGCCCGTCATAGACGATCGCGCCAAGCTGCAATCCGACGATCCGCTCGGCGAACATCTGCGCCAGCATGACGTCATGGATATTGATGATGGCCGACAGCTTCCGCTCGGCGCACAATTCCTTGATCAGCCTCATGATTTGCCGCGACGTCTTCGGATCGAGCGAGGCGGTCGGCTCGTCCACCAGCAGCAGGTCCGGATTCTGGATCAGCGCCCGGCAGATGCCGACGCGCTGGCGCTGGCCGCCGGACAATTCGTCCGCGCGTTTGTCGGCCATGTGATCGAGGCCGACCCGCGCCAGCAGGCGAAACGCCTCGTCGATGTCGGATTGCGGGAATCTGCGAAAGAAGCTCCGCCAGAAGCCCACGGTGCCGAGCCGGCCGCTCAGCACGTTCTCCATCACCGAAAGCCGTTCGACCAGAGCGTATTCCTGGAAGATCATGCCCATGCGCTGGCGCGCCCGGCGAAGGTCGCCGCGGCCGAGCGTGGTGATTTCGACATCGTTGAGCATGACGGTGCCGGAGGTCGGCTCGACCAGCCGGTTGATGCATCGGATCACCGTGGACTTGCCGGCGCCGGACGGCCCGATCAGGGCCATCACCTGACCGTCGGGCACATCGAGGTCGATGCCCTTGAGTGCAAGGTCGCCGGTCCGGTAGCGCTTCGATAGCCCCTTGATGCGAAGCATCCGCAGCGCCCCCCGCGCCCTGGCGGGACGCTTATCGCCCCCACCTTACTTGCAAGTGTATTTGACGCCGGTTGCCTCGTCGATCTTGCGAAGCACGGCCCAGTCCTTCTTGTAGTCTATGGAGATGAACTTGCCCTCCTTCTGGAATTCGGCCTGAAGGGCCGATCCCTCCCAGGGAAATTCGAAGAACGCCTTCTTGATGTTCTCGACCAGCTTGGGGTCGAGGTTATGGGCATAGCCGTAGCCGGAGGTCGGGAAGGTCTGCGACTTGTAAATCGAGCGGAATTTGCTCTTGTCGAACACCTTGCGGTCCAGCATGCGGTTGAGCACGGAGTTCGCAATCGCCGCGGCCTCGTAGTCCTTATTGACGACGCCGAGGATCGAGTTGTCGTGCTTGCCCGAAAAAACCGGCTCGAAGTCGCGTTTGGCCTCGAGGCCGAAATCGGCCTTAAGAATCGCGGACGGCGCCTTGAAGCCGGAGTTCGAGGTGGCGTCGGTGAAGGCGATCTTGTGACCCTTGAGATCGGTCGGCTCCTTGATCGGGCTGTCGGCCGGTACAATGATTTCCATCTCGTAGCCGAAGCTGTTGTCCGGCGCGGCCATCATCGCGAACGGCACAAACCCGGCGCAGTTGACTGCGAGTGCGTTGCCGCCGGCGTTGACGCCGGCCACATGCAGCCGGCCTGAGCGCATCGCCTCATATTGCGCGGCGTTCGATTGCACCGGGAAGAACGCAACCTTCTTTCCCGTCGTCTTTTCGAGATGTTTGATGAAGCCGTCCCAGACCTTCTGATACACCGCCGGATCCTCCACCGGGGTGTAGGAGAAGATCAAAGTCGATGGATTGACGACCTTCTTCGGATCGGTCGGCAGGTCCGCGGTGAGATCGCCGTCGCGGTCACAATAGGCCTTGTCGAGCAGGCCGCGCGGGCAGTCGTCCTGCGCCAGCGCCGCGCCCGACGTGACAATAATGGCCGCAAGCGCAGCAACGAAGTTCAGCGGCCGAAGCGAAGACATTTTGGCCTCCAAGATTGTCAAGCGCCACCCAACTTACACCAACGCGTCTTACCAACGGGTCTTACCAACGTGTCTTACCAACGTATCTTACCAACGTGTCTTACCAACGGGTCTTGCCTTGTCTGGCGCGTCGAGTTGCGGGGTCACTTGCACGAATACTTAACGCCCGTCGCCGCGTCGATTTTTCGGATCACGCTCCAGTCCTTCTGGTAGGTGATCGGCACGAAGCGGTCCTCGGTCTTGAACTCTGCTTTCAGGGCCGAGCCCTCCCACGGGAACGTAAAGAACGCCTCCTTGACCTTGGCGGCCAGCGCAGGGTCGAGATTGTGCGCGATGCCATAACTGGTGGTCGGGAAAGTTTCGGACTTGTAGATCGTGCGGATTTTCGCCTTGTCCACGACCTTGCGCTCGAACATGCGAAACATCACCTCGTTGGCGATCGCGGCGGCATCATAATCCTTGTTGGCGACGCCGAGCACCGAGTTGTCATGCTTGCCGGAGAACACAGGCGTGAAATCGCGCTCGGCCTTGAGATTGAACTCGGCCTCGAGAATGGCCGACGGCGCCTTGAATCCGGAATTCGAGGTCGGCGCGGTGAATGCCACCTTCTTGCCCTTGAGATCGGCGGGCGACTTGATCAGGCTGTCGGCCGGCACAATGATTTCCATCTCGTAGCCGAACGTTCCGCCCTGGGTACCCATGATGGCGAACGGAACGTAGCCCGCGCAGTTCACGGCGATCGGCGTCGGACCCGTGCTGACGCCTGCGATATGCAGACGGCCCGAGCGCATCGCCTCGATCTCGGCGGCGTTCGATTGCACCGGGAAGAACACGACCTTCTTTCCGGTGACCTTTTCCGCGTGCTTGATGAAGCCGTCCCAAACCTTGGAATACAGCGCCGGGTCTTCGACTGGCGTGTAGGCAAAGATCAGCGTCGAGGGATTGACCAGTTGCTTCGGATCGGACGGGGCGTCGGCGACCATGTCGCCGTTGCGGTCGCAATAGGTCTTGTCGAGTTCGCCCCGCGGGCAGTCCTGGGCGGTGGCAAGCGCCGTGCCGAACAAGGCCAGTGCAGTGGCGGCTATCGTTGTCCTGACGGATTGCAGCATGCATTCTCCCTGCCGCTGCGGCGATTCTGACGTTTCTGGACGACAGCCGTGCGACAGGGCGGATGATATCGCAATCCTGCAGGCCCGCTACGCCGTCATCGGTCGGAATTTCCTTATCGCCAGGAAGCCCAGCACGGCAAGCAACCCCAGTCCGGCGAGTTGGGCGATCAGGAACGGCGGCTCCGATTGCGTCGGCGCCAGGGGCTTGAGGAAGCCCACCTTCTGGAACGACTGCACGATCAGCACGAACACGTTGAACCACAGTGCGATGACCGCGGTGACGACATAGGTCGAGCGCCAAGCGCCGCGCAGGCGGCCGCCATAGACCGCGTAAACCGCCACCGCCAGGAAAAGCAACGACAGCGCGCCCACAGCGTGAGACGGCAGGATGTGCTCGAATGGGAATCCGAAGCCGGTCAGGCTCGTCAGGATCGTCGTGAAAAGGAATACCGCGGTCCACTGCGCCATCCGGTTGCCCTGCAGCATCCCGAACACCACGATGAAGCCGGCGGCAATAGCGATCAGGCTGATGATGACGTGGATGATCGTATAGGTCGCCAAGCTGACACCGAAAACCATGACTGGATGTTCCTCGAATGACCGGACCGGCAGCGGCAAATTACCATGCTTGGCCCGGGACGGCACGCCCCTCGCATTGAAATGATCGCGCCACCCGCGCATGCTGGTCAAAACGGCGGGTGGAGAGGGACTCATGGCGGGCATGCGCGATGTGCTGGCGGCAGTCGCTTGCGCGCTGCTGGCGTTTTCAACGCCATCCTCGGCGCAGGATTACCCGAACCGCCCGGTGCGGCTGGTCGTTCCGTTCCCGCCCGGCGGCATCAACGACATCGTTGCGCGCGTTCTTTCGCAGCATCTCGGGGAGCGGCTCGGCAAGCAGGTGATCGTCGACAACCGCGGCGGCGCCGGCGGAGTGGTCGGCAGTGAGATTGTCGCCAATGCCCCGAAAGACGGCCACACATTGCTGATCGTGTCGCTGGCGGGTGCGGTCAACCCGTGGCTCTACACGCTGCCCTACGATCCGGTGAAGTCCTTCGCCCCGGTCGCGATGCTGGTCGCCGCGCCGAATGTGGTCACGGTCAATCCCGGCCTGCCGGTGAACAGCATCAAGGAATTGGTCGCGCTCGCCAAGGCCAAGCCCGGCGAACTGCAATACGCTTCGTCCGGCGTCGGCACCTTCCTGCATCTGGCCGGTGAGTTGTTCAAGATCACCGCCAATGTCGATATCCTGCACATCCCGTTTCGCGGTGCCGGGCCGGCGCTGATCGACGTGGTCGCTGGTCACACCAAGATCGCGTTCGGCTCGGTGACATCGAGCGCCGTGCATATCCGCCCGGGCAAGCTTCGCGCGCTCGGAGTCGGCAGCACGATGCGCAGTCCCGTGCTGCCGGACGTGCCGACTGTGATCGAGGCCGGCGTGCCGGGCTACGAGGCGGCGAACTGGATCGGCGTCGTTGCGACCGGCGGCACGCCCGAACCGATCGTCGCGCGGCTGCACAAGGAGATTTCCGAGATCATGGCGACCCCCGACGTGCAGAAACTGTTCGCCGCTGAAGGCGCCGACATCGTCAGCATGAGCGCGGCGCAGTTCGGCGCCTACATGGCCGATGAGATCGTCAAATGGGGCCGTGTGGTCAAGCAGGCGGGCATCAAAGCGCAATAGCCCGGTCGCGCTGACGACGTGGCCGGATCAGTGCTAGGATCAATAACGGAACCCTCTCAACGAGGAGGGACCGGCAAAGGGAGGGCGGCATGCTGAGCGGTGCAATGGTGCTTGTGGTCTCGTTTGGGAGCTTGGTGGCCATCTGGATTCTGGTGCTGGTGGGTTCGCGTCCCTTCGGCTCGCCACCGGAGCATTAGATCTTCGCGGCGCGGATCATCTCGACGATTTTCATCGGCGTCAGCGGCACTTGGCCGATGCGCACGTTGAATGGCGACAACGCATCCTCGACGGCCGAAATGAGCGCGGCCGCGGCGGGAATCGTGCCGGCTTCGCCGACCCCTTTGACGCCGAGGGGATTGAGCGGCGACCGCGTCTCCTTGTAGAGCGTGGTGAACATCGGAACCTCGGTCGCGGTCGGCAGCAGATAGTCCGCGAGTGTCGTGGTCACCGGCTGTGCGCCATCGTCATAGCCCATCCACTCGTAGAACGCGTTGCCGATACCGTGAGCGACGCCGCCGTGGATCTGGCCCTCGACCATCATCGGATTGATCAGCACGCCGGAGTCCTGCATCGCCACGTAGCGCAGGATTTTCACCTCGCCGGTTTCGGTATCGACCTCAACTTCGGCGACATGGCAGGCGTTGGCGTAGGATAGAGAGTCCATGCGGTGCATCGACGTGGCCTCAAGGCCCGGATCGACGCCGGCCGGGAAGCCGTAGCCTGGCGCGCCCTGTAGGATGCGCGCGATCTCGCCGAGCTTGACGTTGAGTTGCGGGGCGCCGACCACGCGGACCTCGCCTCCGGCAAGTTCAAGGTCGTGTTCGGCCGCTTCGAGGATGTGGCTTGCAACCTTCTTCGCCTTGTCGGCCACGGCCAGCGCGGCAAGATGCACCGACGAGCCCGCGGTGACGGTCTGCCGGCTGGCGAATCCGCCGAGTCCCAGCGAAACGCCGCTGGTGTCGCCCGCCACCACCGTGACGTTTTCGACCGGGACGCCAATCTGGGCCGCGGCGATCTGCGCCATGGCGGTGCCGAGGCCCTGTCCCATCGCCGACGCGCCAGTGAACACGGTGACCTTGCCAGTGCGCGAGATTCGCACCAGTCCGGATTCAAACGGTCCGCGGCCGGTGCCTTTCACGCCATGCGCGAGCCCGATGCCGAGGTAACGCCCGCTTGCACGCGCAGCGGCCTGCCGCTTCGGGAAATCGTCCCAGCCGGCGGCGGTCAGTGCCTCGGCCTGGCAGGCCGGATAATCGCCGCTGTCGTATTCCATCGCCGCGCCGGAGCGCGCCTTCAGCGGCTTCTTGTAGGGCATCTTATGCGCCGGGATCAGGTTGCGCCGCCGCACCTCGGCACGGTCGAGCTTCATCTCATGAGCGACCAGATCGAGCAGCCGTTCCATTGCAAACGCCGCTTGGGGATAGCCGGCGCCACGCACCGACGACACCGGCGTCTTGTTGCTCATGGCAATGGTGACGTCGATCGACAGGCCCGGCACGATATAGGGCCCGCTCATGGTCGAGGCGGAGTTGTAGGGAATGTTCGGGTCCTGGTGCGTGAAGGCGCCGGTGTCGTGCAGCAGCTTGCCGCGTACGCCGAGCACCTTGGCTTCTGCATCGACGGCGATCTCCAGGTGCCAATACTGGTCCCGCTCGTGCACCGCGTTGGTGAAGTACTCGCGGCGATCCTCGGTCCACTTGATCGACCGGTTGAGCAGCTTGGCGGCGGCGGTCACCGCGACGTCCTCGGAGTAGACGCAGAGCTTGGCGCCGAAGCCGCCGCCGATGTCCGGCGCGGCGACGCGCAAGTCCTGGTCGAAATCCATCAGGGTTGTCAGCGTCTGCTGCAGATCGTGCGCCTTCTGGGTCGAGGCATGCACGGTGATGCCGCCGTCGGCCTGGCGCAGTTCGGCGACCAGGCCGCGTGCCTCGATCGAATGCGCCGCGCCTCGATGCTGCCACAGCTCACGCTTGAACACATGGGCGGCCTTGGCGAAGGCAGCATCGACGTCGCCGAACGCCACCTTGTAGGTGGTGATGACATTGCTCGCGAGTTCGCGCCGAATCGGCGGAGAATCCTTCGCTTTGCGCACGTCGGCGACGAACGGCAAGATCTCGTAGTCCACCATCACCAGCGCGGCGGCGTCCTCGGCGATGTAGCGATTGTCCGCCAGCACCATGGCGACCGGCTCGCCGACATACGACACCTCCCCGGGGGCAAGCGCGAACGGCCAGCACTTGTCGAGCGGCATGCCCGAGTTGGAATGCCGCGTCATGCGGCGGCTCACCATGATCTTGGCCAGATCGTCGAGGGTCAGCACCGCGTGGACGCCCGGCAAGGCCAGCGCCGCGCCGGTGTCGATGGATTTGATCAGCGCGTGGGGGTGCGGGCTCCGCACGAACGCCGCGTGCCACATGCCGGACAGGGCAATGTCATCGAAGAAGCGGCCTCGGCCGCGCAGCAGCGGTTCGTCCTCCAGACGGGTGATGCGGGAGCCGATGGTGGTGGTGGGTGATGACACAAGCCTCGATCCTTCGTTGATCGTGCCCACGCTTCGCGGGCATCGAAGTCTTGGCCATTAAGCAAGACGCGGCCCGCCGGGACAAGGGCCGCGGCGGCGGGCGGTGGCGTTAACCCACTTGCGACCTGGCCGTTGCGGCGGAGGTGCGATCCTGCGAATCCTGTTGCCGCGGTCCATGCACGGGGCGGGTGCCTGGAGCCGCGTGAAATGTTCGGAGTGGCCATGATCCGGCCCGCGCCGCTGCTCATCGCCGGACTTATCGTCGTTGCGCTGACGGCTAGCGCTGTCGCCCAGCAGGCGCCCACGCGGCGCATGGCTGAGCCGCCTTCGCCGTACTTCATGGAGTTTCGGGCGCGATCCGGCGGCGCTCTGGGGCATACGTTTATTGCGTATGGGCGCGTCGATGGCCGCGGGCGAGTCCTGCAGGAGCGGCACGCCGGTCTTTATCCGAATGACGAATACCACGAATCAATACTGCCGGTGTTGATGCCGGTTTCGGCCTACATCAAGTTCGGGAAAGAAGACGCCCGTCTCAGCATCACCGCGGCTTATCGCCGGCGGCTGACTGCGGCTGAATACATGCATCTCCAGGAAACGCTGCGCTATCTGCAGGGGTCGGAGCACCGCTGGAATCTGTTCTTCTACAACTGCAACGAGTTCGCATCGCAGGTCGCGCGCGAAATGGGTCTGTGGACCATGCCCGGAGGGCTGATGCAGCCGAATGTGTTCGTGACCGGGCTGCGTACGCTCAATGGACCGCAGTAAGTCCTCGCTCGCCGATCTGCGGTGAGCGCTATTTCGTAATCGACTCGCCGGCTTTCTTCAGAACATCCTTCGGCGTCGTATAAAGCTCCGCCAGCAACGCTTCGAGCGCGGCGCCGCTGACCGGATTGACGTCGATGTCGAGCTTCCTGGCCTCGGCCAGGAACTCTGGGTCTTTCATGGTGGCGTCGAACGCCGCGACCAGCGCGGCCTTGCGGTCGGCTGGAATGCCCGGCGGCGCCGCGAACGGCCGCGCCATTTCCTGCGCGGCCAGGAACAGCTTGAGGATCTGCAGCTTCTCGGTGTCCTTGGTCTGTTCCACCGCCAGCGGCACGTCGCCGATCTCCGGCACCTTCTTGAACGAAGCCTGCACGATCAAATTGATCTTCTTGTCCTTGAGCCATTGCGCATGGCGGGTCTTGATCGTGCTCCACGACAAGCCACACAGGCCGTCCACCTCCCCGCGCTCCATCGCCAGCGCTATCTCGTTGGTGCCGGGATAGCCGGCGACAAGCTTGATCGGGGCGTTGAACACGTTCTTGTAGAGGCGGGCGAACACGTCGGGCTCGGAGCTTGGTCCCTGGCCGCCGAGCGTGGAGGGAACCTTCAGGAAGTCGCTCCAGTTCTTCACCGCCGTGGTGTGCCAGGTGATGCAGAGGCTCACGTCATCGGTGATGCTGCCAAGCCAGGAGAACTTGGTGCCATCGAAGGTCGCGCCGCTCTCCAGCAGAGGATTGATGCCGGTGGTGCGGGAGAAGGTGCCGAAGGCGGTGCCGTCCTTCGGCGCCGCCGTGTAGATGAAGTTCGCCGCGCGCAGGCTGCCCGCGCCCGCCATGTTTTGCGGCACGATGGCAGGGTTGCCCGGGATGTGCCGGCCCATGAAACGCGCCAGATGGCGGGCGTAGAGGTCATAGCCGCCGCCGACCGAGAAGCCGATCGCCAGGTTGATGGTCTTGCCCTTGTAGAACTCCTCGACGCTCTGCGCCCGCACGGGCAGGACGGAGACAGGCAGGGTGGAGACGAGCAGGGCGGAGACGAGCAGGGCAAGCGCGGCAGGCAGCAATCGGCGCATTTCAGAACTCCAAACGGATCGGCAGCATAAGCGATAGCAAAAATCTATTCGGGGGTACGGTCATTGTCGATGAATCCGGGTTTCCGGTTCCATGCGTCCGAATGGCGCGCATGCGATGCAACGGATCAAAATGCACGAACCATGCCGCGCCGGGCCTGCATTGCCTGTCGCGCACTCCCGAAAATTGTTAGGCTCTCGTCGCCTCGTGCTTTGTGGGTCGGCAACAATCACGCGGCGTCGGTGATGAAGCTGGAGCCGCTGGATTAGGAAGGGGCCTCTATCCGCCCTTGCCGGCCAGCCCCGCCTGCTCGACCAGGGGCTTCCAGCGCGCCACCTCGTCGCCGACATACTTCGTAAACGCGGCGGCGCTCATCGGCTGGGTGATGAAGCCGTCGCGGCGGAAGCGCGACTGCACCTCGGGGAGGGTGACGATCCTGGTGACCTCGGCGTTGAGCTTGTCGGCGATCTCGGCCGAAAGCTTGGGCGGCCCCGACAGCGAGAACCATGTCGTGCCGACGAGCGCCGGATAACCCAGTTCCTTGAACGTCGGTATCTCCGGTTGGTCCGGCATCCGCTCGGGCGAGGTGAGGGCCAGACCGTTGAACTGGCCGCCGCGCAGGAATTGCGCCGACGACGAGAGCGTGAACGTTGATAGCGTGACGTGGCCCGCGACCACGTCGGTCATCGCCTGCGAGGTCGAGCGGTAGGGCACATGCTCGAGCGGCACGCCGGTGGCGAGCGAAATCGCGACACCCATCAGATGGCCGTCCGAGCCGACGCCCGATGAGGCGAAGGTGAGCGGCTTGTCGCTCTTCTTGCCTGTGTCGATGAAATCCTTCAGCGTCTTGATGCTGGACTGTGACGTGGCGGAGAGCGCCACCGGGGCGCCCGCGAGATAGGCGATGTGGGTGAAGCCGTCGATCGGGTGATAGGTCACGGCGGGATTGATCGCCGGCACCAGCGCCAGGATCGAGAGATTGGTGATGCCGATGGTGGTGCCGTCCGGTGCGGCCGCGGCGATGGCGGCGGCGCCGATCGCGCCGCCCGCGCCGGTGCGGTTCTCCACCACGAACTGTTGCTTGAACGTCGCGCTCAGATGCTCGGCCACCACGCGGGCCAGGGTGTCTGCGCTGCCGCCGGCGCCGAACGGCACGATGAGCTTGACCGGGCGATCCGGCCAGCTTTGCGCGGCGGTGGGCAGCGCGGATGCGATCAGAAGCAGGGCCGCGGCGGTCAATCGGTTCATAGCGATCCTCATGGAGTGAAAGCGGGTTATTCCTGCAGCGCTTCGTCGCGCTTCTTCTGTATCGCGGGCGCGGCCACGACCAGCAGCAGGAGAACGGCGGCGATCAGGAACGTCAGGCTGATCGGCTCCTGGATAAGCACCATCGGGTCGCCGCGCGACATCAGCAGCGAACGCCGGAGGTTCTCTTCCATCAGCGGACCGAGCACGAAACCGAGAATGAGCGGCGCCGGCTCGCATTCGAGCTTGAGGCAGAGGTAGCCGAACACCGAGAAGAACGCCATCACGAACAGATCGGTGGCGTTGCTGTTGGTCGCATAGGCGCCGATGCAGCAGAAGCCGACGATCGCCGGAAACAGCAAGCGGTACGGAATGCGCAGAAGCTTCACCCACATGCCGACCAGCGGCAGGTTGAGGATCACCAGCATCAGGTTGCCGATCCACATGCTGGCGATCAGGCCCCAGAACAGCTCCGGCCGTTCGGTCATCACCCGTGGCCCAGGCGAGATGCCGTGGATCATCAACGCGCCGATCATCATGGCCATGGTCGGGTTGGAGGGGATGCCGAGCGTCAGCATTGGGATGAACGACGTTTGCGCCCCGGCGTTGTTGGCGGACTCCGGCGCGGCAACGCCGCGGATGTCGCCATTGCCGAACGTGCGCGGCGGTCGCGCGACCTTTTTCTCCAGCGTATAGGCGCCGAACGCCGCGAGCAGCGCACCGCCGCCGGGCAGTACCCCGAGCAATGAGCCGAGCACGGTTCCGCGCAGGATCGCCGGCGTGCAGTGCCGGATGTCGGCCCACGTCGGCCACACCCGTCCGATGGCGCGGGTGACCTCGGCCTGCTCGTCCTTCTTTTCGAGATTGATCGCGCATTCGGCGATGCCGTATATCGCCATCGACAGCGCGACGAATTCGATCCCGTCAGCAAGCCCGGTCAGGCCGAACGTGAAGCGCCGGACGCCGGAGTTCACGTCGGTGCCGGCGATGCCGAGCAACAGCCCCAACACCACAATGCCAATGGCTTTGAGCACTGAGCCGCGCGCCAGCACGACGGCGGCGATCAGGCCGCACACCATCAGCGAGAAGTATTCCGCCGGGCCGAAGTTCAGCGCGATGGCGGCGAGCGGCGGCGCGGCGATGCAAATCGTCAGCGTCGCGACCGAGCCCGCGAAGAACGAACCGATCGCGGCGATCCCGAGTGCTGGTCCTGCGCGGCCCTGCCGGGCCATCTGGTGGCCGTCGATGGTGGTTACGACCGATGACGCTTCGCCCGGAATATTGACCAGGATCGCGGTGGTCGAGCCGCCGTACTGCGCGCCGTAATAGATGCCGGCGAGCATGATCATCTCCGATATCGGATCGAGCGTGAACGAGATCGGCAGCAGCATGGCGACCGTGGTGACCGGGCCGATGCCGGGCAGCACACCGACCACGGTGCCGAGCAGCACACCGGCGAAGCAGTACAGAAGGTTCTGTACGGTGAGCGCGACGCCGAAACCGATCTGGAGGTTGGCGAGGAAATCCATCGCCGGCCTAGAGGAACGACGGCCAGATCGGCAACGGCAGCCGCAGGGCCACGACGAAGATGCCGACCGAGAAGGCGGCCAGGGCCACAGCCAGCGCCACGGCTTCCAGCGGACGCGAGTCGCGGCCGGCAAACGCGGCGACGAGCATGACCACGATCAGCGCCACCACGAGGCCGAGCGGCTCCAGCATGATCCCGAAAAGCGCGACGCCGGTTGCGATGATCGACAGCGGCAGAACGTGAATGCGGCCGACCGGCTCACCCGGTGCGAACAGCGAGCGGACCACCAGGATCGCGCCGATCAGCCCCAGGGTTCCGCCGAGCGCCATCGGGAAATATCCCGGCCCCATCTTGCCGGCGCTGCCGAGCGAGTAGCCGCGCGCAGCCAGCATCGCCGTCGCCGCGAAGGCGATGAACATGATGCCGGACCAGAAGTCTTTGGGAGCGCGGATTGTCATTCGGCAATTCAGCCAGAGCACGCGGGCGGCGGTCACTGCTCCTTGATGTTGCCGTCGGTCAGCACCTTCTTCCACTTCTCATACTCGGACTTGATGAAGGCTGCGCCCTCCGCCGGTGTCGAGGATACCGGCTCTGCGCCGATCTTGGCGAAGGCGGTCTTCACCTCGGGCAGCGCCAGCGCCTTCACCATGGCCTCATTGATTTTGGCAACGATCGGCGCCGGCACGGCCGCCGGAGCGAGCAACACATACCAGAGGTCGACATCGAAGCCCTTCAGCCCGGCCTCGTCCATAGTTGGCGTGTTGGGGTAGATGGCGGCGCGCTTGAGACTCGTCACTGCCAGCGGGCGGACGCGTTCATCCTTGGTGAACGGCAATGCGCCGGCCGCGCTGGAGAAGGCGAACGAGATTTTTCCCGCCATCATGTCGGTGTAGGACTGGCCGATGCCGCGGTAGGGCACGTGCACGGCGTCGACGCCGGTCTGTTGCTTGAACATCTCTCCGGCCAGGTGCGGCGTCGTGCCGATGCCAGCCGAGGAGAAGTTGAGCTTGCCCGGATTGGCTTTGGCATAGGTCAGAAACTCGGCATAGGTCTTCGCCGGCATGCCGGGCGTCACCACCAGCACCAGCGGCGATGAGTTCACCCGGGACACGACCTGGAGATCCTTGAACACGTCGAACGGAACGCTTGGCAGCAGGGTAGGGTTGATGATCAGCGCCGGGTCCATCATCACCAGCGTGTAGCCGTCCGGCGCCGAGCGAACGACATAGTCGGTGCCGGGAATGCCGCCGGAACCGGTGCGGTTCTCCGCCACCACAGGCTGGCCGATCGTCTCGCCGAGATATTGCGCCAGCGTGCGGCCGATGACGTCGGTGGCGCCGCCGGGCGCATATGGCAGCACCAGCTTGATCGGCTTGGCGGGATAGGATTGGGCCGCAGCGGGAAGGGTGATCGGTGCCGCGACGAACAGCGAACACAGCAGGGCTGGCGCAAGCCGGCGAATGAGTTTTGCGGTGTTCATTTCGATTTCCTCTGGCGTCGGAAGTTCCGATTAAGGACCAATGCGCAAGGTCCGGCAAGACGCGAAGCAAGATCGGGACCAGAGCGCCGGATTATGCGGCATTGTCGCCGCACCTGCCCGTCGCGGTTGCTGGTGTTGACCGTCGCCCTGTCATAAGACACGGCCAAATTCGACCAGGGAGGAATGCCATGACGCGCGCCGCGGCCTTGCTGCTGAGCCTTATCGTTTCGATCGCAGCGCCATCGGCGGCTTCGTCGCAGGGTTACCCCGCGCGCCCGGTCAAGATCATCGTGCCTTATGGCGCAGGCGGGCCGGCGGATGTCCATTCGCGGTTCATGGCGCAAAAACTTTCCGATGCGCTCGGCCAAAGCTTCATTGTCGAGAACCGCCCGGGAGCAGGCTCGGTGATCGGCACCGATGCCGCGGCCAAATCGCCCAACGACGGCTACACGCTGGTGGCGATCACCAACAGCCACACCACCAACGAGACTTTGGTGCCTAAGCTGCCATACCAACTGCTGCGGGACTTCGTCCCGGTGGCGACCCTGAACTATTCCGACATGGTGATGGTGGTGCATCCCTCGGTCGCAGCCAAGGACCTCCGCGAATTCATTGCACTGGCGAAATCGAAGCCGGTTGCACTCAATTATGCGTCGGCGTGAATCGGCACCGGCTACCACATGGGCGCGGAGTTGTTCAAAGCCATGAGCGGCACGGACATCGTGCATGTTCCGTACAAGAGCAGTTCCGCCGCCCGCACTGACCTGATCGGGGGCCAGGTCCAGATGATGATCGACGCCACCACCACCATGGTGCCGAACGTGCAGGCCGGTCAGGCGAGGGCGCTGGCGACCACCGGATCGAAGCGCTCGTCCGTGCTGCCGAATGTTCCGACCGTGGCCGAGACGGCGCTGCCGGGCTACGACGCGATCATCTGGCTTGGGTTCATGGCTCCGACCGGAACACCGGATGTCATCCTCCAGACGCTCAACGCCGCGATCAACAAGGCGCTGCAATCGGACGACTTGAAGGCCGCGTGGTCCAAGGTCGGCACGGAGCCGATGCAGATGACCCGCGCCGAGTTCGGCGCCTATCTGCGCGCGGACGTGGAGAAATGGGCCAAGATCCTGAAGGTCTCGGGCGCGAAACTGGACTGACAGCTTAAGCCTTCGGGAAGCCGAACAATTCGGCGGGGTTATCGACGAAAATCCGGTTGCGGGTTTTCTCGTCGGGCGCCCAATCGAGCATGAGATCGACCAGATCGGCGTCGGCTGGTTTAGGCTCCGGGTGGCTCTGGTGCGGCCAGTCGGAGCCCCAGAGAATCCGATTCGGCGCGTGTGCGATCAGCGCGCGAACGATCGGAACGGTGTCGGTGAATCCGGCCGGTTGCGCCGAGAACCGCGGCGAGAGCTTGACCCAGCCGCGTCCGGTGTCGAGGCATTCTAGCACGAAACGATACTCGGGGCTGTCGAGCCCCTTCTCGACCGGCGGATAGCCGGTGTGCTCGATTACGAAATGGCCCGGCGCGGCCAGGATTTGATCTCTCCACGCCTCGATCTCGACGGCGCCATGCACCAGCACATGAAGCTGCCAGCCGAACTCATGCACCCGCGCCAGCATATCGGCGTCGATCTTCGGCGCGGACCTCGGGGCAAAACGGATGCCGACCACGCCAGCCTTGTCGAGAATCTCAAGCTCGGCATCGGTAATGTCCGGCGCCGGGATGGCGACGCCGCGCAGGCGATCGGGCGCACGCGACAGCGCATGCAGCATGTATTCGTACCCGTGACCGTGCTGGAACGATTGCACCAGCAGGCCGCGCGAGAATCCCATCGCTTGATGCAAAGCGGCTGCTTCCTCGAACGGGTGGTCAACCACCTGGCGCTTGCGGTCCGGCGACAGCGGAAAGCGCGCTTGCGGTCCGAAAATGTGGAAGTGGCAATCGCAGGCTCCGGCCGGCAGTTTCAACTTTGGCGACATATCGGGATTCCTGTTCAGACCGGATCGGCGTCGAGCAGCACGACGGCCAGGATCGCCGGCTCGCTGCCACGATTGCTCCAGGCATGGCTGGTGCCGCGCTGAATGAACACGTCGCCGGCCCGCAGCAAAGTCTCGCCTTCATCAACCAGGGCGTAGATTTCGCCCGACAGGACGATCACGTAGTCGGTAGAGGCGGTCTTGTGGAATCCGGGATGGCGGGCGTTCTGGAAGTCGCGCTTGTAGGCTGCGTCCTGCGCCGTGAACGCGGTTGCGCTTCCGCGAAGCGCGGCCACCCGCTCGGTGTCGGGCGGAATTTCCAGCATGCGGAAAACGCTGCCGTTCTTCGGCGGCGGCAGGCTGTACGGGCCGACGGTTGCATCCGCGTTCCCGGAATTATCGGCCGGGGTTTGGCCTGTCTGCCAGAAATCGGTCACGTGGGTTGCACCGGCGCGACGACTGAATGTTTTCGATGCCTCGGCGTCGATAACGAAAATCGACCGGCCTTCCGCATTTTGACCAGTGACGACTCGTCGGAAGGTTCTGGGCATGTCCTGTCCTTTTGACGAGGGATGAACCTGAAGGCGGCGCCATCCATGCCGGCTTTCCGGGCCCGCGCGTGGGTGGTGAAGGCATAGGAGATATGCGTGAAATTCTGGGGCATGTCATGGGTATCAAGGCAGCAACGTGCCCTTGACGGCAAGGGGTGGACGTTCGATGAAAGAAAGAGAACCGATGGTCGCTGCTGGACAAAGCAGCGCCGGGGTAAAGGATTGCGGAGGGACTTGTGGCAAATTTCGACGTGGTGGTGGTCGGCGCCGGCAATGCGGCGTTCTGCGCGGCTCAGGCGGCGGCCGAAAAGGGCGCCAAGGTGCTCATGGTCGAGCGCGCGCCGAAGGAACTGATGGGCGGCAATTCGCGCTTCACCGCCGGTGCGTTCCGCTGCGTCTACGACGGTGTCGACGATCTCAAGGCGATCATGCCCGACCTGACCAAGGACGAGATCGACCGCTCGGACTTCGGCACCTACACGGCGGACCAGTTCTACGACGATATGTTCCGCGTCACCCAGTACCGCACCGATGGCGAACTTTGCGACCGCTTGGTCGGCCGCTCCCGCGACGCGATGCGCTGGCTGCACAGCAAGGGTATGAAGTTCGATCCGATCTGGGGCCGTCAGGCGTATCTGATCGACGGCAAGTTCAAGTTCTGGGGCGGCCTTACGGTCGAATCCAAGGGCGGCGGTCCGGGCCTGATCGAGCAGCATCTCAAGCTCGCGGAGAAGTTCGGCATCGAGGTCCGCTACAACACGCGCGGCATTTCGCTGATCTATGACGGCAAGGTGGTCACCGGCCTGCGTGTGAAATCGAACGGCAACTTCGAGGACATTCCCTGCAAGTCGGTGGTGATTGCCTGCGGCGGCTTCGAGTCGAGCTCCGAGATGCGCACCAAGTACATGGGCCCCGGCTGGGAACTCGCGAAGGTGCGCGGCACGCCTTACAACACCGGCGACGGCATCAACATGGCGCTGGCCATCGGCGCATCGAGCTACGGCAACTGGTCGGGTGGCCACGCGGTGCAGTGGGACTACAACGCTCCGGAGTTCGGCGACCTTTCGGTCGGCGACAACTTCCAGAAGCACTCCTATCCGTGGGGCATTCTGATCAATGCCACCGGGCGGCGCTTCGTCGATGAGGGCGCCGACTTCCGCAACTACACCTACGCGAAATACGGTGCGCTGGTGCTGCGCCAGCCCAACAACTTCGCGTGGCAGGTGTTCGACGGCAAGATCGTGCCGATGCTGCGCGCCGAATACCGCATCAAGCGCGTGTCGAAGGTCTCGGCCAGCACCATCGAAGAGTTCGCCCACAAGCTGGAGGGCGTCGATCCGGTCGCGTTCCTCGACGAGATCAAGAAGTACAACGCGGCGGTGAAGAAGGACGTGCCGTTCAATCCCAACATCAAGGACGGGCGCTCGACGGTGGGCCTCGACTTCAACAAGTCGAACTGGGCCAACACCATCGAGGAGCCGCCTTTCGAGGCGTATCAGGTCGGTTGCGGGCTTTCGTTCACCTTCGGCGGCGTGCGCATCGACCCGGACGCGGGGCAGGTGATCGACTCCGACATGAACCCGATCCCCGGCCTCTACGCCGCGGGCGAACTGGTCGGCGGCATCTTCTACTTCAACTATCCGGGCGGCTCGGGGCTGATGTCCGGCACCGTGTTCGGCCGCATAGCAGGAGCCGGCGCGGCGAGCTTCCGCAACGCCTGACGCCAGACCGCCGGGGTCGGGCTTCGTTTGTCCTGAACGGGAGAGATAGCCATGCCCAACACCGTTCGATTGCATCGCGTGCTGGCAACGAAGCCCGAAAAGGTCTACCGCGCCTTCACCGAGGCGGACGCCATGGCGAAGTGGCTGCCGCCCAATGGCTTCACCTGCGCGGTCCACCAGTTCGACGCGAAGGTGGGCGGCGGGTTCAAGATGTGCACGTATCGGGAGCTCGTGCCCGGCGAGCGGCTGCGCTACACTGATAAATTCGACGATCCCAATTTGCCGGGCGAAATGCAGGTGACGGTGACGCTCAAGCGGGTCTTGTGCGGCACCGAATTGAACGTCGTGCAGGAGGGCATCCCGGACGCCATTCCGGTGGAGATGTGCTACCTCGGTTGGCAGGATTCGCTGCGAAACCTCGCCAGCCTCGTCGAGCCCGAAATCAATCAATAGCGCATCGCCCGAGCAAGACGCCTTCTCCATCGAAGCCATAAAGGCTGGCGCGTCATGAAGCTGAAAAAACACAATCGTTACGCCTATTCGCCAATCACCGAGCGCAAAGACTTTTCGTGGCCGGACGGCAAGCGCCTCGCCTTCTATTGCGCGCTGAATGTCGAGCATTTCAGCTTTGGCGAAGGTCTCGGCCACACACCGACGGCGCCTGGTCCCCAACCGGATGTCCGCAATTTCGGCTGGCGCGACTACGGTCTGCGCGTCGGCATCTGGCGCATTTTCGATCTGATGGACGAATTGAAATTGCCGATGTGCCATCTGCTCAATGCGTCGGTCTGCGAGGAGATGCCGCAGATTGCCGCGCGCATCCGCCAGCGCGGCGACGAAGTGATCGGCCACGGCTACACGAACTCCGAGCGCCAATCCGACATGGACGAAGCGGCCGAGGCCGCGATGATCGCGCACGCAACCAAGACGCTCGCCGAGAGTTGCGGGCGGCGACCCTATGGCTGGATGGGGCCGTGGATTTCGGAGACGGCGGTGACTCCCGATCTGCTGCAGGAGAACGGCTACACTTTTCTGATGGACTGGCCCGCCGACGACCAGCCGTTCTGGATGAAGACGCGCGCGGGCCGTATCATGTCGGTGCCTTACCCGATCGAGATCAACGATACGCCGACGATGCTCAGCCGCGCTCAGCCCGCCACGGACTTTCATCGCATGATACTCGATCAGTTCGAGGAAATGCTCCGGCTTTCGCAGAAGCAGTCTCTCGTGTTCGGCGTCTCGATGCATACGTTCTGCACCGGTCAGCCGTTCCGGCTCGCGCAGGTGCGGCAGGCGCTGCAATCACTCATGAAGCATCCGGAATTCGACAAAGTGTGGGTCACGACGCCGGGTGGAATCGCTGATTACGCGGCCACGCTGCCGGCGGCCTGCGTTCCTTAGTCAAAGCTTGAGGGCGTGAGCGCGGGGCTCAGCGGGAGGATCAATGTCAGCGACCAACCCCACGGGCGAGCCTCTCACACTCTACAACTGGCCGACATCCACCTGCAGCCAGAAGGTTCGCATGGTGCTCGCGGAAAAGTCGTTGCCGTTCGAGGACCGCCGCCTGGACTCAGGCAAGAACGAGAACCTGTCGGACTGGTATCTCAAGCTTAACGAGAACGGTGTCGTGCCGACGCTTACGCACGGTTCGCGGGTCGTGATCGATTCTTCGGTGATCACCGAATATCTCGACGAGGTTTTTCCCACTGTGGCGCTGTCGCCGTCCGATGCCTACGACCGTGCCCGGATGCGCGCCTGGCGACAGTTCATCGACGAGGTGCCGACGGCAGCCATCCGCGTGCCGTCCTACAACCGCTACATCCGGCACAAGTACGACAAGCTGACGCAGGAGGAGTTCGACGCGCAGGTCGCCAAGCGCACCGTCCGCCGGCAGTTCTACCGCAACATGGGGCGTGGCGGTTCGAGTCCCGAGGAAGAGCGCGCTTCGATCGAGCGTCTGGGCGAAACGATCGCGCGGATGGACCGCGCCCTCGCCAACGGTCCGTGGATGATCGGTCAGCAGTTCACGCTGGCGGACGTGGCTTTGGTCCCGACGTTGGTTCGCATGTCCGACATCGGCCTGGCCGATGTATGGGCCGACAAGCCGCGCGTTGCCGACTGGCTGGCACGCGTGCGGGCGCGGCCTTCTTTCGCCGCGGCGTTCTATCCCGGTTCGCGCTATGGCTCAGCGGGCAGCCATCCGGGAATGCAGGCACCCGCACGCTGAACGTTGCTCCATGAGGATTGCGATGCAGACGGAGACGATCACCATTCGACTGAAGCGAGCGGCGGCACTCCTGCTGGCCGTTTCGGCTGCGCTGCTCGCGCCACACGCGAACGCCCAGTCCGACTATCCGTCCAGGCCGGTGCGGATCATCGTGCCGTCATCGCCAGGCGGCGGCACCGATACCGTTGCGCGCCTGCTTGGCCAGCATCTGTCGGAAAAGCTCGGCCAACAGTTCGTCATCGAGAACCGTCCCGGCGGCGGCAGCGCGACCGGGATCGAGGCCGGAGCCCGCGCGACGCCCGATGGCTATACGCTGGTCATGGTTGCAAGCACGATGACGAGCCTTCACGTCACGCGAAAAGCCATGCGCTTCGACGCCGCCAAGGATTTCTCTCCGGTCACGCTGATCGTCTCCATTCCCAATGTTCTGGTGGTTCATCCGTCGCTGCCGGTGAAGACCTTCGCCGAGCTGATCGAACTCGCCAAGAAGGAGCCAGGCAAGCTGGCTTTTGCTTCGCCCGGTCTCGGCTCGACGACGCACATGGGCATGGAGTTGCTGAATAGCCGCGCCGGCATCGACTTGCTGCACGTGCCCTACAATGGTGTTGCGCCCGGTCTGACCGACGTGCTGGCCGGGCGCGTTCCGGTCATGTTGGTCAACGCGGTGTCGGTCAAGCAGCATCTCGATGCCGGCACGCTCCGGGCGATCGCGGTGTCGAGCATCAAGCGCGCCTCGTTGCTGCCCGACGTGCCGACCATCGCGGAGTCAGGCATCCCCGGCTACGACGTTTATCAATGGTTCGGACTGCTGGCGCCGGCTGAAACGCCGAAGCCGATCGTGAGCCTGCTCCACCGGGAAATCGTCGCCGGGCTGAATACGCCGAAGATCGTCAATTGGATGGCCACCGAGGGTGGCGATTCGGTCGGCAATAAGCCCGAGGAATTCCTCAAGGTCATCGCCGACGATGTGGAGCGGTGGAGTGCGGTCGCTCGCGCCGCCAACCTCAAGGCTGAATGAATCGCCCTGTTGGGGTGGGCGAAGTCGCAATGAGCCGCAGGAACATCGAGGTTCCCTAAAAATTCCTACAATTTTGTAGGTCGAGCCGCGGCACCCGATCGCGGCATCTGCGTTGTCTTGCCACCCAGGGCATTCGCCCTTCGAAACCCAGTCAGTGCCAAGAGGCCCGTTCTGCGCCCAAGCAGAGGAGTTTTCGCATGTCTGAATTACAGCCTGCCGATCCCAAAGCTCCGGCGTGCCCGATGTGCGCGCAGGCGATGGGACTCAAGACAATTCATCGGCAGCAGCCCAGCGATCATTTCATATTCAAATGTGGGCGCTGCGAACTCGAATATCCGGTCGCAGGCAAGAAGTAGTCAACGAATCAACATGAGACGCGCGCCAACGCGGTACGCTTCTCTCGCATTTAAAAATAAAACGCGGGCGACTTCGCCTCGCGTTCAAACCGAGGGGCGGGTCCGCTTCGCCGGCTCGACGACGTAGCCGCCGCTTTGCGCCGTTTCGACCTCGTGTCCGGCGCGGCGGATCAGCCATTCGGCGACGCGCACGGCGATCGGCCAGGCGATCCCAAAAGCGGCCATGAACAGGATCAGGAACGACATCAGGCCGAGCGTCGGCCATTCGTATTCGATGAGCCGGCTGATCAGAAGTCCGACGAACTGAACCGTGATCGTGGTGAGTGCGTAAACAACCATGAGGGTAAGCGCCTGCATGGGGTATCCTCCGCTGCGGGATTGAGGCTGCGACCAAGGGGCGCAGGTTGCGGTCCATAAGTCCAGGCCAATCGCGAAAAGCTCGCTTTATTTCATGGCGCACCGGGTTCCCAAGGCATTTTGCGCCTGGAATGGCGTGATTGGCCGGGATCGTCTTGCTGGCAGGGGCGCGCAGGGCCGGGGAATCTCTGGCGCCGTTCGCACGTTTTCCGTCCAGGACAACCGCAAAAGGACATCCTCATGAGCATGACCATGAACAGTGGCAACGCGGTCGCGACTCCGCTGGCCCACGGCCGCCATGAATTGATCGGCAGCGATCGCGTTGAAGGCACCAACGTCTACCGCTCCGACGGCAGCAAGATCGGCGAGATCGAGCGCGTGATGATCGACAAGGTCAGCGGTCAGGCCGCCTATGCGGTCATGGGATTCGGCGGCTTCCTCGGAATCGGCGAGGACCACTATCCGATCCCTTGGCAGCGGCTGACCTACAGCGAGAAACTCGGCGGCTACGAGGTGAACCTCACCGACGACCAACTCAAGACCGCGCCGCATTATGCGACCGGTGAGGAATGGAAGTGGGACCAGGAGCGCGGCCGCGATATCCACGGCTATTACGGGGTCTCGCCGTACTGGCCATGATGTAGGGGACGCTCTCACAAATCGGGTGGCATTGCGCGGCGCATGAACTAGGTTTCGAATCATGTCCGCGCCGGCCGCTCATCATCAGCTGTTCGACACCGTGATGGGCGAATGCGGCGTCGCGTGGAATGGGCGCGGACTTTGCGGCATACAGCTTCCGGAAATTGATCGCGGCCAAACGGAATTGCGTCTGGCCGTGAAGTGCCGCAGCACCAACGCGGAAGACGCACCGCCCTGGGTGCAATCGGTTGTCGCCGACGTCCAACGCTACATGGCCGGCCGGCCGATCGACTTTTCCGCCATCACCGTTGATTTTGAAGGCATCGATGATTTTCGCCAGAAGCTTTACGCCGCTTTGCGCGAGGTCCCGTTCGGCCAGACGGTGACGTATGGCGAACTTGCCGCGCGGCTCGGCATGACCGGCTGGGAGGGCGCCCGCGATGTGGGCGAGGCGATGGGACGCAATCCGGTGCCCGTCGTCATTCCGTGCCACCGCGTGCTCGCTGCCGGCAAAAAGCCCGGCGGATTTTCCGCCTACGGCGGCGTCGCCACCAAGCAGAAACTCCTGGCACTCGAAGGTGTCAGCCTCGATATGTTACCGCGGCGCGCGCCAGTCCCGCCCCGTTTGCCGGGGCTTTAGTCACTTCCCCGTCGTCAGCACGATCCGCCCGCGCACCTTGCGATCCTTGATGTCGCCCAGCGCCTCTGCGAATTGCTCCAGCGGATACGCCTTGGTCGGAAGCGGCTTCAATTTCCCCGCCGCGTGCATGGCGTAAATGTCCGCGAACGCCGCCTGCATATCGGCCGGCTTCCGCTTGCGGTAATCGCTGATCTGCATGCCGCTGACTTCGATGTTCTTCACAAGCACATAGTTCATCTTCAGCGACGGAATGCGCCCCGCGGCAAACCCGATGACGATCAACCGGCCGCACCAGGCCAGCGCGCGCACCGCGGCGTCGAAAATGTCGCCGCCCAGCATGTCGACGACGATGTCCACGCCCTTCTTGTCCGTCAGCGAGAACACCTGCTGGCGCAATCCATCATGCAGATTGGGTCCCGACAGATCGACGATCGCGTCGGCGCCGGCCGTCCGCACGATGTCCTCCTTGTCCTTGCTTGCCACCGCGGCGAACACCTTGCCGCCCATCGCCTTGGCCAACTGGATGGCAGCCAGCCCGACGCCACCGGTCGCGCCCAGCACCAGCACGGTTTCGCCAGGCTGAATCCGCCCGCGATCCTTCAGCGCGAAATAGGCGGTGTCGTAAACCAGCGCCATTGATGCTGCTTCCTCGAATGGCAGCGTCGGCGGCAGCTTGATGCACTGCCCTTCGGGCATCACGGCGAACTCGGCAAATCCCGCTGACTCGGCCATCAGCAGCGCGTGGTCGCCCGGCTTGAATTTAGTGACGCCGTCGCCCACCGCCGCGACCACGCCGACCGGCAGCTTGCCGGGAATGAACGGCAGCGGCGGCTTGAACTGGTAGCTGCCGCTGATCATCACCAGATCGACGAAATTGACCGAGACTGCCCGCGTTTCCAGCAGCACTTCACCCGCTTTCGGAGCGGGCTTCGGCATGTCGCCGAGGCTTGCGTTCCCGATGCCACCGAATTCACGGACGACGACTGCGCGCATATCGATCTCGACTGGCTGGGCGGTTTCGTTGCTGGATTGAACCATCAATCGGTGTGGCGGCCAAACAGCAGCGTCAGATTGATGCGGTGATTTTCGTAGCCGGCGGCGAAATTCGTGGAGCCGGAGCGGTGAAACAGCCGGGATTCGAACAGGACTGCGCGGTTCTCTCGGTAAGGCACAACCAAGTTGTCGGCGACGTGTCGGTTTAGGAATGCCGAGATCGCTGTCATGTCCGCTTCGTAGCCTTGCACCTGCCATGCAGCAGGTGGCGGAGCGCGACACACGACCAGTCCGCCGCCGTCGGGATTGCGGTTGGCGTGGTCCGGCGTCACCCAGAAGTTGATGCTGATGGCTGCATCGTCGGCGTGAGCGTCAATGGCCGCGGTGGCTTGGAGCCCCTTGAACGCCCAGGCCTGGGACAGTGGGTGCTCTTTGAGCAGGTCGGGAAAGGCGCCACGAATCTCGTCGGCAATCTGAAGCAGCAGCGGGCAGGCGAGGCCATCCTCGAGATAGGAGGCGACGAAGCCGCCGATGTGGCTGAAGTCGTGCCAGATCGTGCTTTCGAGCAAGTGGCGCTTCAGCGCGGCGAGGGCCGGAGGGGTGAGGAGGTCATCGAACCACACCGCGCCGCATTCGCGCTCGCGGTAGCGCTCCATCAAGGCGTCCCGGTCCGACCGCTCGCTGACGGCGCGGCCCGCGATCTCCGGCGCAGCGCCGACATGGATCGCGGTGTTGTAGTCATCGCCGAGTGCGTCGAGCTGCTCGTCGGACAGCGGCACGGCCTGCTCCGGAACGCCTTCCGCAACCGCTTCATAGTTTCGCGCCAGAGCCTCGAAGCTCAGCCGGTCGCGGCGACGTGCCGCCAGATGGCGAAACTGCTCGGCGTCGTGCAGCAGCTTGCCGCGCGCCGCCCAGGTCAGCGACTTGGCCGCGATGCCCGACCGGTCGTCGCCGCGCCGGAGCTCGTAGGTGCGCGCGAAATGATCGAGTGCACGGCCGCGGTCGCCTTCGGCGAGCCAGAGGAAGCCGAGCGCGCGATGGGCGTCGTAGTGGCCAGGATCGATCGCGCAGACCCGCGCAAAGCTCTGCAGGGCGTCGCGCGATCGGCCGAGCGTTTGCAGCGCCGAGGCGCGGTTGTAATGCGCGGCGGCATACTGCGGTTCGGCAGCGATCGCGGCGTCGAAATGGGCGAGGGCTTCGCGATGCCGGCCCTTGGCTGCGGCGATGACGCCGAGATTGTGGGTTACGGCCGGATGACCTGGCGCCAAGCCAAGCGCGTCACGGTAGACGGCCTCCGCCTGCTCGAGACGCCCGGCCTCGTGATGGGCGACCGCGTTGGCAACGGATTGCTCGAATGGGCTCGCCATGTCAGCCGACCATGCCAGCCGCCCGATGCGCGGCGGCTCAGACGCCGACCGACGCCGCGACCAGCGGGTCGCTTTCCATGTCGGCGTCTTTCACCGCACCGATCAGTTCGGTGACCTTCTTGATGCCGCGCTCGTCGCACCAGGCTTCGAGGTCGTCGATGATCTGAACCAGCGCCGTCGGATTGCGGAAACCCGCATAGCCGATGCCGACCGCGCTCGCACCCGCGAGCATGTATTCGACCACGTCTTCGGCTTTGGTCACGCCGCCGACGCCGATGATCGGGATCTTCACCTGCTTTGCCACCTGATAGACCATCCGCAGCACGATCGGCTTCAACGCCGGGGAAACCAGTCCGCCGAACTTGTTGCCGAGCGCGGGGCGGAAGTTGTCGGTCCTGATCTTGAGCGACAGGAAGGTGTTGGCGATGACCAGGCAGTCGGCGCCGGCGGCTTCGGCGGCGCGTGCGATCGAGACGATGTCGCCAGCATTGGGCGACAGCTTCACCCAAAGCGGTTTCTTCGTTTTCGCTCGGATCGCGGTGATGCAGTCGCGGGTGTAATCCTCGTGCATCGCGAAGTTGCCGCCCGTCTGGTTGCGGGTCGGACACGAGATGTTCGCCTCGATCACATCGACGTCCGGAACGCTCAGCTCTTCGGCGAGCGCGGCGAAATCCTCGATCGTCTCCGAGTTCACGCTCACCACCAGCGGCGGCTTGAACTTGGCGTATTCGGGTACGATGTGATCGACGAAGTATTCGATTCCTTTGCCCGGCAGCCCGATCGACTGGATGATCCCGGCCTCGGTTTCGGCCATGCGCGGCGTCGGGTTGCCGAGCCGTGGCTCACGGCAGATGGTCTTCGCCACTAGCGCGCCGAGCCGGTTGAGGTCGATGACGTCGTTGTATTCCCACGAAAACGCGCCGGAGGCCGGCTGAATCGGATTCTGCAGGGTGATGTCGCCGATCTTGACCGAGAGGTCTACCATCCCACGGCCTCCTGCATGTTGAACACCGGACCATCGCGGCAGACGCGCCGGAGCACCTTCTGGCCATCGACCTCGAACGTGCGCATGCAGACGTAGCAGGCGCCGAAGCCGCACACCATGATCTGCTCCATGGCGACCTGGCCAGGAATGGCATGCTTCTTGCCGAGCCGCTGCATCAGCTTCAGCAGCCGGTTGGAGCCGCAGGTGAAGAAGGCGTCGGCCTGGCGCCGTGCGATCAGGTCCCCGAGGATTTTCTCGACATTCTCGACCGCGCTGCTGTTGTCGGAATCGAGCACGACCATGGTGCGTGCGCCGAGTTCGTCAAACAACTTCTTTGACATCACGACGCCGGGGTTGCGCGCCGAGAGGATCGCGGTGACGCCGACCTTGTTCTCGGCTGCCAGTTGCGACAGCGGCGCGAGCGTGGCCAAGCCGACGCCGCGGCCGAGCACCGCGATATTTTTCCAGCTCGGATCGAGTGTGAAGCCGTGGCCTAGCGGGCCCGCGACGTTGAAATCGTCGCCCGGTTCGAGCAATGCCATGCCGCGGGTGCCGCGGCCTTCGATCTTGTAGAGAAACTCGATTTGTCCATTCGTCCGGTCGACGCGGTACACGCTCATCGGCCGGCGCATCCAGACCTCGGCCCCGTCGGGCGACGGGCAGAGCAGGTGGAACATCTGCCCGGCGTAGGCCTTCAACGCCTGCGGGTGAACCTTGAGGACGACGTGTTTGTATTCGTCGTTGACCGAGGCATTCGACACCACAGTGCCGATGAACTCGCCAACCTTCCGCTCCGGATAAGTGTCGACGTCCCCGGTCCTGAGCGCCGAATTGGTGTAATTGTTGGACGTTACAAGCGCCATGTCGCTACAGTATTTTGCCTGATTTCTGGGGGGAGCTTTGCCGGATGCCCGTTGGTATGTGGCAGGCCGAAACCTGAGTCAATTGGGGTTTGCCGCATCCCTGCCGCGTTTTCCGTCGAAACGCACAGGCTGCGGCGTCACGCGGCCGGCCTCGATCCAGTCCAGGATCGCCCGCTTGAGCATCTTGCCGTTCGGCGTCAGCGGAATTTCGTCGAGCCGCAGGAAATATTCCGGCATGTCGTATTTCGATAGGCCCACCGCATCGAGATGATTGAGCAGTTCGTCGGGCGTCACGTTCTGGCCCTGGCGATTGACCACGGCGAGACAGACCTTCTCGCCCAGGCGAGCGTCCTTCATCGGTATAGCGGCGGCGCGCTGCACCGCCGGGTGGCGCGTTGCCAGTTCCTCGATATGCGCCGGGTGGATGTTGTGGCCGCCGCGGATGATGATGTCCTTGCTGCGGCCGGCGATGCGCAGATAGCCCTGCGCATCGATCGAGCCGAGATCCCCGGTCATGAACCAGCCGCCCTTGTTGAAGGCGTCTTCTGTCGCGGTCTGGTCGTCGAAATAGCCGAGCATGAGGCTCGCGCCGCGACCGCCGAGCTGGCCGATCTCGCCCACCCCGGCTTCGGTGTCGGGATCGTTCTCCTTGAAGACACGAAACTCGTAGCCGGCGCAGCACTTGCCCGACGTCTCGATAATCAGCCGCGCCTCGTCTTCCGGCATGGTGTACTGGTGGCCACAACTCTCGGTCATGCCGTAGCCGCTCTGCGGCTTGATCCCTTGGGCGATGAGCCCCGCCACTACTTCGCTCGGCACCGCCGAGCCGGAGATGCGGAAGCCGGTCAGCCGGCCGAGGCCCTTCAAATTGCGCCGCTGCATCTCGGCCAGGAGATCGATCGCGTTCGGCGGCACGCCGACCAGGAAGCTCGTGTCGGTTTCCAGGATACGGTCGGCGAGGCTCGCGCCGCGCGGCAAATCGTTGATGACGAGTTCGGCGCCCATCGCCAGCGCCATCACCTGCGCACCGAAGCCCAGATTGTGACTGAGCGGAGAGAGCGTATAGACCACCGAAGTGCTGCCGATGCTCCAGTCCT